>NZ_JBEZND010000074.1:0-19190 GCF_040706415.1 Streptomyces sp. NPDC048106 | reverse complement strand
GACGCATGGGGGTGCCCCCGCGCGAGCGAAGCCGAGCGTGGGGGAGTCGGCGACCGACGACAACGCCGCAGATCGGCGTGCCGGACCCCGCGTCTCCGCCAAGATCCGCCGGACACCCCTAGGGACCCGCACCTCAGCCGAACAGCCCCCGCACCCGGATCGTCTCGACCCGGCGCCACGTGCCGCCGGGCAGCAGCAGCCACTGGTTGCCGGGGCCGTGACCGCGCCAGTGGCCCGCGCCGGGGGTGGTGCGGGGGTGTGCGCCGCGGCGTGCGGGCAGCGGAGCCCCGCAGTCGCGGCCGGTACGAGGCTGTGCGGCCTTCGCCTTGCCGTTCTTCCTGGTCTGCTTGCCCATCCGTGCCTCACCTCCCGTTCCTCCCGGTTCCCCCTTACGGCATTCCCCCTTACGGCAGGATGCACCGCTCCGGCGCCCGGTGGCAGGGCCGAACGGACGCTCTTTTCTGGCGGGGCCGCGGCGCGTCGCGCAGCGTGGAGGCAGGGGGCAACAGCCGTGGCCGGCGCCGCCGCCGCAGAGAGGTGGGACAGATGGACCAGGACGTCTCCAAGCCCCGGGTCGTGGTGGGGGTCGACGGCTCGCCGTCCTCCTTCGAGGCGGTGCGCTGGGCCGTGCGCTACGCAGGGCTCGTCGGCGGCGCGGTGGAGGCCGTCGCGGCCTGGGAGGTGCCGCTGTACGGCTGGTCCGCGCCCGCGGTGGACATGTACATCGACGAGGAGGCGACCCGCGAGCAGATGGCGCAGGAGCTGACGGAGGTGCTCGGCGCGGACGCCGCCGCCGGGGTGCGCACCCGCGTGGCGCACGGCGACCCGGCCGAGATCCTGCTCCGGGCCGCCGAGGGCGCCGAGGTCGTGGTCGTCGGCAGCCGGGGCCGGGGCGGCTTCGCCCGCGTCCTGCTCGGCTCCGTCAGCCAGCGCGTGGCCGCGCACGCGCCGTGCCCGGTGGTGATCGTCCGCGACGAGGAGACCTGACGGCAGGGTCCGCTACGGCGGCCCCGGCGGCTCCCGCAGCACGCTCCACGCCACCGGCCCCAGCAGGTCCGCCAGCCGCCGGAACACGTCCAGCAGCAGGTCGTCCAGGGTCAGCACGCCCACCGGCCGGCCGTCGGCCAGGACGGGCAGCCGCCGCACGCCGGTGCGGCGGAAGGCGCGGTAGGCCTCGTGGATCTCGTCGCCCGCGTCCAGGGTGACCACCCGCGGCGACATCACCGCGTCGATCCGGCTGTCCAGCGGCAGGCCCTCGGCCAGCCCGCGCAGCGCCAGGTCGCGGTCGGTGACGATGCCGCGCAGGGTGCCGTCCTCGACGACCAGCAGGGAGCCGACGGCGGTCTCGGCCATCAGCCGGGTGGCCTGCGCCAGGGTGGCGTCCGGCGGGACGGTCACGGGCGGGGCGCTCATCAGCCGGCCGACGCTGACCTGACCCTCCACGGACGGCGCGCCGGGCGGTGGACCGGACGGTGGGCCGGGCTGGGGGAGATGGGTCATCAGGACCTCTTTCGGGGCACCGACAGGGACACCGGCACCGGGGACGCCGTCTCCGGACCGCGCCGGATCGCGCCCCTCGGCCGCCGAGGGGCCGCCGAGGGGTCGGGGCCGCCGTCCGGACTTCGCACGGAGAGTCCGATTCCCCCCGAAAGGGACAATGTACCCATCCGTCCGCCCGTTCGGCCGTGCGAACGTGGAAGCCGGACGGGCCGCTGCGCGGCCGCGCAGCCCGAGGAAAGGCGGTGAGGACGATGCCCCTGCCCCTGGTCGTGGGTGTCGACGGCTCCGACTGCAGCCTGCTGGCGGTGGACTGGGCGGCCGACGAGGCGGTCCGGCTCGGCCTGCCGCTGCGGCTCGTGCACGCCTCGCTCTGGGAGCGCTACGAGGGCCTGCTCCCCTCGCTCGGCGGCGAACCGTCCGCTCCCCATCTGATGGCCGGGCACATCGTGGCCTCGGCGACGGAACGCGTACGGCGGCGCGCCCCCGGCCTGGAGGTGGACTCCGCCGTCCTCGCCGAGGACCCGGTCTCCGCGCTGCTCGCCGAGGGGGACAACGCCACCGCCGTGGTGACCGGCAGCCGCGGCCGGGGCGAGCTGAAGGGACTGCTCCTCGGCTCGGTCTCACTGGCCGTGGCCGGGCGGGCCTGCGGGCCGGTGATCGTGGTCCGCGGTGACGCGGCCGGCCTCGGCGGCACCCACGAACGGGTGCTGCTCGGCGTCGGTGAACCCGCCACCGCCGACACGGCAGCCCGGTTCGCGCTGCGCGCGGCCGCGGCCCGCCGGTGCGTCCTGGACGCGGTGCGCACCTGGCGCCGCTCCGGCGCCCGCGCGGAGGACACGGCAGCGCCCGGCTACGAGGACGAGGCCGCCGAACTGATCGACAAACTGCTCCAGGCACCGCTGAGCGAGCACCCGGACGTACGCGTGTCCCGGACCGTCCTCGAAGGGCCGCCCGGCAAGGTGCTCCTGCACCGCTCGGCCGCCGCGGACCTGCTGGTCCTCGGGGTGCGCCGGGAGCGCGGCCACTCCGGGCTCCAACTCGGCCGCGTCACCCACCGGTTGCTGCACCACGCCAAGTGCCCCGTGGCCGTCGTACCCCGGCTGCCGTGAGAAACGCGAGAAGCGCTCGGGGCCGGGGGCTCAGCGCGCGGCGTGTTCCTTCGAGCCCCCCGGCTCCAGTTGGGAGGCGAGCACGGCGGCCTGGACCCGGCGCTGCACACCGAGCTTGGCCAGCAGCCGGGAGATGTGGTTCTTGACCGTCTTCTCCGACAGGTACAGCCGCCTGCCGATCTCGCGGTTGGTCAGGCCGTCCCCGATCAGAGCCAGGATGTCCCGCTCGCGCGGCGACAGGCCCGCCAGCTCCGGCGGCAGCGACGGCGCCTCCTCGGGCTCTGCCCGCAGCGAGCGCATCAGCCGGGCCGTGGTCTCCGGGTCCAGCATCGACTGGCCGGAGGCCACCGTGCGCACCGCGGACACCAGGTCCGAGCCCTTGATCTGCTTGAGCACATAGCCGGACGCCCCGGCCATGATCGCGTCCAGCAGGGCGTCCTCGTCGTCGAACGAGGTGAGCATGAGACACGCCAGCTCCGGCATCCGGTCGCGCAGTTCCCGGCAGACCGAGATGCCGTCCCCGTCGGGCAGCCGTACGTCCAGCACGGCGACGTGCGGGCGCAGGGCGGGGCCCCGGACCAGGGCGTGCGCGGCGGTGTCGGCGTCGCCGACGACGGAGATGTCCGGTTCGGCGTCGAGGAGGTCGGCCAGACCGCGCCGGACGACCTCATGGTCGTCCAGGAGGAACACCCGGATCGGGTCCTGTGCCGTGAAGGTGCGTGTCTCGGTCATCTCGGCCTCTCGTTCCCGGAAAGCAGGCGGACTGCGGCCCGCCACCCGGCCGATCATCGCCGGACGGCGCCGCGCGCACCAGGGCCGACCGGCCCCACTTCCCGGCGCGCACCAGGGCCGACCGGCCCCACTTCCCGCGGACCGGCCCCGCCTTCCAAGGGTGTCACGCCCGGTCGGATCCTCCGCGCTCCCCGTCACGCCTGAGCCGCCCCCTGACCGGGCGCCAGGTCGAAGCGCACGTCGACGACCCCCTCGACCGCGCGCACCAGCCGGGCCGCCACGGGGACGAGGGAGGTGTCCCGGACCCGGCCGATCACGGTCACCACGCCGTCCTCCACCCGCAGCTCCACGGCCGAGTCCGGCGGCGGGAAGAGCCGTGCCACGATCTCCTGCCGCACCTCCTCCTCGATCTCCCGGTCCCCGCGCAGGAAGACCTTGAGGAGATCGGCGCGGCTGACGACGCCCTCCAGCATGCCCGTCTCGTCCACCACGGGCAGCCGCTTGACCCGCGCGCGGGCCATGGCCCGCGCGGCCTCGGCGAGGGTCGCGTCCGCGCGGACCGTGACCGCGGGGGAGGTCATCAGGTCCCCGGCGGTGATCGCCTCGCCCTTCGCCATGTCGGCGGGGGGCCGCAGCCGCCGGTACTCCGGCGCCGGGTCGTCCCGCAGCTCCTCCTTGGGCAGCATGTCCGCCTCGGAGACCACGCCGACCACCCGGCCCTCGCCCTCGATCACGGGCACGGCGCTGACCTGCCAGTCCTGCATCATCTCCACCAGTTCCTTGAAGGGGGCGCGCCGGCCGACGGCGGCGACGGTGGTCGTCATGACGTCGCTGACGGTGTGCGGGGTGCCGTACATGGTGACTCCGTAGCTTCTCGACGGGGGTGCCGCTGTCCCCAGCGTGCGCCGGGCGCGCCCGGTCGGCACAGGGGCCGCCCGGCTCCCGCGGCCGGTCGCGCCCCGGGCCGGTCGGCCCCGGCGGGGGACCAGCGGCCCATGCTCGTCTCGCCGCTCGCGCGCAACGCTGGAATCGTCGCTCTTGTCCCCGAGAGGCGACGCCCCGAGAGGTGGAACCATGCCCCGAACCGTCACCGCGGGCCTCGACGGCTCGCCCGAGAGCCGGGCCGCCGTCGAATGGGCGGCCCGCGAAGCGGCGCTGCGCGACCTGCCGCTGCGGATCCTCCACGTGCGGGAACCCGAGACCGGCCGCGACGCCGCCGGTGCCGCCGAGGAGTGGGCCCGCGCGGTGCGCGAGTCCGCGGCGGGACTGCGGCTGCGCCACCCCGCCGTCGAGGTCCTCGCCGACCAGGTCACCGGCGAACCGGCGCGCGCCCTGGCCGAGGCGGCCGACGGGGCGGAGCTGCTGGCGCTCGGCTCCCGCGGCCTCGGCCGGCTCCGCGGGTTCCTGATCGGCTCGACCGGGCTGTCCGTCCTCGCGCACACGACGCGTCCGGTGGTGCTGGTCCGGGCGGGTGAACAGGCCGCCGACGAACACCAGCCCGACCCGTCGGGCGTCCCGTCCGCCGCGACCCCCTTCCGGCCGGTCGTCGTCGGCCTCGACATCGACGACCCCGAGGGCCCCAGCCAGACCCTCCTGGAGTTCGCGTTCGACGCCGCCGCGCGCCGTGGTGCCGTGCTGCGGGTCGTGCACGGCTGGACCCCGCCGCCGTACGCCGCGTACGGCATCCCCGCCGAGCCGCCGGTCGTGCCCTCCTTCGGACGCCGGGCGGCCACCCTGCTCACCAAGGTGCTGCGGCCCTGGCGGCAGAAGTTCCCGGACATCGAGGTGAGCGAGGCGAGCCGGCCCGGCAACGCCGCGCCGGTCCTGGTCGACGCCGCCCGGGACGCCTCCCTGGTGGTCGTCGGCCGCCGCGTCCGCACCAGCCCGTACGGCATCCACATCGGCCATGTCACCCACGCCGTCCTGCGCCACGTCGGCGCGCCCGTGGCCGTCGTCGCGCACCGCTGAGGCGACACGCGGGGCCCCGTACGGCGAGGCGCGGGGCCGAAACGGCGCCGCACCGCTCGCGGGCGCCGGGGAATCCGTCAACGATGGGGTGCGGGCCCGCCTCCTTGTCGACCCCTACCAGGGAGAGTGAACGCGATGGACCTGCCCGTCGTCGTCGGTGTCGACGGCTCCGAGGAGAGCCTGCGCGCCGTGGACTGGGCCGCCGAGGAGGCCGCCCTGCGCGGAGCACCGCTCCGCATGGTCCACGCCTCGCTCTGGGAGCGCTACGAGGGCTCCCTGATCGCCCAGGAGGTCGGCAGACCGGCCGAGGAGGTGATGGCCCAGGACATCATGGGCGCCGCCGAACGCCGGGCCCACCGCCGCCACCCCGAGCTGCGGGTCACCACCGCCGTGCTGCCCGACGAACCGTGGTTCGGGCTCGTCAACGAGAGCGACACCGCCCGCGTCGTGGTCATCGGCCACCGGGGCCGCAACGCCGTCGCCGAGCTGCTGCTCGGCTCCGTGAGCCTGTCGGTCGCCGCCCGCGCGCACTGCCCGGTGATCGTGCTGCGCGGCGGATCCGGGGACCCGGCGCCCGGCCCCGTGGTGCTCGGCGTAGCCGGGAAGAGCGCGGGCCCCGCCGCCGTGCGGTTCGCGGCCGAGGAGGCGGCGCTGCGCGGGGTGCCCCTGGAGGCCGTACGGGCCTGGCGGCGGCCCGCGCACGGCACCACCGCGCATCCGCTGCTCGCCGGCGGGCCCGCCCACGCGCAGGAAGCGGAGGCCGCCGAGATGCTGGAAGAGGCCCTGCGGGACGTCCCCGAGGGGCTGGAGCGGCACTGCCGCACCGCCGAGGGACACGCCCGCGACGTCCTCGTCGCCGCCTCCCGGACCGCCGGACTGCTCGTGGTCGGCGCCCGGCGCCGCGCCGGTCACCTCGGCCCCCAGCTCGGGCGGGTCGCCCACGGGGTGCTGCACCACGCCGCCTGCCCGGTGGCCGTCGTACCGGAGACCGACTGACCCCGCCCCGACCGAATCCCGCCCCCACCGACACCGTGATCGGAGTCCCCATGACCGAGGCCGTCCACCAGGAAACCGCTCTCACCGAGGAGGAGCTGCGCACCCTGGACGCGCACTGGCGCGCCGCCAACTACCTGGCCGCCGGCCAGATCTATCTCCTGGCCAACCCGCTGCTGACCGAGCCGCTGCGCCCCGAGCACATCAAGCCGCGGCTGCTGGGCCACTGGGGCACCTCGCCCGGACTCAACCTCGTCTACACCCACCTCAACCGCGTCATCAAGGCCCGCGACCTGGACGCGCTGTGCGTATGGGGGCCGGGACACGGCGGTCCGGCGGTCCTCGCGGGCTCCTGGCTGGAGGGGAGCTACAGCGAGACCTACCCGGACATCAGCCGGGACGCGTCCGGCATGGAGCGGCTGTTCCGGCAGTTCTCCTTCCCCGGCGGCGTGCCCAGCCACGTGGCCCCCGAGACGCCCGGCTCCATCCACGAGGGCGGCGAACTCGGCTACTCCCTCGCACACGCCTACGGCGCCGCCTTCGACAACCCCGGCCTGCTCGTGGCCTGCGTGATCGGCGACGGCGAGGCGGAGACCGGACCGCTCGCCGCGTCCTGGCACTCCGACAAGTTCCTCGACCCGGTGCACGACGGCGCCGTCCTGCCCATCCTGCACCTCAACGGCTACAAGATCGCCAACCCGACCGTGCTGTCCCGGCTCCCCGAGGACGAACTCGACGCCCTGCTGCGCGGATACGGCCACGAACCCCTGCACGTCACCGGCGACGACCCCGCCGAGGTGCACCGCGCGCTGGGCGCCGCCCTCGACCGGGCCCTGGACCACATCGCCCGGACGCAGCGCGCCGCCCGCGACGAGGGAGCCACCGAGCGGGTGCGCTGGCCGATGATCGTGCTGCGCACCCCCAAGGGCTGGACCGGCCCCGCCGAGGTGGACGGCGTACCGGTCGAGGGCACCTGGCGCGCCCACCAGGTCCCGCTCCCGGGCGTGCGCGAGAACCCCGGGCACCTGCGGCAGCTGGAGCAGTGGCTGCGCTCGTACCGGCCCGAGGAACTGTTCGGCGCGGACGGCCGGCCCGTCGCCGACGTCCTCGCCTGCGTCCCCGAGGGGGCCAGGCGCCTGGGCGCGAACCCGCACGCCAACGGCGGCGTCCTGCTGCGCGACCTGCCGCTGCCGCCCCTGGACACCTTCGCCGTGGCCGTCGACAAGCCGGGCACCGCCCTGCACGAACCCACCCGGATCCTCGGCGACCTCCTCGAACAGGTCATGGCGGACACCCGCGAGCGCCGGGACTTCCGCCTCGTCGGCCCGGACGAGACCGCCTCCAACCGGCTCCAGGCCGTCTTCGACGCCAGCGGCAAGGCATGGCAGGCCGAGGTGCTCCCGGTGGACGAACACCTCGACCGGCACGGGCGGGTGCTGGAGATCCTCTCCGAACACCTCTGCCAGGGCTGGCTGGAGGGCTATCTGCTCACCGGCCGGCACGGACTGTTCTCCTGCTACGAGGCTTTCGTGCACATCGTCGACTCGATGGTCAACCAGCACATCAAGTGGCTGCGGACCTCACGGCGGCTGACCTGGCGGGCCCCCATCGCCTCCCTCAACTACCTGCTCACCTCGCACGTCTGGCGCCAGGACCACAACGGCTTCTCGCACCAGGACCCCGGGTTCGTGGACCACGTCCTCAACAAGAGCCCCGAGGTCGTCCGCGTGTACCTGCCGCCGGACACCAACACCCTGCTGTCGGTGGCCGACCACGTGCTGCGCAGCCGCGACTACGTCAACGTCGTCGTCGCCGGCAAACAGCCCTGCTTCGACTGGCTGACCATGGACCAGGCCCGCGCCCACTGCGCACGCGGCGCCGGGATCTGGGAGTGGGCCGGCACGGAGAACGGCGGCGAACCCGACGTCGTCCTCGCCTGCGCAGGCGACGTCCCCACACAAGAGGTGCTCGCCGCCGCCCAGTTGCTGCGCCGGCACCTGCCCGACCTCGGCGTGCGGGTCGTCAACGTGGTCGACATGACCCGGCTGCTGCCGCACGACGAACACCCGCACGGCATGACCGACTTCGAGTACGACGGCCTGTTCACCACCGACAAGCCCGTCGTCTTCGCCTACCACGGCTACCCGTGGCTCATCCACCGCCTCGCCTACCGCCGCACCGGCCACAAGCACCTCCACGTGCGCGGCTACAAGGAATCGGGCACCACGACCACCCCCTTCGACATGGTCGTCCGCAACGACCTCGACCGCTACCGCCTCGTCATGGACGTCATCGACCGCGTCCCCGGCCTCGCGGTACGCGCCGCGGCCGTCCGCCAGACCATGGCCGACGCCCGCAGCCGCCACCACGACTGGATCCGCGAACACGGCACCGACCTGCCGGAAGTGGCGGAGTGGACCTGGGGCGGGTGACGGGAACCCACCGGCCCGCCCGGTCCGGACATACCAAGACATGTCTGCCCGCAAGGAAAGAGGGTGAGGAGCGGCATGAAGGGCTATGTCTTTCACGGGCCCGGACAGGCGTCCTGGGAGGACGTCGCGGACCCGGACCTCAAGGAGCCGACCGACGCGATCGTGAAGGTCCAGGCGGTCACCATCTGCGGGACGGACCTGCACATCCTCAAGGGGGACGTGCCCGAGGTGCGACCCGGCACGGTGCTCGGGCACGAGGCCGTCGGGGAGGTCGTCGAGACCGGCGGCGACGTGCGCGCCGTACGCCCCGGCGACCGGGTGCTGCTCTCCTGCGTCACCTCGTGCGGGCGCTGCCGCTACTGCCGGGAGGGCCGCTACGGCCAGTGCCTGGGCGGCGGTGGCTGGATCCTCGGGCACCTGATCGACGGCACCCAGGCCGAGTACGTCCGCGTCCCGCACGCCGACCTGTCCGTGCACCCGCTGCCCGGCACCCTGGCGAGCGAGGACGCCGTGCTGCTCGCGGACATCTTCCCCACCTCCTACGAGGTGGGCGTCCTCAACGGGCGGGTGCGCCCCGGCGACACCGTCGTGGTCGTCGGCGCCGGTCCGGTCGGGCTCGCGGCGATCGCCACGGCACGCCTGTTCACGCCGGAGCGGATCATCGCCGTGGACCTCGCCCCGGCCCGGCTGGAGGCCGCCCGTCGGTTCGGCGCCGACGCGGTCGCGGACATCCGCGAGGATCCGCGCCAACTGGTCGCGGACCTGACCGACGGGCTCGGCGCGGACGTGGCCATCGAGGCCGTCGGCGTGCCGGAGACCTTCGAACTGTGCACCCGCGCGGTGCGCCCCGGCGGGCACGTGGCCAACGTCGGCGTGCACGGCAAGCCCGCCACGCTGCACCTGGAAGACCTGTGGATCAGGAACCTGACCATCACCACAGGCCTGGTGGACACCTACTCCACCCCGACCCTGCTGAAAATGGCCGCGGCCGGGCGGCTGCCGACCGGCCCCCTGGTCACCCACACCTTCCCGTTGGACCAGATGGAGCGGGCGTACGACGTCTTCTCCCGCGCCGCCGAGACCGGCGCGCTGAAGATCGTCCTCGGCGGCGAGCAGCACGAACTGGCGGTGCCCACCTGAGCCGCACCGCGACGACCGGATCCGGGGACGGAGCGGCACCGCGGGGGACCGGTGCCGCTCCTGATGCCACTGTCGCCCCTCTCCCACGGCTCCCGGCAGTGCCGTTCGGCACCGGCCCGGGACCGTACGGCCCGGCGCCACCGCCGAGGCACATGCCGGCCGCGTATCCCCGCCCTCCGCCGAGCGGCTACCGTGTCCCGGGAACCCACCCGTTCGAGGACATGAGCAGGTGGGGAGTTGGAGGGCATGGTGACCGGAACGGAGGAGCCCGGCGTGCGGCTGCCGCAGCTGAAGCTGGACGAGCTGCTGGAGGAACTGCAGGCCAGGATCGACGCGGCCCGCGGTACCCGGGACCGGGTGCACAGCCTGCTGGAGGCGGTCCTCTCCGTCGGCCGCGAGCTGGAGCTGGAACAGGTCCTGCACTCCATCGTGGAGGCAGCCGCTGCCCTGGTGGACGCGGAGTACGCGGCGCTCGGCGTCATCGGCCCGGACGGCAGGACCCTCGCCGCGTTCCACACCGTGGGCCTGTCCGAGGACCGGATCGCCCGGATCGGCCCCTACCCGGAGGGCCACGGCATCCTCGGCGAGCTGATCCGCCACCCGGAGCCCCTGCGCCTGCCGAAGCTCTCCGCGCACCCGGCGTCGTACGGCTTCCCGCCCGGCCACCCGCCGATGAACACCTTCCTCGGCGTCCCGATCCGCGTCCGCGACCAGGTCTTCGGCAACCTGTACCTCACCGAGAAGCGCGGCGGGGCCGACTTCGACGAGGAGGACGAGTCGGTCCTCGCCACGCTCGCCGTCGCCGCGGGCGTCGCCATCGACAACGCCCGCCTCTACGAGGACTCCCGGCTGCGCGAACGCTGGCTGATGGCGAGCGCCGAGATCAGCCACAGCCTGATGTCCGGCAGCGAGCGCGCCGAGGCCCTGGACCTGATCGCCGAACGCGCCCGGGAGATCACCGGCTCGGCGCTCGCCGCCGTCGCGATGCCGATGCCGGACACCGAGGCGCTCGGCGTGGAGATCGCCGTAGGCGCCCAGGCCGAGGCCCACCGCGGCCTCGTACTGCCCCTGGAACACAGCCTCATGGGCCTGGCCTTCACCGCCGCCGCCCCGGTCACCAGCGACGACGTCGCCCACGACGCACGCGTCTGCCAGGAACCCACGCGCTTCGACGGTCTCGGCCCCGCCGTCGCCGTCCCGATCGGCACCGGCGAGGGCGGCGCCCGCGGTGTCGTCCTGCTGGCGCGCGAGAGCGGCCGACCGGTGTTCTCGGACATGGAGACCGAGCGGCTGCGGGGCTTCGCCGCACAGGCCGCGATCGCCATGGAACTCGCCCAGCGCCGGCAGGCCGCCCAGCAGATCGCGCTCCTGGAGGACCGCGACCGCATCGCCCGGGACCTGCACGACCTCGCCATCCAGCGACTCTTCGCCACCGGCATGACCCTCCAGAGCGCGGGCCGCTTCATCGAGCACCCGGAGGCCTCCGAGCGGGTGTTGCGCGCCGTGGACGACCTGGACGAGACCATAAAGATCATCCGGTCGACCATCTTCGGACTGCGCGCCCGCGAGGGCGCCGCGGCCGGCGGACTGCGCGCCCGCGTGGTCAGGGCGGCCGGCGAGGCCGCCCCGGTGCTGGGCTTCGCGCCCAGCCTGCGCATGGAGGGCCTGGTCGACACCGACGTACCGGGCGAGATCGCCGACCAGGTGGTCGCCGTACTCTCCGAGGCCCTCACCAACATCGCCCGGCACGCCCACGCCGACCGCGCCGAGGTACTGCTCGTCGCCGACGGCCGCGAGGTGCGCCTGCGGGTCCGCGACAACGGCGTCGGCATCCCCGCCGGCGGCCGCCGCAGCGGGCTGCGCAACATGGCGGAGCGCGCGGAGCGGCTCGGCGGCCGGCTCGAAGTGGGCGAGAGCGAAGGGGGCGGGGCCACACTGGAGTGGCGGGTCCCGCTGCCCGTGTCGTGACCCCGGTCCCCCCGGGGACACGGGACCGGTGGGCACCCGATCGGGTCCGGCCGGCCCATGACACCGGCCGGGCGGCGACCGCAGGCTGAACGTGCCGCGCGGCACCAGAGCCCCGGGAGGAAGCCATGGACGGCACTCCGACCACCGTGCAGGACGTGATGACCCGCAGGGTGCTCGCCCTGCGCGCCGAGGCGGGCTTCAAGGACATCGTGCAGGCCATGCGCGAGTGGCGGGTCGGCGCCGTACCGGTGCTGGACGAGGCCGGACACGTCGTCGGGGTCGTCTCCGAGGCGGATCTGCTGCCCAAGGAGGAGTACCGCGAAAGCGACCTCGACCGGTACGGCAGGATGCGCCACCTCGCCGAGCTGACGAAGGCCGGCGCGGCGACCGCGGAACAGCTCATGACCACCCCGGCGGTCACCGTGGCCCCGGACGCCACCCTCGGCCACGCCGCGCGCGTCATGGCCCGCGCCCGCGTCAAACAGCTCCCGGTCGTGGACCCCGAGGGCACCCTGCTCGGCATCGTGAGCCGCTCCGACCTGCTGAAGGTGTTCCTGCGGGGGGACGCGGACATCGCCGAGGAGGTCGGCCGCGAGGTCGTCGCCCGTCTCTTCGGCCCAGAAGCGGCCGGGATCCGGGTGGAGGTGCACGATGGTGTCGTGACGCTCAGCGGCCGGGTCCGGGAGACCGCCCTCGTACCGCTCGCCGGACGCCTCGCACGGGCCGTGCCCGGTGTGGTGGACGTGCGGTGCGCGCTGGCCGGGCCGCCGCGCCACCCGGATCTGGACCCCGACCTGCCGGACGCCGAGTCGGTGCGCACCCCCTGAGGGGCCGCCGGCGCGAGAGGAGGCGGTGACGATGGCACGGACACCTGCCACGACGGTCAGGCCGGTACGGCTGTGGCGCTGGCGGCGCAATCCGCTGCGGCGGCACAGCGATGTCGTCGAGGCCTGGATCGTCCTCGCCACCTGGGTGCTCGTCCTGCTCTGCGGCGTCCTCGCCGGTCTCCTCGCGGCCCAGGCCTCCGCCGCGTCGTACGCCGCCCGGCTCGCCCAGGTGCACCCCGTCACGGCGGTGCTCACCGACCCGGCGGCCCCGGCCGCGGCCCCCGGCACCGGCTACGACGACGGGCGGGTGTGGGCCACCGTGCGCTGGAGCGATCCGGACGGCGCGGTGCACACCGACCGGGCGAAGGTCGCGCCCGGCGCCGCCGCCGGAAGCATCGTCACGGTCTGGGCGAACCACGCCGACCACGTCGTCTCCCCGCCCGTCACCGGCGCCTCGGCCGACCTCCAGGCGGCCCTGACCGGCGTCCTCGTCGGCCCGTCGGCGGGCGCGGCCCTGTGGTGCGCGGGCTGGCTGGTCCGGGGCCGGCTCATCCGGCGCCGGATGGCCGAGTGGGACGAGGAGTGGAAGCAGATAGGCCCCCGCTGGGGGAACCTCAGCGGAGGCCGAGGCTGATCAGCCTCCGGGCGTCAGCCCCGTCCGTCAGCCCCGTCCGTCAGCCCTCGTCCGTCAGCCCTCCGTCAGATGGGAGTCCAGCCCCCACCACGCCCTCCACGGCCCGTACCATCCGCTCCGCGAGCGGGATCCGCGTACCGTCCGTGACCTTCCCCGTCAGCGTGACGACCCCGTCGACCACGATGACGTGCAACGGCTCGGCCGGCGCCGGGAACAGCACGTCCAGCACCTCGCGCCGGATCTCGTCGGCCAGCTCGTGGTCCTCGCGCAGGAACACCTTGAGCAGGTCGCCCCGGCTCACCACGCCCTCCAGCACCCCCTCCGCGGTCACCACCGGCAGCCGCTTGACGCGCTTGAGCGCCATGATGCGCGCCGCCTCGGCGAGCGTGGCGTCGGCGTGCACGGTGATGGCGGGCGTGCTCATCAGCTCCTCCGCGGTCACCGCCCCGGCCTTGGCCAGATCGCCCAGCCGGCGCCGCTGGGTCATCCGGTCGGGATCGCTGTCCCGGAACTCCTCCTTGGGCAGCAGATCCGCCTCGGAGACCACGCCGATCACTCGGCCGTCGCCCGCCAGCACCGGCAGGGCGCTGACGTTCCACTGCTCCATCCGCGCCACGATGTCCTTGAACAGGGCCCTGCGTCCCACCGCCACCGCGGCGCGCGTCATCACGTCGCCCACCCGGCTCGGGCTGCCGGTCGGGGGCTCCCCGGCGGGCGGCCCGGCGGTCACCGGGCGCTCCCGCTGCCGTAGGGGGCGTAGAGGTCGAGCAGCCGGATCCGGGAGGCGTGCAGCCGCTGGGCGACCACACGGCCGACCCAGAGCGCGATCGCCCGCCCGAACTCCGGATCGCTGTCGCACAGGGCGAGCACGGAGCCGGCATCGAACTCCCAGGCCCGCACCGGGCTCATCGACTCGGCGCCCAGGTGCCAGACGTGCGGCGGGAAGTGCCAGGACCAGCCGACCAGTTCGCCGCGGCCGAGGGTCTCGATGACGGCGGGCCGGCGGCCGGGTACGCGCAGGTCGAGGGCGATGGTGCCGGTGCGCACGATCCAGAAGCGGTCGGCGCGCCGACCCTCCTCGAACAGCCGCGTGCCGGCCTCGAAGGACACCTCACGGGCGAGGCTCGTCAGCCGATCGCGCTGGAGGGGGTCGAGCGCCGTGGTCATGGTGGTGGCGGAGGTCATCGCACCGGCTCCCTTCCTGGTGTGGTGTTCCCAGGGTGGGGGCGTCCGCCCGGCGCCGCCACAGGTCGTCCGGGCCCGGGTGGGGGCCTTTCGGCCCACGTCCGCGTCCACGTCGGGTCGGTGAGCGGCCGGGGCGGGAAGGGCCACCCGCTTCTCGCGGATCCGGATTGCGCGGTGCGCGGCTCCCGGCCGCTTCCCCGCGTCTCGACGGCTCTTCCCGCCACCACCAGCACACCACGAGAGCCGTCTGTGCACCAGTGCCGTCCGGTACCGGAAAGCCCCGGAAGAGGGCCGGACGGCCCCAGGCGTCCCCGGCGCCTTTGGCGCACCATGGGGGCAGGCGTAGGGGGATGTGAACACGCGAACCCGTCAAGGGGGCGTGGAGCGGAGAAGAGAGGCTGAGAGCATGGTCTTCGCATCTTGGACCACCCCCGGGGTCTTCACCGGCCGGGGCGGCGCCCGCACCGACGAGGCGGGGATCCTCACCGGCGACCTGACCGTCCACACCACCTGGGACGGCCGCAAGGCCGACGTCTCGGTGCAGTACAGCGGCACCTCCCAGTGGTTCACGCTCAGCGGCAGCCCGGTGCCCTGCCGCTCCGAGCGGGGCAGCCGGGACCTGCACCAGGAGGTGGTCGAGTCGATCAGGGCCGGTGCCGAGGCCACCGTCCCCCGGGCCCACCAGACCGCCACGTCGTAGCGGACGTCACGCGTCCAGCGCCGCCTCCACGCTCGGGTAGCAGCCGATCAGGCCGGTGAGCCCGACCATCTCCAGGGTGCGCAGCACGGATCTGCGCACCCCGGCCAGGCGCAGCCAGCCGGCCGGCTCATGGGCCTGGTGGGCGGCGATGAGGACGTTGATGCCGCTGGAGTCCATGAACCCCACCCCGGCGAGGTCGGCCACCGTGTGCGGCGCGTCCGTGGCGGCCGCGGGCATCAGCGCGCGCCGCAGGACGCCGGCGGTCCGGTGGTCGACCTCACCGGCCACCGTGACGACGACCGCCCCGTCGAGCGGCGCCCGGCCGACCGTCAGCCCGGCCGGTTCCTGTGGTTCGTCGGTGCTCGCGCTGTCTGTCACACGTACCTCGGCCTTGTTCGAAGGTCCCTCGGGGTCCCTGCCCGGACCCCGTTCACGGGCAGCCTGCCCAGGATCAGCCGGACGATGCCGGACCGATGCCGCCCGGCAGCGGCTCCCGGCGCTCCAGCCACGCGCGCGGTACGGCCGCCACCCCGGTGCGCGCGGCCACGATGCCACCGGCGATGGCACACGTGGTGTCGACGTCGCCGAACCCCTCCGCGGTGGTCCACAGGGCGGACACGAGATCGGCCGGATGGCGGGCGGCGCACCACACGGCGAACGGCACGGTGTCGTCGGCGCGGATCCGCTGCCCGTTGCCGAGCAGGTCCGAGGCGCGCCACGGCTCGGTGGCGAAGGGGACCTCGGCGGCGCGGACCAGCCCGTCACGGACCGCGCCGTCCGGAGTCAGGGCCGCCACCTCGGCGACGGTCAGCGAGCCGCGTGCGGACAGCGCGGCCGCGACCGCCACGGCGACCGCTCCGGCGATGCCCTCGGGATGGGCGTGGGTGACCTCCGCGGACCGTGTCGCCTCCGCGACCACCCGGGGCAGGCTGCCGTGGAAGAACGCGCCCAGCGGCGCCACCCGCATGGCCGCGCCGTTGCCGAGACTGCCCTGGCCGCCGAACAGCGCGCGGGCGAACTCCGGCCATCGGTCGGGTAGTTCGAGCAGGCGCGGCAGCAACTGGTGCATGCCGTGGCCGTAACCCCGGGCGGGATCGCCGTCGTAGCCGAGCGCGAAGGCCAGCGCCAGTTCGCGCCGGCGGACCTCGCCGTGCTCGTCCAGCACCCGCAGCAGCGCGAGGGCCATGGCCGTGTCGTCGGTCCAGTGCCACGGCGATTCCTCGGGGGCGCGCCGGGCGCGTATCTCCCGCAGGGCCTGGCGGGGTTCGCGGAAGAGCGGGAACCAGCGTTCACCGAAGGCGTCGCCGAGCGCCAGGCCCTCCAGGCTGCGGCGGGCGGCGGTCCGGTCCGTGGTCGCGGTCATGGTCACCGATTCTGCCCCGCCGGCTCACCGCGGTGTGGCGGCGTGCGGCGGAACCAGGTGCACGGCGACAGCGGAAACGGGCCGCCCGCGCCGCCTACACTGGACCGGCGCACAGGCGCCGGCAGTGCTGAGGGCGGGGACAGGAGAGGATCGTGACGGACAACGCCGGGGGCTACGACGATCCGCCCGCCGAGGTGCTGACCGAGGCCGCCGCCGCGTTCGGACTCCTCGCCTCCTCCGCCAGGCTCCATCTGATGTGGGCCCTGTCACAGGGTGAGAGCGATGTCACGCACCTCGCCGACCGGGTGGGCGGCGCGCTGCCCGCGGTCAGCCAGCACCTGGCCAAACTGAAGCTCGCCGGACTCGTCCGCTCCCGCCGCGAGGGCAGGCGCCAGGTGTACTACATCGACGATCCCGACGTCGTGACCCTCGTCCGTGTGATGGTCGGCCAGCTCACCGCCCGGGTCCGGAACACCGCCGCCCCCGTTCGCCGGCTGCACGGGATCGGCGGCTGAGCGTCACCGCGCCTTCCGGCACCCGGGCAGCCGGCTTGGGTAAGAGCGCTCGCCTGTACGCTCCGCTGACAGGCGCGACGCGTAGACTCCGGCTGCCGCGTCAGCTCGCCCAGGGTTTGTCGGTGCGTTGAGGTGTCTCACCTGTGAATCTCGTGTGCATCCCTGCTGCCCCGGGTCATTTGTTTGTTAGATTGCGCAACCATGCAATCGAGGTGAGGCGGCACGTCACCGCCTCGTACACCACCGCGCACGCCCGGCCGCAGCGTCGACGGCCAGGCCCGACCGTTCAGGGGAGTGGGAGATGAGCGACCCGTGGGACGGCCCGGCCGGCCAGGCCACACGCCGCCGCGACCGGCGGGTGCCCGGCCAGCGGGCTCCCGAGTCCGACGCGGCACGTTCCGACGATGCGGCCCGCCCCCCGGGCGGCCGGGCCGCGGCCCGCGCGGCGGCCCGCTCCCACGGTGGGAAGCGCGCCCGCAGGGCCCGCCCGGTGCCGCGCGCCAAGCGCGTGCTGAAGACCCTGGCGATATCGCTGTCGACGCTCATCGTGGTCACCGCCGGAGCCGGCTGGTGGTTCTACGACCACCTGAACGGCAACATCCACAGCCTCTCCCTGAACGGCAAGGGCGGCACCGAGAAGGCCGACGCCTTCGGCCGCACCCCGATCAACATCCTGGTGATGGGCTCCGACGGGCGCACCAACACGGCGGACTGCAAGCTCGGCGGCGGCTGTTCCCACACCGGTGTGCAGACCGGGAGCAACGCGGACGTGGAAATGGTCGTGCACATATCCGCCGACCGCTCCAACGCCACCGTGATGAGCATCCCGCGCGACACCATGACGCGGGTGCCGGCCTGCAAGAACCCCGAGAACGGCCAGTCCACCCAGGGTTACTTCGGCCAGATCAACAGCGCCCTCCAGTACGGCCCCGCCTGCCAGGTGGAGACCGTCCACCAGCTCACCGGCATCGTCATCGACCACTTCGTCAAGCTCGACTTCTCCGGCGTGGTCAAGATGTCCGACGCCGTCGGCGGCGTCCCCGTGTGCGTCAGCGACAACGTCTACGACACCTACTCGCACCTGAAGCTGTCCAAGGGCACCCACACCCTCAAGGGCGTCGCGGCCCTGGAGTTCGTCCGCTCCCGGCACGGCTTCGGCGACGGCAGCGACCTGGGGCGTACGGTCTCCCAGCACATCTTCCTCAGTTCGATGATCCGCAAGTTCAAGAGCGCGGGCACGCTGACCGACCCCGGCGCGGTCTACGACCTCGCGGACGCCGCCACCAAGGCGCTCACCGTGGACAGCGGACTCGGCACGGTGAAGAAGCTGATCGGGCTCGCCTCGGACGTGAACAAGGTCCCCACCAAGCGGATGACCTTCACGACCATGCAGACGGCGGCCGACCCGGCCGACGACAACCGTGTGGTGGTGGGTCCCGGCGCCAAGACCCTCTTCGCCACCATCGCCAACGACCAGTCCCTGACCACCGGCTCCGGCGGCAAGAGCGCGGTGGCCGCCGCCACCAAGAAGCCCAGCACACCGGCCGTGCCCGCCGCGCGGATCGCCGTGACGATCGAGAACGGCACCGCCGTCACCGGCCGCGCGTCCGCCATCGCCACCGCGCTCACCGACCAGGGCTTCAGCTCCGGCACGACCACGGCCAACGCGCCGAGCCCGTCGGAGACCACCACGCTCACCTACGGCGACGGGCAGGAGGGCGAGGCGCAGACGGTCGCCAAGGCGCTCGGCCTGTCCGGCTCGCACCTGAAGCAGGGCACCGGCACCGGCCTGACCCTCGTCATCGGCGGCGACTGGACGAGCGGCACCACCTTCCCCGGGGGCTCCTCCGGGCCCGCCGACACCAAGACGGCGGTGTCCAACGCCCACGCCTCCACGGCCGACCAGGCCAAGGCGTGCGCCAAGGTCAGCCCCTACAAGACCGTCTCCCTCAACGGCGTGCCCATGACGCCGTCCGAGGCGTACGCGGAGGCCAGGACCAAGCCGGACTCGGACTCCTGACGGCACGTGCCCCTAGTAGTGCTTTGTTAGGTCGTGTCGTAGGGCTGCCATGGGGTGGGTTGTCGGCAGGTGGGGCAAGTGCCGGTCCAGGTGGCCAGCAGGTG
>NZ_JBEZND010000073.1:0-20161 GCF_040706415.1 Streptomyces sp. NPDC048106 | reverse complement strand
TCGGCACCGCCACCCTCAACGCCGACGGCACCGCCACCCTCACCACCACCAGCCTCCCCCTGGGCGCACACCAGATCACCGCCCACTACCAGGGCGACGACACCTGCTCGCCTTCGGTCTCCGAGCCGGTCGTCGTGGTCGTCGAGGAGACACCGCAGCCGTCCCTCGGCCTGGCCAAGCAGGTGGAGTCCACCGGCCCGTTCCGTGTCGGCGACACAGTCGACTACACGTACACGGCCTCCAACACGGGCAACACCGCCCTGCACAACGTGACCGTCACCGACAACCTCGTCACCACCGTCACCTGCGACACCACCACCCTCGCACCGGGTGAGAGCACCACCTGCCACGGCAGCCACACCATCACCGAAGCCGACATCACCCCCTGCCAGCCCGCCACCGGCGGCTGCACGCTCACCAACCTGGCACAGGCCACGGCCGTCGAGCCCAGCGGCCAGGAGGTCGCCAGCGAAGAGGCCACCGCCACCATCACCGTCCAGCAACAGCAGCCGGTCTCCGAACTGACCCTGGCCAAACGGGTCGTCTCCCGCGGCCCGTTCAAGGTCGGCGACCGGGTCAAGTACGCGTACACGGTCACCAACACCGGCGGCACCACCCTGCACAACGTGACCGTGACCGACAACCTCGTCACCCACGTCACCTGCGACACAACCACCCTCGCACCGGGTGAGAGCACCACGTGCCACGGCACCTACACGGTCACCAAGGCCAACCTCACCCCGTGCAAGAAGACCACCAAGGGCGGCGGCTACGGCAACGGCAAGGGCGTGTGCTGCCAGGTCACCAACACCGCTCACGCCACCGCGACCGACCCCCAGGGCAGCCAGGTCATCAGCAACCAGGCCACGGCCACCGTCCAGGTGACCGCCGGCAAGCACGACGACTGCTGCAAGCAGCACCGCGGCAACGGCTATGGAAAGGGGAAGCCCTCCGTCAAGTCCTGACCGTCAGCTCGCGCCCAGAACCCCGCTTCGGACACCCGCCGGAGCGGGGTTCTCCCGCAGGCCGGGGCATTACGCACCGTCACCTTCGCCCAGATGCCACATCCCCGCCCGGCACTCCGGCTCCGCCCGTCCAGCGACACGCAACCAAGCCGGCCTTGACCAGCTGACGGCGGGTGGCTCCCGGGCTGACTGCACGCCATGCGGCGGCCGCGGTCTGAAGTTGAGCGGGCGCACGTTTGGGCTCTCGCCACCCTCTGCGTCAACTGGGCCTACGTCTTCCAGGGCACCCGACTCCGCGCCTTTGTGGGTTGGCCAGCTGTGCGGGGTCGGGTGCACCTGCGCGTCCTCAATCGTCCGGGGCAGGGCGTGGTTTGGGTGCGGATCGCGTGGTGTTCAGCCGGGGTCGAGGGGCGGGACGGTGAGGAGGGGGGTGTAGTGGCCTTTGGGGTGGGGCTCGCCGATGATCTGCCCCTCGGCTTCGATCCAGGCGTGTGCGGCGAAGGGGTGGGTGCGTACTCCGGTGAGCCAGGTGGGCCAGGTGCCGCGGGTGCGGCAGAGCAGGGCGGTGGCGATGGAGCGTTGCAGGCATCCCTGTCCGGCGCAGCGCAGGGAGACCGCGACGATCTGCTGGCGGGCGGTGAGGGCTTGTTCGGCGGTGGCCGGTGCCGCGCCTCGTCGGAGGAATTCCAGGACGCGGCGCAGTCGTGCTGGTCTGGCGCGGGTCAGGGGGCGGGCCAGGGCGACGGCGAGCAGGGGTGTGATGCGCTGTTGCGGTGGCAGGTGCCGACGCTGTTCCAGTGCTTTGGGGATGCTCATGGGCTCACGAGGAGTTGGGAGGCGTGCAGTTGCCCGATGACGGCGGTGACGTCGCGTTGGGTTTGTTCTGGAGGGATGCCGTGCCGGTCTGCCAGGTCGGCGGCGATCTGCTGGGTGGGCCGTCCGTTCAGCAGCTGGTGCAGGACGTAGCTGCCGGTGGTGTTGAGCTGGAAGTAGCGGCCGGTGCGCTGGTGCAGCAGGACGGTGCCGTCCTGGGTGGTGGTGCTGGACACGTCAGGGTGCAGGCGCGGGGTCATCGAGCCTCCGGGCGGGAGCGGGGGTGGGCCGGTTGCGTGCGGCGCGCAGCCAGGTCTCGCAGCCGATCAGGGACTCCAGCGCGATGGCGGTGCGGATGTCGCGTTGCGCCTGCTGCAGTCGTCTGCGCAGTTGGTCGGTGTCGATCAGGCCGGCCTGCTCCAGTACGGAGTCGGCGAACAGGTCCATGATCTTTCCAAGGTTGCGGCGCAGTCCGGTGGTGCTGTCCTGGGAGAAGACTCCCTTGGTCGTGCGGCTTCGGATCGGGTCGGGGAGGATGCCGGTCATGGCGTCGGACAGCAGGGGCTTGTAGCGCAGTGGGCCGGCGTGTTCATGGAGGCGTACCGAAAGGACGGCCTCTGCGACACGGTCGTCAAAGTAGGGCATGTCCAGCTCCACCCCCGCCTGCTGGTACTGGCGGGCCAGCAGCCGGTAGCCGGCGGTACTTGAGCGGAGCGCGAGCAGGTGCTGGTGCTGGCCGGGGTCGTCGGCAAGCGGCCGGGCGTCGTGCGCGGTCTCCTGCAAGGCCTGGCGGGCCAGGTCAGCGGCCTGGGGGGTGACCCAGGAGGGCGCGCGAAGCGGCCACATGCCCCAGCCCAGGACTGGCCGGCGAGGCGGTGGTGGCGGGTTGGTGAGCTGGTCGGCCTGGGCCTGCCACCAGTCGGCCGGGGTGCCCGGACGTGCCAGACGCGCGAGGGTCGGCAGCAGTGGCCAGCGTCTGAGGGCGGCGTGGGCGCGAAGGTGGGAAAGCGCGGTAAGCGGGTGCTGCCGGGCCAGCCGGTGCAGGTAGCCGGGCAGCGGGGTGAACAGTTCGTCGCCGCCGTGTCCGGCCAGGTGGCGGCGGCAGCCGCCACGGGCCAGGACAGCCGCGGTGTGGCGCGTGCGGCTGGCGGTGCGGGCGTACCGGTAGGGCTCCTCGGCATCCGCCAGTACCCCGGGGTCGTCGAAGTTCAGCGGCAGGTCAGCTTGTGCGATGACCACATGCTCGGCGTCGCGCAGCGCGGCAATAGCGTGTTGGGCGAAGACGGCGTCGTCGTTGCCCGCCTCGGCCTCCGCCCAGCGAACGGTCAGCAGGCCCGGGACGTCCCGGGCGGCCAGGAAGCACAGCGAGGTGGAGTCCATCCCCCCGGACAGATCAGCGCTCAACCGCCCCTGGGCCGGTGCCCGCTGGCGCAGTGCGCAGCTCAATGCCTCCCGCACTTCCCCCGCACCCTGCGCCAGCGGCTTGTCGGGCGCCGGCGGCCGCCACCAGCGCATCGCCCGCGCCCGCTGCCCGTCCCAGACCAGGGCGTGGTCGGCAGGAAGCGATGAGACCCCCGACCACATCGGCTGCTCGCCCAGCGGCGGCGGCACGTGGCCTCCGCAGGCGACCGTGACCGCCAGCATCCGCTCGTCGATGCCGTCCCCACTCATGGCGGCCAGCACGTCTGCCCGGTCGCCGGCCACGACCACACCGCTGATCCGCGAGTGGAAGACCCGGCGCAGTCCGGTGATGCTGCCCTGGAAACGTGTCTGCCCGCCGGCGGATACGACCAGGTGGAAAGAGCCTGGCAGCACCGACGCCAGGGCGTCGGCATCGGACACCGCCCGCACCCGCGCCGCGAGGTGTGACAAGCGGGCGGCGGGGATGGGGCACACCCCGATCACCGCCACGCTCGCCGCGCCTGCGGCCGCGACCCGGACCTCCTCGGGCTGCCACCGGCCCACAAGCCATGGCCGCCCGGAAGCGTGGCGAACCACCCTCGGCGCATCCCAGGCAAGCACCGCCTCGATGCCGGCCGCGGCATCGGCATCCGGCAGCACCACGAATTCAGCACACACCGGACGGCCGATCACGCACTGCCGAACCCGGACCCGTCACAGATAGCTCGGAGCGAACGCGTCGGGCTCGTAGTCGCCGAGGCCGAGGGTGTCCTCGCTGAACTCCCCCACCTCCACCAGCACCGGCGGCATGTACGGCTCGGCCTGCTCAACCAGTTCGTTCACCACAACCTCCTAGACACTCTATGTAGTCGTTCGACCACACAGACATCGTCAAAGGGAACCACGCACCCCGCAACCTGGCGCCCCCGTCCCCGCCGGCAAACACGAGATGACGTGTTGTTCAGGCACCCGGAGTCGGCCGTCAGGTGGAGGGCAGGGGGTCTCGTCCAGCCGGTGCGGGTGAGCCTGCGGGCCATGAGGGTGACGAGTGCCCAGGGCAGGTGGGCTTCGCGGTGCTGGGGAGGCGCTCGTATCCGCGGACGCTGCAGCAGGCACGCGTGATCCAGCCCAGGGCGCGTTCTAATATTGGAGTCCGCACCGCCGCTGGCCGGCAACTGCGCGCCGCCGGACATAGTGATGTGCTGGACGCCCTGCGCACGGCATTATCGGCACCATGACCTCGCTGCTCCAGGCCGCCCCCCAGCGGACGCTCACCGCCGTCCCCTACGGCAGCCCCGACGCCCGCGCCCTTGCCCGAGCCCTCCACCAAGAGCAGCTGGCCACCTACGGCACCGCCGACGACCCCGAAGCCACCGAGGACGCGGAATTCGACGCCCCCAACGGCCTGTTCCTCGTCGCCCGGATTGGGAACGGACCGACACTGGCCTGCGGGGGCTGGGCGGAGCAGGATGCCCCAACCGATGTCGTCTGCGGCGTAGTCGTTCGCGCACATGGGACAGCCGTCGCCGGAGCGAGGAAGTCCCCGGGCCAGCCGACGTGCACGGCGGAGCGGTCGGCTCGGGGAGGAAGAGGGTTCTGATGCTGGGGCATCCGTGCTCCTGTTCGCTGAACGGGCTGGGGCGCAGGGCAAGGGCGATCCGCGCGGACGAGGTCACGGCGTCGGCCGGGGAACGGTTGCGAGGGACGGCAGCGTCCAGGTCAGCGCCTTGGGCCCCGGGCCAGACGTGACGCTCGTGCATCAGGGAGTCGGTCAGAACACCGGCGGTGGCGAGGCGGTCGACCATGGTGGCACGCAGGTCAGTCGTGGCGGCGGCTGGAGGTTCAACAGACATGCGGGCTGTCCTTCGCGGGTGAGGGAGCGGTCGCAGCGGGGGCAACCCGACACCCGCGCCTCCTCGCCGCGCCGCTGAGGCGCTCTCTGCGCCGACGTGCTGAATCCGTTGCGACACGCCATACACGGAGTCCTTCGGTGGGTGATATGCACGATTAGCCTCCAAGCGATCACTGATTCCGTATGCCGCCGGCTCACGTGCTTCCTGCTCGTGTGCGGAGGCGGGGCTCTGTCACGCAGGTCGTGGATCGCTGGAGGTTGATGTGGGCGTGTGCGAATCTTGGCGCGCTGTGCGGTGCTGGTGCAGTGCGCCGCTGCTAGCGGGGGCGTTGGCGGTCATGCCGGTGGTGGGAGCGGGGCCGGCGCAGGCGGTACCGGGTGACTCGTTCGATCCGGCGGTCCCTTACGTCTTCATCTCGCATGGGGAGCCGACGCAGCTCTCCCGCGAGGTCGTGGGGCCCGGTGGTGTGATCTCGTTCGAGCCGGTGGGGGCGCGGGCGCCGATCGCGTACAACGGGATCGGGTACCGGGAGGCGGACCACTTCCTGTACGGGGTGGTCACCCGTGGCGATGCGGACTATCCCACGGGTGGGATCATCCGGATCGGGCAGGACGGGGTCTTCTCCCGGGTGGGCACCGCGGTGACCGATGCCACCTCGCCGACCAACTGGGGCACCATGGTCGGCGACCGGTACTTCTGGTTCGGCAACGGGGGCAACCAGTTCTCCACGCGCCGCTACGACTTCACCACCGGGCAGCTAGAGACGGCGGACTTGAGCGCGGTCCCGCTGGGGACGCCGGACCTGGCCTACTCCGCGGCGGACGGCTACCTGTGGGGTCTGAACCAGTCGGGGCAGATCGTCCGTGTGGACCCGTCGTCGGTGACCGGCGGTGCCGCCGCCGTCACGCGCTTCCCGAAACCGGCTGAGCTGCCGGTGGGCGGCTACGGGTCGAACTGGTTCTACGGCAACGGCGACATGGGTGCCTTGTTCACCGACACCGGCCACACCTACCAGATCCACATCGCCGACGGGGCCTCCGCACACCCGCGCTTCACCGTGGTCGGGGACTTCCCCGGTCCGGTGGCCCCGACGAACGACGGCGCCGCCTCGCCCGGTCTCCCCGTCAACCTGGGGATCACCAAGACCGGGCCCACCGCCTTCACACCGGGCCGCCGGATCAAGTATCGATTGCAGGTCACCAACCACGGCCCCGGGCTCTCCAGCGCCCAGGTCGTCACCGATACGCTGCCGTCCTCGCTGAGCGACATCACGACCTCCAGCCCCGGCTGCCACCTGGACGGCCACAAGCTGACCTGCGAGACCGGCGAGCTGGCGGCGGGCCGCAGCCATACGATCACCGTGCACGCCACCACCTCCGCGACGGAACACGCGTGCCTGATCAACCGAGCCTCCGTAGTGGGCCAGCAGACGGACCCCGGGCCGGGCAACGACACCGCGACGTTCCGCTCCTGCCCGCTGCCCTGTCCCTGAGGAAGACAGCCCGTGTGAGCGGCGCCGGCGCTGACGCCGCCTTCATGCCTCGCCGCAGCCGGGAGGATCTCGTCACGAGCCTGTCCGCCGCGTCCGGGCGGCCGTACGCGCGGGCCCGCTCCGTCATGGTCCGCCGCAGGTGGGGGCCGGTGCTGCGGGCGGGGTTCCCTGACCTCGGCGAACCCAGAGTGACCAGGGCCGTTCGTATCGCCGCGCAAGTGGTACGAGGGCGTCACGTGCACGCAGCACCCGCTTGACCGTGTCCTATGTGGTGAGGCGGACGAGTCGTTTGTAGCAGCAGAGGGTGACGGCGAGGCCGAGAAATGCCAGGTAGTTGCGGGGGTCCCGCTCGTAGCGAAGGCTCAAGCGCCGGTAGCCGGACAGCCAGGAGATGGTGCGTTCGATGACCCACCTTCGCCGGCCCAATCGTTCGCTGGACTCGATTCCTTTGCGGGGCGATCCGCACGCCGATGCGCTTGCCGCGTAACCATTTACGCAGGTGAGGCACGTCGTACGCCTTGTCCGCGTGGAGCCGTTGGGGCTTGAAGTGGCGGCCGCGGTGGGGGTCGTGCCTCGTTTGGTGACCGGTCACCATCGGCTTCAGCCCTTCGCTGTCGTGGACGTTCGCGGCGGAGACGCCGACGACCAGGGGCAGTCCGTTCGCGTCCGCCAGCCGATGTCGAAGCTGGTCGCGGCGAATCCGTGCAGCACCTCGGAGGCGAAGTCGGGATTATGCCGCACCCACCGGCCCACGACCTCCCGGCGGTACAGCACCGCTGTTCCCAGACCGCTTGAGGTTGGCGCCAGCGGCGCCGCATCAAGGTCCAAGTCCTCACAGGCGCGCGCGAGCTGCTTGTGCCCGTACAGGTGTCAGCCCTTGACCTCCTGGAGCAGGACCAGGTCGACACGATTCGCGGCCGTCCGGATCCGCTTAGCCAGCCGCGGCCACAGGTCGGACGAATTCCCGTCACCGTCCTCGGTCCCCCCTGTACCCACGTTCTGGACCACAACTGTCAGGAGCACCACTCCCCCTCTCAGCGCACGGAGTTCCCACCGCCTCGGTACGAGGGTCTGCGACTCGCCGTGGCGACCGTTCGCAGCATGCCAGAATCCGGTATCTTCGTGGCCTAAACCGGCAGTTCACCGGTTGGCTGGCCAACATCGAGCGCTCTATCTGGAGGGTTTCACCGGCTTGGTCGGCACGTCTAGCGTGCTCCCATGAACGATCACTGTGTTGCTCACGGTTTCACGTCGGTAGACACAGCCTCGGCCCGCCGAGTGGGTTCAAATCCTGGACCGGTTGAGGGCGGAGCCGTTCTACGTCGCTTACAAGCAGCGGTTGCAGGAGTTCCTGTGTGCCCAGCCCGGCGGGCTGTTCCTTGAGGTCGGAGCGGGTACCGGAGACGCCGCCGTGGCCTGTGCTCCCGCTACGGTGCCAAGGTCGTGGCCGGTCGACTGCTCCTCGACGATGCTCGCGCAGGCACGGGACCGAGGACTGCCACACGCCGTTGTCGCGGACGGGCACCGGCTGCCGTTCACAGCGGGTCAGTTCGACGGCGCCTGGGCTGACCGGGTCCTGCAGCATGTCGCCGAACCGGCCCGGGCGCTGGACGAGTTGCTGCGCGTGGTCCGCCACGGCGGCCGGGCCGCCCTGGCCGACCCGGACTACGACACCGACCTCGCCCGCCGGGTGCTGCGCTTCAGGGCCGACATGAGCCTGCGCAACGGCTCGCTGGCCCACCAGCACGCGGGACTGCATACGGATGGCAGACCAGGCGACAACCTCGGCGGCGTACCCCATCCAGTCCCCGCCGCTCGCGCGCTGCCAGGCGACGGCCGCACTGAGGTAGATGCCGAGCATATTGGCCAACTGCCCCGCATAACGTAGGGGTGGTCATCCGCTCCATGATGTGACGACGCCATCGGCGATTCCTCCCAGCGAAGGTGCCAACTGCTCGGCCATCACGAGCAAGGTTCGGTCCGAATAGGCCGGTCCTACGAGTTGCAGGCCGATCGGGAGGCCATCGGCACCACGCGCAACGGGCGTGACCAGGCTGGGCAGGCCGACGTGGCTGGTGAGGTTGGCCCAGCCGGTCTGGTCGAAGAAGCTGCGTTCGACGCCGTCGACCGTGAGAGAACGGCTCCCGGCTGGGATCGCCGCGGTGGGGGCGGCGGGCGTAATGAGGACGTCGTACGGGCCGTCGGCGAAGAACCGGTGCCACGTTTGCTGGAGCCGGAGGCGCTCCTCGTTGGCGCGGAACCAGGCGCGGTGGGTCTGCGTGCGGTGGCGGATGATGGCGGCTCCTGGGCTCGCGTCGTCCGTGTGCAGGTCACGGGCGGCGGCGAGTTCGGCCGCGCCGGCGGCGTCGTCGGTGGTGGCCGTCGTGGTGGCGTGGAGGAGTTGCTCGAAGAGGCGGAGGGATTCGGCGAAGCCGACCGGCCCCGCGGTGCGGTGGACGCTGGCGCCGACGAAGGCGAGTGTCCCTTCGAAGGCGGCGAGAGTGTCGGTGGTGTTGCGGTCGACGGGGCAGCTCGCGTCGTCGGCCCACACCGCCACGCGGAGTTGGCCGACCGGGCGCCGCGCCGTGGGTAGCGTGACGCTCCAGGGGCTGTACTCGTCGGGTGACGGTGTCGTCAGTGCGGCGAGGAGCAGGTCGAGGTCGCGGGGGTGGCGGGCGAGGGGACCGGGGGTGACCATGTCGCTGCTGGTGATCCATCCCGGCGGTCGGGGGAGGTGGCCGCGGGCTGGGATGAGTCCGTGGGTGGGGCGCAGGCCGTAGACGCCGCAGTAGTGGGCGGGGAGCCGCAGGGAGCCGGCGAGGTCGCTGCCGAGGTCGGCGGGGGTGAGGTGGGCGGCGACTGCTGCGGCGGGGCCGCCGGAGGAGCCGCCGGTGGTGTGCTTGGGATTGTGCGGGTTGAGCGTGGGGCCGAACAGGGCGTTGTCGGTGTGCAGGTCCTGGCAGCACGCCGGGGTGTTGGTCTTGCCCATGATGACGGCGCCTTGGTGGCGGAGTCGGGCGACTGCGTCGGCGTCGCATGAGGGAACGTGGTCAGCGAGGTCTTCGGCGCCGCTGGTGGTGCGCAGGCCGGCCGTTTCGAAGCTGTCCTTGATCGTGATCGGGAGGCCGTCGAGGGTTCCGATGCTCTCGTTGCGGGCGCGGCGTTCGTCTGCCGCGTGCGCGGCGGCCCGGGCCGCGTCGTCGTCGCGTGTGATGACGGCGTTGACGTGGCTGGCGTCGATCTGGTCGAGGTGGAGGTCGAGCAGTTCGCGGCTGGAGATCTCTCGGCGGTCCAGCGCCTGGAGCTGGACGTGCACGGGCTGGCTGGTGAGGTCAGTGGTCATGCGGAGACTCGCTCAAGGTGAGGGACGCGGGCGGGTTGACGGGGCAGGTGGCGGGCGACGTCGAGGAGGGCGTCGAGGTCGTCAATCGGTCGGTCGGTCTGGCGGTCGGCGTCGGCGAACTCGGTGAGCTGGTCGGCATCTGGGCGGATCCCTTCGGCCCGGGCGGCGATGCCGGCGAGGATCTGATCGGCCGTGACGGCGGCTGCAAGCTCTTGGCCCCTGAGTCCTCGGGCTCGGTGGTGGGTTTCGCTGGCCTCGCGGACCGCGACATCGAGGTACGGGCGGATCACGAAGCGTCCGTCCCTGATTTCGATCGCGCGCCGGTAGAGCTTGATGGCGACGCCGCGGAATCGGCGTCGCTGAGCCGGGGTGGCTCGGTCGATTGGCAGTTCGATCTCTGGTGCTTCGCTGTAGAAGGCGAGCCACAGGGGGCGCAGGGCGTAGTAGCTGCGGTACTGCTTGATCCGGTACTGGACTCTCTGGGCCTGGTCGCTGATGGTGGGCACGAGCAAGCCGATGAGCGTGAGCATGGCGCCGACGTCACCGCAGGTCCAGGCGAAGCCTTCCCAGCTGGCAAGGGAGCTGTCGAAGGCGCCAGCGATCACGTCGCCGATGCGGACGGCGCTGTATCCGAGGGTGACGGTGGCGCCGAGGGCGACGATGCGCAGGCCGAGGCGCACGGACCCGCGGGTGCTGCGGCGGGCGAGGCGCCAGCAGGCGCGGGCGAGGAACAGCTCTCCGAGGGTGTAGGCCGTGACGTACAGGGTGAGGTACGCGGCGTACCAGCCGTCGTGGGCATAGTAGAGCGTGAAGTCGATCGGATGCGGCGCGCTGGGCGTCAGCAGGGCGAACAGCACCAGCAGTCCCATGATGACCGCGAGGCCGGCCCCGATCCACAGGCGGCTCCTTCTTCGGGCGACTTCGGGTGGCGAGCCTTAAGGGACCTGCTCATGCGCGTGTGCCGGTCCCCACCGGGGCTGGGAACGGTCGCCCGCGAACCGGGACGTTGGCTACAGTCTGTGAGACCCGCTGTTCGTCCGTACGCCCTCCCTGATGCTACGTCGAGGCCCTCGAATGCTGACCCACTCAGCACCGTTGAGTACCCGTGCTGGTTCCGTGCTGACTTCGAGGCCGTTCGGGTGGCAAAACCGCAGGTCCTAGCCCCGATCGAATGAGTTGTCGTACCACTCGATGGTGGTCCCGATGAGACTGGCGGCGACGATCCTGGGGAGACCGGCGGGGGCTGGGGGAGCGGTGGTTCCGGAGGCCATGTGCGCCACTTCCTCGTGTGCGGTGGGGACGGGTACGTGTCGGCACACGGTAGGAAGCCGCAGGTCAGGGGCACATGTGGTGGGACACCATAGTTCGGGGGACGGGTATGCGTGCGGGCACCATGCCGGGGATGATTTGACGTTGCGGTGCTGACTCCCGTGCTGGTTCGGTGCTGACTGAAAGCCCATGTCAGCACCCGTCTTCACCCGTCCCGTGCCGACTTGGTGCTGACTACGCCGCGTTGAACCAGGATCTTTCGGCCCGTTGTACCGCCTCCGCTGGGCGCGGGAGAGGGCATGGCCGGTCCTGGGAACGGGTGGCGTACCGTTCGCGAGAGCGCGGGTGCCGGACCGGGCTTCGGTCAGCGGTCCAGGGGGCTGGTTGACGGTGCTGGCGAGCGGCTGGCTGCTGTTGGTCTCGGTCTCGGGCGTGCTGACCGCCCGGCCCGGAGATCCGTAGAGGGGCTCGGCGGTCTCGTCGATCGGAGCGACGGCCTTGCTCAGGACGGCCGAACGGCCGATGCTCGGCCAGTACGGTGCGGAGGGTGCGCTCGCTGCCCGGGCCCTGCGGACGGCTGCATGCGTGCGGTGGTCCAACCGTTCGACTGGCCGCGGTCCAACATGGGCACCACTGCTCCGTTCGCCGTCCATGCAGGTGGAATCGGCAACGGGCCCTGGCGCTGGCCCGTTCGTCGGGCCGGCCTGTCTCACGCATCGCCGCCGAGCTCGGCGTGAATCACGAGACGCTGCGGCAGTGGATCAAGACGGCGGAGAAGGCCGAGAGGCCCGAGGCGGTCGCGGCGTCGGCGAAGGATGCGGAGATCGCGGCCTTGCGCAAGCAGGTGCGCGAGCTGGAGATGGAACGTGACATCCTGCGTCGGGCGGCCAAGTATTTTGCGGGCGAGACGAACTGGTGAGCCGCTTCGAGTTCGTTGCCGACCATCGCGGCGCCTTCGGCGTGAAGCGGCTGTGCACCGTGCTGAACCTGTCGAGGTCCGGGTTCTGTCGGTGGCTGAGGACCGCGCCGGCGCGCGCCGCAAAGAAGGCCGCGGACGCCGCGCTCACCCGGCGGGATACGCAAGGTCCATGCGGAGTCCGGAAGGACGTACGGGGCCAAGCGGATCACCGCCGAGCTCCGCGCCGGCGGTGTGATGGTGAACCGCAAGCGCGTCGAGCGGCTCATGCGCCAACGCGCAATTCAGGGACGGATGTTGAGGCAGCGGCACCGCACCACCATTCCGGACCCCCGCCGCCCAGGCGGTGCCCGATCTGCTGCGGCGCGACTTCACCGCATCCGCTCCCAACCGGGCCTGGGTCGGTGACATCACCTATCTGCCCATCGCCGGCGGGGAGTTCCTGTATCTGGCCACCGTCATCGATGTCTACTCCCGTCGCCTGCTGGGCTGGTCGATGGCCGATCACATGCGGGCCGAGCTTGTTACCGACGCGCTCGATGCGGCCGTCCGCACTCGCGGCGGACAGGTGGACGGCGTCATTTTTCACAGCGATCACGGGGGCTCAGTACGGCTCGAAGGCGTTCGCCGACGTCGGTCGCCGGGCCGGGATCCGTCGGTCCATGGGCGCGGTCGGCACCTCGGCGGACAACGCCGCCGCGGAGTCGTTCTTCGCTACGCTGAAGCGGGAGATCCTTCCCGGTCGGCGCGGCTGGCCGGCAGAAGGGGCTGCGCGACTCGCGGTGTTCCGCTGGCTTGGCTTCTACAACCACCAGCGCAGACACCCCACGATCGGCTACCTCTCCCCAGCCGTCCTCGAACAGAGATCAACTACGCTGGCCATCGCTGCATGACAACCGGTGTCCACGATCAAGGTGGAAGCCCCGCTCTCGCTCGCACTGGGGAGGAACGCGAGGTTCACCTGAACAGCCTCGAACTCCGCCATCATCACACGCCACTCAGTGTCGGATCGCCGAACTCCCGACTCCACAGAGGCTGTCCGGCGGAGACGCTGCGGAGGACTGAACCCGGCTCAGGACCCGCCGCGCTCGCGGGGGATCTTCTGGCCCGCCTCGATCGCTACCGGCAGTCGGTTCTCGGCCGGGGGCAGCGGGCAGGTGGCCAGGTCCGTGTAGGCGCACGGCAGGTTCGTGGCGCGGTTGAAGTCCAGGACGACCGTGCCGTCGGCGGCGGGCGGTTCGAGGGCCAGGGAACGGTTGGCGGCGTAGGTGGTGACTCCGGAGGTCGCGTCCGTGAACAGCACCAGCAGCCGGCCCGCACCATGTCCGGGGAACGCGGTCAGGGACAGCTGACGTCCGTCGAGCTCGAACTCGATCCTGCCCGGAGCGTCGTAGACGTGCTCGAGGCCCTCGACCGCGGCGCCGACGGTGGTCGGGCGTGGCTCGTCGAAGGGGATGTACCGGCCGGTCACGGCCCAGCGGGGGTCGGGGGCGTAGGCCGGTGTCCCGGTGAAGGCCGTGCGTAGCGGCGCGTCCGGGTGACGGGGGCGCACGATGTCGTTGCCGCCGCGCTTGGCGACCTCGATGACGACGTCGCCCCAGACCACGTCGACGCCGCCGCGCTCGGGCAGCACACCGAAACGGTGTTCACCCCGCACCGGCGTGCCATCGACGACCAGTTCCTCACCGTCGGCGAGGCCCACGACGACCCCGTCGGGACCGGTGCGCCAAGCGCCGGGCGCGTCCGGAAAGCGCTGCGGCCGGTCGTCCAGCCAGTGCAGGCCGGTGATCGCCAGGAACCCATGCGGGGCGGCGAGCCGGGCCTCCTGGGCGCGGTACCACTCCCGCCAGTTGTCGGTGAAGGCCTGGAGGTCCGTTGTGGTGGCCTCGGTGGTCATGCATTCTCCTTCGGGGGTGTCAGAGAGTGTGCCGGGCCGATGGCCCAACAGGCATAGTCAGTCGGCCAGTTCGCCGAGGAGCGCCCAGGTGCGTCGGCGGTCCGCTTCTCCGGCAATCTCGGTGCCCGAGAAGACGACCTCGGTGGCACCGGCGTCGCGATACCGCCGTACCTCGGCTTCCACCGCCTTCTCGTCGCCGATCACGGCCAGGTCGGCGGCGCGTCGGCCGCCGGAGAGTTCGATGACCCGTGCGTAGGACGGGATCTGTTCGTAGAACGCGAGGTTCCCGGTGGCCTGCGCCCGCACCGCGTCCACGTCGTCCGTCACCACGCCGGGCACGAGGGCCACGATCCGGGGCGCGGGACGGCCGGCGGCCTCGGCCGCGGACGTCAGGGCGGGCACGATGTGCTCCGCCAGGGCGCGCGGCCCCGCGAGGTAGGGCAGGATCCCGTCCGCCAGTTCACCGCTGACCCGCAGCGCCTGCGGTCCCATCGCGGCGACCAGCACGGGAACTCCGCCCTCGGCGCCCGGCACGCGCGCCGGGATCGGAGTGGTGGCGGTGAGCAGCTCGCCGTGGAAGTCGGCCGTGCCGGTGTCGATCAACTGCCGTAGGACGGTGAGGAATTCACGCAGCCTGGCGACGGGCCGTTCGAAGGGCAGCCCGAAGCCGGTCTCCGTCAGCAGCTTCGTGCCCAGGGCGAGCCCCAGGTGGTAGCGGCCGTGAGTTGCCGCCTGCGCGGTCTGGGCCTGGCTTGCGACCGCCACCGGGTGGCGGCCGAAGACGGGGATGGCGGAGGTGCCCACGTGCAGTCCGGGCACCTCGCGCCCCACGATTGCGGCGAGTTGGGGCGAGTCCGCGCCGAAGGTCTGGCCGAACCAGGCCGACCGCAGCCCGGCGGCCGCGGCCTCCCGGGCCAACTCCACGGTGGCGTCCACCTGATTCGGCGCGTCCGACGCGTTGAGTGCTACTCCGACAGTCATGTCAATTTGAACCGGCGCTGGACGGAAAAGCATTCCGGTCCTTGTGTGACAGCTTCATGTCGGTCATGTGATGCGATGCCGTACTGGCCACGTGACCGTCAGCCCGCCTGCCGCTGGGCCGGCGCGGACCGGCGAGTGAGCGGCTCGCGCAGGCCGAGGTGGTCGCGGAGTGTGCTGCCGGTGTACTCGGTGCGGTGGACCCCGCGTTCCTGCAGTTCCGGGACGAGCAGGTCGACGATGTCGTCGAGCCCGTCGGGGATCAGGTACGGCGAGACGTCGAAGCCGTCGACCGCGCCGTGCCGTACGAAGTGGGCGAACTTGTCGGCCAGGGCGGACGGGGTGCCGACGTGACCGCGCTGCGGGCCGAGCGCGATGACGGTCTCGCGCAGCGACCAGCCGTGCGCCTCGGCCTTCGCCCGCCATTCGGCCACGACCGCGCGCGCGTCGGGGATGCGGCGGGCGCCGAAGGAGCCGTCGTTCTCGGCGATGACCGGATCCTCCTTCGGCAGCGGACCGTCGGCGTCCCGGTTCGGACAGGTCGATGCCCCACAGCAGCCCGGCGACCCCCAACGCCGTGGCGGCAGTAACCTGTTGGAGCCGGATCCAGCGCCTCTTCTCCTCGGCCTCCGCCTCCGTGGCTCCGATAATGATCTCGGTACCGGGCAGGATCCGCAGGTCGTCGTCGGGCCGGCCGACGGCGCGCAGCCGGGTGCGGATGTCCTGGGCGAAGGCCGGCGCGTCGTCGAAGTCCGTGCCGTGCGCGGAGAAGATCACGTCGGCGTGGCGGGCGGCGAAGTCGCGCCCCTCGCCGGAGTCGCCTGCCTGGAAGATGACCGGGTGCCCTTGGGCGCTGCGGGGCAGGGCCGGGGCGAGATCGACGTCGAACTGCGGGCCCCGGTGGCGCACTTGGCGTACGGCACCGGGCGCGGACCATGCGGGCGCGCCCTGCGTGTCGGCGACTGCTCCGTCCGCCCAGCCGTCCCAGAGGGCGCGGGCCACGGTGAGGAACTCCTCGGCACGACGGTAACGGTCGGCGTGGTCGAGGTAGCCGCCGCGCCGGAAGTTGGCGCCCGTCCAGGCGTTGTCGGTGGTCACCACGTTCCAGCCGGCGCGGCCCTCGGAGAGCAGATCGAGGCCCGAGAGACGGCGGGCGAGATCGGCGGGCTCGTTGAGGGTGGAGTTGGAGGTGGAGACCAGGCCGATCCGGCGGGTGACCCCGGCCAGCGCCGCGAGCTGGGTGATGGCATCGGGCCGTCCGGCCACGTCCAGACTGTTTTCCGACCGGGTGCGCGGGTGCACGGTGCGTGTTCTTCACGCCGGTTGGCCTGCCGGGGCCTGCGGTCGTGAGTTTCGGTGCGCTGGCCGGCTGAGGGGCTTTCCTGTGGAGGCGGCGAAATCCTCGACGGACACGTGCGGGTGTGAGGCGCTCTTGACGTGCGGGTCGTTCCCAGGGTTTGCGGAGGTCTTCTGTCAGAGGCCGGGCAAGACGGAGTTGGGTGTGTGCGGCGACGAGCCAGGTCCAGCGGTCGGCGGCGGCCGGCTCGCGGAGTTCGGGAGTGCTCCACCCCAAGGTCCCCATCTCCGGGCAGCGCATCGAGCGCGCCCACATCGAAGCCCTCGCCCGGATCAAGGCGGCCGCCGCGAAGGCCAAGGCGCGCCTCGGCGTGATCGGCAGGGACATCGCCGACGCGATTTCAGCGGCGGCGGAGCAAGTCGCGGAGGGCGACTGGGACGCCCGGTTTCCCGTCGATGTGTTCCAGAGGGGCTCCGGAACCTCGTCGAACATGAACACCAACGAGGTCATCGCCGCTCTCGCCACCGAGCGGCTGGGCCGCGAAGTGCATCCCAACGATCACGTCAACGCCTCTCAGTCCTCCAACGATGTCTTCCCCTCATCGATCCACATCGCCGCCACCGCGGCCGTCAGCCGCGACCTGATGCCCGTACTGGATCACCTCGCCCAGTCCCTGGAACGGAAGTCGGTGGAGTTCGCCGACGTCGTCAAATCGCCCCCGCCCTCGACTCGACGAAGGTCTTCCAGGGGCTGCTCGAACGCGGAGTCATCGTCAAGGACGGCTCGGACATCAAGGGACTCGGCTCGCGCTACCTGCGGGTCGACGTGAACCTGCGCAAGCACATGGACAGGTTCCTCTGGGCTCTCACCGAGATCAGCAACAGCTGACCATCAACGCTGTCCCACGCTGGGGCCGGACGGCACGCGGTCGGCTGCACCACGACGGTGCTCCGGCCGGTGCCGCGCACGTACCGGCCTTTCGGACGCAGGCGTTGCCCTCACCCCGGGCACCCGGTCTTCGGCCCCGCCCCTTCGTGCATGTTGCCCCATTGGGCCGACTGGTAAGGCCGTCGGGGCGAATCGGCACGCGCGACTGTTCGCCGTGCCGGGGCCACCGCCGAATTGACGGCGGCCTCGGCGGACATCAGGCCACGGCGTAGGGATCAACGCCCGCCCACGCCTCACGTCGCGCGGAGGCAAGGCGGTCGCGGAGCAGGCGCGGCTCCGCGTCGAACGAAAGGCACGCCCGGTCGCGAGAGGTGAAGGCCGGCCAAGCCGGCAGCGCCGGGGTCGAAGGCGTGCCCTTGCGCGCGAACGCGATGAATGAGTCGATCATCTTCGAGGACAACTCACGTGCCGTCGTCGGATCCGGCAGCTGGGGTGTGCCGAAGTCATCCGGCCCGAAGTTGCCGAAGGTGAACGGGATGTCCGAGCTGTGCCAGGCCCCGTTGGCGCTGGCTCCGGCGTAGTCGAAGGTGTACTGCCACACGCGGGCGCCGGCCCGGTGGGCGTGCTCGGCCAGGTAGACCGAGGGCATCACGACGAACCAGCCGCTGATCACGTCGTTGAGGGTCGTGTGCCCGGGAAGGGAGGTGTCCTCGTAGACCTGGAGAATGCGTTGCCAGGCGCGCTCGCCCGTCGCCTGGCGGGCGAGGCTTTCGAACCGCCCGGCGAAGAGGGGAGAGCCCATGAACAGCTCGGACTCCTGGGCGCAGGTACCGATCATCAGGTCGACGCCGCCACCCACGGCCGCCAACGGGTGCACCGGCAGCACCACCCCGTCGATGACGTGGGGGAACGGCTCCAGCAGGTGAGGATCGTCCCAGGCCTGTGCCGAGGCGTCGACCAGGTCCGCGGCCGGCACCTTCATCAGGCGCGAGGCGTCCGTGATGCCGAGGGAGCGCATGACCGCCTCCCGGGTCGCGGAGGCGAACTCGGCAGTATGAGTGGGGCGCGGGCCTCCGCTTTGCAGGATGGCGCGGCGGAACAGTCCACGCGCCTGCGGGCTGCCGAGCAGCGCTCCGAGGGACATGGCACCCGCCGACTCTCCCATGACCGTGACGGAGGACGGGTCGCCGCCGAAGGCGGCGATGTTGTCGCGGACCCAGCGCAGCGCAGCGATCTGGTCCAGCAGCCGCAGATTTCCCGAACCGGGACGGTCGGGCTGGTAGAGGCTGCCGAAGGCTGCCAGACGGTAGTTCAGCGTGACCAGGACGCAGTCCCGCCGCACGTAGTGCTCTCCGTCGTAGGTCGGGTCGTTGCTCCGCCCCGCGACGAACGCGCCGCCGTAGAGCCATACGATCACCGGCCGCTTGCCCTCGGTCGACGGAGACCAGACGTTGAGGTAGAGACTGTCCTCGCTCTGGCCCGGCAAGCCGGGCAGCGGCGGAATCTGCAGTGAGGCAGGGCCGAACTCGGTCGCGTCGCGTACCCCGGTCCAGGACGCCACTTGCTGCGGCGGAGCGAAGCGCAGCGGTCCGACCGGCGGAGCTGCGTAGGGCACACCCTTCCAGACCAGCACGCCGTCGCTTTGTTCGACGCCGCGTACCTTGCCCGAGCGCGTGGCGGCGACGAGTGACTGGGTGCCGCGGCCACCGCGGGCGCTCGCCAGGGCATCGGAGGGAGCGAAGCCCCCCGTCCCGAGCGCCGCCCCAGCAATGCTTGCGCCAGCGAGCCCCAGAGAGCCTCTACGCCCAAGATTCTGACCCAACGGAGTACTCCTCACTTGTCGGTTGGGGAAATAGCGAAGGAAGCTGAATTCGGCCGCGCGGCGAAACAGTGCCGACACATGCATGATCAGCAACGTTGCCATGGCTCTCGCCGGGCTGGGAGGGAGAGATGCATCCCCCTCAATTAATCAGTTCATGGCAGTGGTCTGCCGCGATGGTGACCCCGAACCGGTTCTTGTACGACACCTACGTGTACTCGGGGACCTTCGTCATGCCCACGTGCGGGATGAAGAAGTCGGGGTCGGTGCTGTCGAACACCACCGCCTGGAACGGGGTGGGCTGCTCAGGTAGCCGGTGAGGCGCACCGGATCGCGGACCGGTTCCGGGCCGATCAGGTCGAGGGGCGGGGCGTCGAACGTTGCGTACAGGACGCCGCCGTCGGCACGCAGGCGGATGGTCTTCGTCTGCCGCAGGACATCGTCTGGCATTTCAGTTCCTCCGTCGGCGGGCCCTGGTGGGCGCCGCCAACGCCATCATGAACGCAGTGGTTTAAAAAGCAACCAGGACGGTGTGTCGGAAGGCGTGCGGACGGCGAGGAGTGGGGGTGAGGGCACCCGTGGCGACCGTCGAGCATGGTTTAAAGTTGAAACTCTTATGCGAGTGAGGGGGAACGTGCCGATGCGGAAGACGAATCTCAGCGAGGCGACCTGCCCGGTTGCCCGGTCGCTCGGCGAGGTCGGCGACTGGTGGTCGCTGCTCATCGTCCGGGATGCCCTGAGCGGGGTGAGCCGGTTCAGCGACTTCCAGCGGAGCCTGGGGTGCGCGCGCAACATCCTCAGCACACGGCTGAGCAAGCTGGTGGAGACGGGGGTCATGGTGACCGAGCCGGCCTCCGACGGGAGCCCTTACCACCAGTACCGCCTGACAGAGAAGGGCAAGGCCCTCCGGGTCGCCCTCGTGGCACTGCGCCAGTGGGGGGAGGCTCATCTGTTCGACGACGAGGAAGAACGGCTCCAACTGGTCGACGTCCGGGACGGCAAGCCGGTGGCGCGGCTGGAGATGCGCGCCCACGACGGGCGCGTCCTCTCGCTCGACGAAGTCGAGATCCAGCCCGTCCCAGGCGCGGCCCGGTCCTCGGACCGGGGGCGCAGCCGATGAGGACAAGCTCCGCCGACTAGTAGTGCTTTGTTAGGTCGTGTCGTAGGGCTGCCATGGGGTGGGTTGTCGGCAGGTGGGGCAAGTGCCGGTCCAGGTGGCCAGCAGGTGCT
>NZ_JBEZND010000072.1:0-20222 GCF_040706415.1 Streptomyces sp. NPDC048106 | reverse complement strand
CAGGTCGAGGAAGAGTCCCTCCGCGCCCGGCGGCACGAGTGTGCGGGCCCGCTTCAGGAACGCGGTCACCGCCGAAGCCGCGAGGTACAGCACGGCCGCTCCCGCCGAGGTACGGACGACGATGCGCACCGCGTCCCGGGGACCGCCGTGCCGGGGCGACACCAGGATGTCCCCGACGCCGACGGGCCGGCTCAGTCCCTCCGCCAGGAGGCTGCGCGCGAACACCCAGTCGACGGTTCCGGTGGATGTCGTCCCGATGGAGAGGCACACGGCGTAGGGATCCGACCGGTCGTAGCGGAGTTCGGCGGGCAGCGACACATGCGGTTCGCCCGCGACGACGACGTGCACCACCACCTCGTCGGTGACCGAGGTTTCGGCGGCTCTGTAAAACGGCTGAGTCATGTCGTGTCCGTTCAGCAGGTTCTGAGGGAGGCGGCAGTCCCGCGCGAATGACCCTAAAACCCCGGATGTACGGGGCTTGCCGGGGAACGTCCCGGGCGTTGCCCGTCAGAGCACCGGACGCGGACGCCGACCGCTCCTGCCATCACCGTGGGCGGGCCCCCGGCCTGCGCTGAGAGCGCGCCGGTCGTGTCCCGAGGGCGCACCGTCGCCCGCCACGGCCGCACATCACCCGGCATCACGGCTAGTTTCGATGCCACTGGTCGCCCGCGGCGGAACTCCCCGCCCTGCGCGACGGCCGTAGGGGACAGGTGCCGCCGGCGAACGACAGCCCGGACCCCGTCCCCTCCCTGCGCTGACGCGGCCCGACGACCCCGCCCGTCCTTCCACCGAGGATCACCATGGCCAGAAAACAGACAGTTGCCGAGCAGTACGTCGACCTCCTCGCCCGCGCCGGTGTGCAACGGATGTACGGCGTGGTCGGTGACAGCCTCAACCCCGTCGTCGACGCGGTCAGACGGCACCACGGGATGGAGTGGGTCCAGGTCCGCCACGAGGAGGTCGCGGCCTTCGCCGCCGGCGCCGAGGCGCAGCTCACCGGCCGGCTGGCCGCCTGCGCGGGCTCGTGCGGACCCGGCAACCTGCACCTGATCAACGGCCTGTTCGACGCCCACCGCTCGATGGCGCCCGTCCTCGCCCTGGCCGCGCAGATACCCAGCGCCGAGATCGGCACCGGCTACTTCCAGGAGACGCATCCGGACCGGCTGTTCCAGGAGTGCAGCCACTACTCGGAACTCGTCTCCTCGCCCCGGCAGATGCCCCGGGTGACGCAGACGGCGATCCAGCACGCGGTCGGCCGGCGAGGTGTGTCGGTGGTGTCCCTCCCCGGTGACATCGCCGCCGAGGACGCCCCGGAGGGCGGCGCCGAACTCACCACGCCCCTGGACCGCCCCACCGTCCGCCCCGGCGACCAGGAACTGAGCCGGCTGATCCAGCTCGTCGACGCCGCCGAGAAGGTGACGGTCTTCTGCGGCCGCGGGGTCGAGGGCGCCCACGCCGAGGTGATGGCCTTCGCCGAGAAGGTGAAGGCCCCGGTCGGCCACGCGCTCCGCGGCAAGGAGCACATCCAGTACGACAACCCGTACGACGTCGGCATGTCCGGACTGCTCGGGTACGGCGCCGCGTACGAGGCGATGCACGAGTGCGACCTGCTGCTGCTCCTCGGCACCGACTTCCCGTACACGGACTTCCTGCCCCGCGACGTGCGCACCGTGCAGATCGACATCCAGCCCGAACGGCTCGGCAGGCGCACGCAGTTGGACCTCGCCGTCTGGGGAGACGTGCGCCAGACGCTGAGCGCGCTGACCCCCGCGGTGCGCCCGAAGACCTCCCGCCGCTTCCTCGACCGGATGCTGCGCCACCACGTCCGCGCCCTCGAAGGCGCCGTCGGCGCGTACACCCACGACGTCGACAAGCACACCCCCATCCACCCCGAGTACGTGGCCTCGGTCCTCGACGAAGTGGCCGCGCAGGACGCGGTGTTCACCGTGGACACCGGCATGTGCTGTGTATGGGCCGCCCGTTACCTCACTCCCAACGGGCGCCGCCGCATCCTCGGTTCCTTCGTGCACGGTTCCATGGCCAACGCGCTGCCCCAGGCCATCGGCGCGCAGTTCCTCGACCGCGGCCGGCAGGTGGTGTCCCTGTCCGGCGACGGCGGACTCTCCATGCTGCTGGGCGACTTCCTCACGCTCGTGCAGTACGGACTGCCGGTGAAGGTCGTCGTCTTCAACAACTCCTCCCTCGGCATGGTCGACCTGGAGATGATGGTCGACGGCCTGCCGCCCCACGGCACCTCGTATCCGCACACGGACTACGCGGCCATCGCCCGGGCCGCCGGCGCCCACGGCGTCCGGGTGGAGGAACCGTCGCAGGTGCGCGACGCGCTGCGCGAGGCGTTCGCCCATGACGGCCCCGCGCTGGTCGACGTCGTCACCGACGCCGACGCCCTCGCGATCCCGCCCAAGATCACTCCCCACCAGGTCACCGGCTTCGCCCTGTCGGCGAGCCGCACCGTCCTCACCGGCGGGGTCGGCCGCATGCTCCATCTCGCCCAGACCAACCTGCGCAACATTCCCGGGCTCTGAGGTGCCGGCCGCCCGGCGCCGGGCGCGCGGGGAGCCCCCCGGAGCGCGCCGTGCCGCGTGGCGCCGTCGGCGCCCTCGGGCAACAGGCGGTGCGCCCGAGAGCAACTGGCACACCGGCACAAAACCTAGCTTGTCGAGTGAATCAGCGCAGAAGGCGGCGTGGCGCGCGCCGTCGGCCGCGCGTTCAGCGATGCAACGGAGATTCCTATGGCATTCCTCGATCCGGAACCGGGAAAGCTGCGCCCCCTCACCACCGAGGGGCCGGCCGCCGACCGAGTGGCCCCCGGCCGGGCGACCGGGACGCCGGAGGACCTGCGGGCGGACCTGGTCCGGCTGCTGGGCTCCGGCAAGGTGCTGCACACCATCTCCGACCTGGTGCGGTACGCCTCCGACGCCAGCCCCTACCGCTTCGTGCCCCAGGTGGTCGTGCTCGCCGAGACCGTCGAGGACGTGGCCGCGGTGCTGCGGTACGCCCATGAGCACCGGCGCGAGATCGTCTTCCGGGCGGCCGGGACCTCGCTGAACGGACAGGCCCAGGGCAAGGACATCCTGGTCGACGTGCGCCGCCACTGGACCGGCTGCGAGGTGCTCGGCGACGGTGCCGAGGCGCGGATCGGACCCGGTACCACCGTGGGACGCGCCAACATCGTGCTCTCCCGGCACGGCCGGCTGATGGGCCCCGATCCGGCGAGCTCCAGCGCGTGCACGGTCGGCGGAGTGGTCGCCAACAACGCCTCGGGCATGACCGCCGGAGTCACCCGCAACTCCTACCGCCTGCTCTCCTCCCTCACCCTGGTCCTTCCGTCGGGCACGGTCGTGGACACCGCGGCCGACGGCGCCGACGACGCGCTCCGCGAGGCCGAACCCGAGCTGTACGACGGGCTGTTGAAGCTGAAGGCCGAGATCGAGGGCGACAGCGCGCTGGTCGCCCGGATCCGGGCGAAGTACGAGCTGAAGAACACCAACGGCTACCGGCTCGACGCCTTTCTGGACGGCTCCACCCCGGTGGAGATCCTGCGCGGCCTGATGGTCGGCTCGCAGGGCACCCTGGGCTTCATCGCCGAGACGGTGTTCCGGACCGTCTCCCTGGACCGGCTCACCCACACGGCACTGCTGTTCTTCCCCGACCTCCCGGCCGCCGCGGCGGCGGTGCCGCTGTTCAACGAGGCCGGAGCGCGCGCGGTCGAGCTGATGGACGGCAACACCCTGCGCGCCTGCGCGAGCGTCGACGGGGTCCCCGCGGACTGGGCCGAGCTGCCCCGGGAGACCGCCGCCCTGCTGGTGGAGTTCCGCGCCCCCGACGAGGCCGCGCACCAGGCGAACCGGCGAGCCGCCGCCGAGGTGCTGGCGCGGCTGACGCTGGTGGCCCCGGTGGCGTCCGCCACCAACCGCTTCGTCGAGGACGCGGCCACGATCAGAACGTACTGGCACGCCCGTGAGGCCTTCATGACCGCGGTCGGCAAGGCGCGGCCGGCCGGGTCGACGCTGATCACCGAGGACTTCGCGGTACCGCCCTCCCAGCTCGCGGAGGCCTCCCAGGCGCTGGCGGAACTCCAGCGGCGGCACGGCTTCGACGCCGCGGTGGCCGGCCACGCGGCACACGGGAACCTGCACTTCCTGCTCGCCTTCGACGCCGCCCGCCCCGAGGAGGTGCGGCGCTACGCGGCCTTCATGGACGAGTTCTGCGCCATGGTGACGCACCGTTTCGACGGCTCGCTGAAGGCGGAGCACGCCACCGGCCGGAACATGACCCCGTTCCTCGAACTGGAATGGGGCGCCCGCGCGACCGAGCTGATGTGGCGGATCAAGCAGACCCTCGACCCCGGAGGAGTACTGGCCCCCGGGGTGGTGCTCAACCGCGACCCCGAGGCCCATCTCCAGGGCCTCAAGACCATTCCCACCATCGAGGCCGTCGCCGATCCCTGCATCGAGTGCGGCTTCTGCGAACCGGTCTGCCCGAGCCGCGACCTCACCACCACACCACGTCAGCGGATCGTGCTGCGGCGCGAGATGATGCGCCAGCCCATCGGTTCGGCCGTCATGGACAGCCTGCTGGAGTCCTACGGATACGACGCGGTCGACACCTGTGCCGGCGACTCGTCCTGCAAGACGGCCTGCCCGGTCGGCATCGACACCGGCGACATGATGAAGCGGTTCCGGCACCAGCGGCATTCGCCGCGGGAGGAGCGGAACGCGGCCCGGGTCGCGGACCGGTTCTCCCTCATCGAGTCGTCGGTGCGCACCGCCCTCGGTGTCGCGGACCGCCTCGGCGACCGGTTCCTGGAAGGCGTCACCTCGGCGGCACGGAAGGTGGTCTCACCGGACCTGGTGCCCGAATGGCTGCCCGCCGTACCGGCGCCCGCGAGTCCCCGGCTGCCCCGCACGGACCGGGAGACCGCCGCCGCCGTCTACTACGTCGCCTGCGTCAACCGGATCTTCGCGGGACCGGAGGGCCTCGACGGCCCCTCGCTGCCCGAGGCGGTCGTCGAGGTCTCCCGCCGGGCCGGCCGCCCGGTCTGGATTCCGCCGGACGTGTCCGGCTCCTGCTGCGCGACCATCTGGCACTCCAAGGGATACGACAGCGGCAACACGCTCATGGCCAACCGCGTCGTGGAACGGGCCTGGGAGTGGACCGACGGCGGACGTCTGCCGCTCGTCGTCGACGCGTCCTCCTGCACCCTCGGCATCGGGCACGAGGTGGAGGCCTTCCTGACGCCGGAGAACCTCCGCAAGCACCGGGCGCTGACCGTCGTCGACTCGATCGTCTGGGCCGCCGACGAGCTCCTGCCGCGGCTGGAGGTGACCCACCGGCTCGACAGCGCGGTGATCCATCCGACCTGTTCGATGCGGCACCTGGGCGATGTCGAGCAGCTCCGCGCCGTCGCGCGGTTCGTCGCGCGGGACGTCCGCGAGCCCGTCTACGCCGAGTGCTGCGGTTTCGCCGGCGACCGGGGCCTGCTGCACAAGGAACTGACCGAAGCGGCGACGGCCCATGAGGCCGCGGAGGTCACCGCGAGCGCGTTCGACGCCCATCTGTCGGCCAACCGCACCTGTGAGATCGGCATGGAGCACGTCACCGGCCGCCCCTACCACTCCGCGCTGCTCGCCCTCGAACGCGCCACCCGGCCCGTCCGCTGAGCGGCGCGGCGGTATCCGGCAGCGGACCGACAGCCGCCCGCTCCTCCCCACCTCCCCCACGCCCCCCACGTCCCCCACCTCTCTTACCTCTCGCACCTGGAGCACATCGTGCGCATCGCCAATCTCGCCGGCCGGCTGGTCGTGATCAGCGCCGACCGGGCGGTCGACGTCCAGCGAGCCAGCGGCGGCCTCTTCTCCTCGGACCCGTCTGCCGTCTACGCCCGCTGGGCGGAGTTCCGCGCCTGGGCCGCGGGGGCCGATCTCGGCGGCGGGGTCCCCTTCGATCCGAGGGACCTCGGCGCGCCGTCACCGGCGCCCCGTCAGCTGCTCGCCATCGGCCTGAACTACCGCGAACACGCCTCGGAGGCGGGCTTCACCACCCCGGAGGGCATGCCACCGGTCTTCACCAAGTACGCGACCAGCATCACCGGCCCGGTGACCGAGGTGGCGCTGCCCGAGGGCGGCCACACCGACTGGGAGGTGGAGCTGGTGGCGGTCGTCGGCCACGAGGCGCACCGGGTGTCCGAGGCCGGGGCCTGGAGTCACATCGCCGGTCTGACGGTGGGTCAGGACATCTCCGAGCGCGTCATCCAGATGGCCGGTCCGGCCCCCCAGTTCAGCCTCGGCAAGTCCTATCCGGGCTTCACCCCGACGGGGCCCTGGCTGGTGACCCCGGACGAGTTCGACGACCCCGACGACCTTGAGCTGACCTGCGCCGTCAACGGCGAGGAGGTGCAGCACGACCGCACCCGGCACCTCATCTTCTCCGTACCGGCCCTCGTCGCCAGGCTGTCCCAGGTGCTCCCCCTGCTGCCGGGTGACGTCATCTTCACCGGCACTCCGGCCGGCGTCGGCCTCGGCCGCTCGCCGCAGCGCTGGCTCGCCCCCGGCGACGAACTGGTCAGCTCCATCACCGGCATCGGCGAACTGCGTCAGCGGTTCACCGGCTGAACGCGCGGGACCACAGCCGAACGCGGGGTCCCGCAGCGGTACGAAACACCATCAAGAGACTGGAAGAAGCAATGACTGCAACCGTGCAGGGCAAATGGGCCGGCCTCCTTGCCGCTGCCGTGGCGGCGGCACTGGCCGCGACCGCCGCGGGCCCGGCGTCCGCCTCCACGGCCCCGCGACCCGACGTGCGCTTCGTGTCGCATCTGAACATGGACGACGGGCAGCGCCCGGAGAACATCACCCTGGAACCCGACGGCAGCGCCGATGTCACCTTCGCCTACAGCCGTCAGCTCGCCCGCATCACCCCCGACGGCCGGGTGCACGTGCTCGCGACCCTGCCGGCGCCGCCGGCCGGCGCCGTCACCCCCGCCCTGACGTCGCCCTTCCTCGGCGGCATCGTCCGGACCGAGGACGGCACCCTCTACTTCCTGTACGCCACGGGCACCAGTGAGCTGACCGGCCTGTGGCGCCTGCGTCCCGGCGGGACGCCCGAGCGCATCGCCGCGCTCCCGGCCGACGGACTGCCCAACGGCCTGGCCCTCGACAGCGGCAGCGGCCTGCTGTACGTGGCCGACTCGGTGCTCGGCACGGTCTGGCGGGTGCCCACCACCGGGGGCACGCCCACCAAGTGGGCCGTCGCGCCCGAGCTGGCGTCCACCGGGTTCCTGGGCGCCAACGGCATCAAGATCCACAACGGTGCGGCCTGGGTGACGAACCTGGACAAGGGCACGGTGCTGCGCATCCCGATCACCCGTCAGGGCACCGCCGGTGCCGTCGAGACGCGGGCGACCGACCTCGTGAACATCGACGACTTCGCCTTCACCGGCGCCGGTGACACCCTGCTGGCCGCGATCAACGCGGACAACGAGGTCGCCCTGGTCAGGCCGGACGGTACCCACACCATCGCGCTGACCTCCGCCGACGGGCTGGAGAACCCGACCTCCCTGGCCGTGCGGGGCTCCACGGCGTACATCGCGAGCGGCGCCTACTTCACCAACGCGGACCCCAACCTCCTCGCCGCCCGGTTCACCTCCGGTGGCACGTCCATCGACTCGAAGGCCGGGCACCGATGACAGAGCCGACGGGCATCACCCACCACACCGCCGTACTCAACGGGATCAAGCAGCACTGGGTCAGCGCCGGCGAGGGACCGCCGGTCTACCTGCTGCACGGCTTCCCCGAGACCTGGTACGGCTGGCGCAAGCAGATACCCGCCCTCGCCGAGCGATACACCGTGATCGCCCCGGACCTGCGCGGCTACGGCGACACGGACAAACCCGCCGCCGGCTACGACAAGCGCACCATGGCCAACGACGTGGTCGCGCTGATGGACCACCTCGGTCACGAACGCATCGCCCTGATCGGCCACGACCGCGGCGCCCGCGTCGGCACCCGGTTCGCCAAGGACCACCGCGACCGGATCGACCGCTTCGTCGCGATGGACAACATCCCCACCCGGATCATCGCCGACACCTACGACGTGAACCTCGCCCGGCAGGGCTACTGGTTCTTCACCTTCCTCGGCGTGCCCGACCTCCCCGAGGCCCTGATCGCCGGCCGCGAGGAGACCTGGCTCACCTACTTCTACCGCAGCTGGTCCTACGACCCCGAGATGCTCACCCCCGAGGAGATCGCCGTCTACGTCCGCGCCTACCAACAGCCGGGCGCGGTGCGGGGATCCTGCATGGACTACCGGGCGGCCCCCGAGGACGTCGCCCAGGACCGCGAGGACGCCGACCAGCTCATCGACTGCCCCGTACTCACCATGTGGGGCGAGGACTTCAACATCGTCGGACAGGCCTACGACGTCCTCGACGTCTGGAAGGGCCTGGCCCGCGACGTCCGCGGCATACCGATCCCCCAGTGCGGCCACCTCTGCCAGGAAGAACAGCCCGAGGTCGTCAACGCAGAACTCCTCGACTTCCTCACCGGCTGGGAGGGCTGACGCCCCTGCCGTCCGTGGTGCGGCGGAACGCAGCCGTCCCGCCGCACCACCTCGAGACCTGAGACCCCATCAAAGATGAACCGCCTCCACCCCGCTCCCGCTCGCGGCCGCCCCTTCCTGCCCCATGCCGCCGCCTTCTGGCTGCTCGGGGCCATCCAGCTGCTCCTGCTGGCCGCCGCGAGCGCCCCCTCCCCGCTGTACCCCGTCTACCAGGCCCACTGGGGTTTCTCGGCGGCCACCACCACCGTGGTGTTCTCCCTCTACGCCATCGGCCTGCTGCTCGCCCTGACGGTGGTCGGCGCGCTCTCCGACCACGTCGGCCGCCGCCCCGTGCTCGCCGTCTCGCTGCTTCTGGAGACGGGCGCCATGGCGATCTTCGTCACCGCCGGCGGCGTCGGCTCGCTGCTGCTCGCCCGCACCCTCCAGGGCCTGGCCACCGGCGCCGCGACCGGCGCCATCAGCGCCGGCCTGGTCGACCTCCAGCCCAGCCACCGCCCCCACCTGGGAGCGCTGGTGAACAGCGTCTCCTCGCTCCTGGGCCTCGCTTCCGGAGCGCTGGGGTCGGGGCTGCTGGTCCAGTACGCCCCCGCCCCGACGACCCTGGTCTTCGTGCTGCTGGGCGCGGTGTTCGCGGTGTCCGTCGTCGGCGTCGCCCTGATGCCCGAGACCGCGGCGCGCCGATCGGGCGCGCTCGCCTCCCTGCGGCCGCGGGTGTCGGTGCCCCACCGGGCCCGGCCGCACTTCGTGGCCATCGCGCCCAGCCTGGTGGCGCTCTGGGCGCTCGGCGGGTTCTCGCTGTCCCTCGGTCCCGCGCTGACCGCCGACGTCCTGCACGTCCACGACCACGTCATCGCCGGTGTGGTGATCGGACTGCTCACCGGCATGGGCGCCGTCGGTTCGCTCGCCCTCCAGCCCCGGGAACCGCGGCAGGCGCTGACGGCCGGATCACTGGCGCTCGCCGTCGGCATGACGCTGACCCTGATCGGCGTCTCGGCCGGTGTCCCGGCCGCCTACCTCCTCGGCACCGCGGTCGCCGGCTTCGGCTGGGGTGCCGCGCTGCTGGGCTCGTTCCGTACGGTGGTTCCGCTGGCCGAGGCCGAGGAACGGGCCGGGGTGCTGTCGACCCTCTACGTCGTCGGCTACCTGGCCTTCAGCCTCCCGGCGATCGCGGCCGGGGTGATCGCCACCCGATTCGGCCTGCACCGGACCGCCGACGGTTACGCGACGATCCTGATCCTGCTGTCGGTGGTGGCGATCGCGCTGCTGTCCGGCCGACGGCGGCACCCCAAGCCGTAACCGTCTACCCATCGATAATTCGCTGATCAGTTCATATATCCACACATACCGCATGTATCCGTCCTGTGTGAGCGATTCATCCACTCGCTATACGATTCAGGCCATCGCCCGATGCTCACTGCTGAGCGCGTGCGCAGGCCACCCGGCAGGGGCTCGGGCCTGGGCGTGGCGGAGTGGTTGAGATACAGGCCGGCTGAGGGAACAAGGTGGAGGCACGGGTGGCCGACGCGGGTGGTGCGGGATTCGGGACGCTGCTACGGCAGTTCCGGTTGGCCGCGTCGTTGACGATCGAGGCGTTGGCGGAGGCGTCCGGGGTCAGCGTCCGCGGGATCGGGGACCTGGAGCGCGGACGACGGGCGACCCCCCAGCGCAGGACGGTGGCGGCGCTCGCGGACGGACTGGGGCTGGACGATGCGGACCGGGAGCGGCTGCTGGCCGTCGCCCGGAGCGGCCGCAACCCGGTCCACCGTCCGGCGGGGCTGCATGCCTTCCCCCGTGGCATCGACGACTTCGTGGGCCGGGAGCCGGAGCTGGCGCGGCTGATGTCGCTGGCCGCCCAGGAGACCGCCGGGATACCGGTGGTGGTGGCGGTGTCCGGACCTCCCGGCACCGGCAAGACCACCCTGGCCCTGCACGCCACCCACGCGCTGGCCGGACACTTCCCCGACGGGCAGCTGATGCTCGACCTGCGGGGCATGGACGACGACCCGCCGGACCCCGGCGAGCTGATGCTCCACGTCCTGAAGGCGTTGGGGGTGGCCGACCGGGATCTGGCCAAGGCCGGCCCGAAGGGCCATCCGGAGCTGTACCGGCGGATGCTGGCCGAGCGGCGCTGTCTTCTCGTGCTGGACAACGCCCGCGACGAGGCCCAGGTCCGCCCACTGCTCCCCGGCGCGGGTTCCGCGATGGTCCTGATCACCAGCCGGCGGATGCTCACCGGCCTGGAGAGCGTCCACCGCCTTCCCCTCGGCGAACTGTCCCGCACCGACGCCGCCGCCTTCCTGACCGCCCTGGTCGGCAAGGAACGCGCGGACGCCGACCCGGGCGCGCTGGCCGAGGTCGCCCACCGCTGCGGACATCTGCCGCTCGCCCTGCGCGTGGCGGGCAACTGGCTCGCCACCCGCACCGGCTGGACCGTACGGCGCCTCGCCGACCGCCTCGCCCAGGAGGAACGCCGCCTGGCCACCCTCACCGCCGGCGACCTGCACGTCTCGGCCGCCTTCGACCTCTCCTACCGCCAGCTCACCCCCGACGCCGCCCGCCTGTTCCGCCTCCTCGCCCTGGTCGACGGCCCGGACACCAGCGCAGCCGGCGCCGCCCAGCTCACCGGACAACCCCTCTTCGACACCGAGGACACCCTTGAGGAACTCGTCGAAACCGGCCTGCTGAACACCCACCAGGACCGCTACCGCCTCCACGACCTGCTGCGCCTGTACGCCCGCGACCGGCTGCGCACCGAGGAACCCGGCGAGGACATGGAGGCGGCCCGCTCCGCGCTGCGCCGCTGGCTGCTGGAGACCGCCGTCGTGGCCGGCCGCTGGTACGAACCCGACCACGGCGCCCCACCGGCCACCTGGCAGGGCACCGTCGACCTGTCCAGCGCCGAACACGCCCGCCACTGGCTCCAGGCCGAGGGCACCAACTGGCTCGCCGCCCTGCGCGCGGCCGCCACCGCGGGCGACCACACAACCGTCGTCGAGGTCGCCGAAGCCCTGCACTGGTTCTCCGACCAGTGGATCTTCTGGGGACACTGGCCCGAGGTCTGCGGCATCGCCGCGGACTCCGCCCAGGCGCTCGGCGACCCCCTCCTCGAAGCGACCCACCTCAACAACTACGCGTGGGCCCTGCTCGTCTGCGAAAGCCGCCACCACGACAGCCTCGCCCGCGCCGCCGAGGCCCTGCGGGCCGCCCAGCGTGCCGAAGACCTCCTCCAGCAGGGCTGGGCGCACAGCTACACCGCCTGGGCCCTCAGTCTGCTCGGCGAACATGCCGCGGCGGTGCGTCACAACCGGGAGGCGGCCAGGCTCTTCGAGGCGGCAGGCGACCTGCACGGCACCCTGCACGCCATGAGCAGCCACGCCAGCACCCTTCTGGAGGCGGGCCGGTACCGGGACTCCATCACGGAACACCTGCGCACGCTCGCCTTCCTCGAACAGGCCGGCGACGACATCGAACCGCACAGCGCCGACTTCAACCGCGTGAACATCGAGACGTCCATCGGCCGGGCCAACGCCTACCTGGGGAACTGGTCCGAGGCCGCCGCCCACCTGCGCACCGCCGTGGACCTCAGTCACGCCAACGGACATTCCGGTCTGGAGAGCCGCGCCCTGGTGCACCTCGGCAACGCCCTGCTGGCCGCCGGTCACCGGGACGAGGCCCGCAGCGCCTACGCCCGGTGCCTCGCCCTCGGCACGGCGGCCAACCCCCAGCACATCGCCACGGCCCGGGAACGCCTGGCCGACCTCGGCCCTCGGTGAACCGCCGGCGCCCGTCACGCACACGACGCTTCGTCACACCAAGGTCGTCCCCGTCCCCCGCCCCCCGTCCCGGCTCGCCCGTGCGGTGCGCGCGCGCCGCCGTGTCGATCCTGGCCGACACGGCGGCGCCGACGCGTCCCTCAGCGCACGGGAACTTGCCCGAGAGTGCACCGCCCTGCCGGGGTCACTTCGCCAGGAAGGCGAGGAGTGCCGCGTTGACCTCCTCGGCGTGCGTCCACAGCAGGCCGTGCGGGGCGCCCTCGATCTCCACGTACTCCGCGGACGGGAGCGCCTGGTGGAAGGGCCGCGCGGTGCCCTCGGCGGGCAGGATGCGGTCGCCCGTACCGTGCAGGATCAGGGCCGGCACGTCGATGGCCGGGATGTCGGCCCGGAAGTCGGTGTACCAGGTCGACGGCGCGGCGGCGGCGGCGAAGAAGCCGCCGCCCGCCGCGACGTTCCAGCTGTTGCGGACCGCGTCCTCGCTGATCCTGGTGCCGAGGTTCTCGTCGAGGTTGTAGAAGTCCTTGAAGAAGTCGCTGTAGTACGCGTAGCGGTCCGCCTTCACGGCCGCGACGACGCCGTCGAAGAACTCCTTGGGGGCGACCCCGTCCGGGTTGTCGTCGGTCTGGAGCAGGTAGGGCTCCAGCGAGGCCAGGAAGGCGACCTTGGCGACCCGGGCGGAGCCGTAGGTGGACACGTACCGGGCGACCTCGCCGGTACCCATCGAGAAGCCGACCAGGACGGCGTCCCGCAGGTCGAGGGTCTCCAGCACGGTGTTCAGGTCGGCCGCGAAGGTGTCGTAGTCGTAGCCGGTCGTCGGCCGGCTGGACTGCCCGAAGCCGCGGCGGTCGTAGGTGATCACGCGGTAGCCCGCGTCGAGCAGCACGGCGCTCTGCCGCTCCCAGGACTGGCCGTCGAGCGGGAACCCGTGGATGAGGACGACCGGCTGCCCGCTTCCGTGGTCCTCGTAGTAGAGGTCGATCGGGGTGGAGTTCTCCTGGCCCACGGTGATGTACGACATGATGTCCGCTCTTTCGTCAAAAGTACCTGCTGGTCACAGGTACCGACACGCTAGGACGGGCGCTCCGCCGCCGGTGTCCCCGTGGCGCACCCCTTCTTGTCCGCGAGTGCCGTGCGCCGGTGGCCGGAAACATACGTGCCGCCGCCGGGGCGGGTGGGCACGGACAGACCAGACGCGGTACGCCGACGGGCAATGCACCGGGCCGAACCGCCCATAGCGTCGGGGCACGAGCCCTCGGCTCTCCGACCGGCCGGCTCCCCGAGCGCCGGTCCGGCTGCCCGACCCGCTGACGCAGGAGACAGACAAACATGTCCGAAGACCCCACCACCCGGTCCGCACCCGTGCTGGAGCAGGCCGCCGCGGACTTCGCCGCGGCCACCGCCGACCACCCGTACCTGTTCGAGCTGGCGCCCGCCGAGGGGCGCAAGGCGGTCGACGAGGTGCAGTCCGGTGAGGTCGCCAAGCCCGCGGTGGACGAGGAGTGGATCACCGTCCAGGGCGGACCCACCGGTTCCGTCCGTGCCCGCATCGTCAAGCCCGCCGGTGCCACCGGCGTCCTGCCCGTCATCGTCTACATCCACGGCGCGGGTTGGGTGTTCGGCAACGCGCACACCCACGACCGCCTGGTCCGGGAGCTGGCGGTGGGTGCCGGGGCCGCGGTGGTGTTCCCCGAGTACGACCTGTCGCCGGAGCACCGCTACCCGGTCGCCATCGAGCAGAACTGGACCGTGGCCCGCTGGATCGTCACCGACGGTGCGAGCAAGGGCCTGGACGCCACCCGCATCGCCGCCGCCGGCGACTCCGTCGGCGGCAACATGACCGCGGCCCTGACGCTCATGGCCAAGGAGCGGGGCGGCCTCCCGCTGGTCCAGCAGGTGCTGTTCTACCCGGTGACCGACGCCTCGTTCGACACGCCCTCCTACCACCAGTTCGCCACCGGGTACTTCCTGCGCCGCGACGGCATGCAGTGGTTCTGGGACCAGTACACCACCGACCCCGCCCAGCGGGCCGAGGCCACCGCCTCCCCGCTGCGGGCCGGCATCGAGCAGCTCACCGGCCTGCCGCCGGCGCTCGTCATCACCGGCGAGGCCGACGTCCTGCGCGACGAGGGCGAGGCGTACGCCAACAAGCTCCGCCAGGCCGGAGTGGCGGTGACCGCCGTCCGCTACCAGGGCATCATCCACGACTTCGTGATGCTCAACGCGCTGCGCGGCACGCACGCCGCCGAGGCGGCCATCGCCCAGGCCGTGCACACCCTGCGCACCGCACTGCACACCGCCTGACCCGCGGTCCGTCCCCGAAAGGAACTTCCCCCTTGTCGCCTACCGACAACCCGACCGTCGTCCTGGTCCACGGCGCGTTCGCCGACGCGTCGAGTTTCGCCCGCGTCATCCCCGAACTGCTGGGCCGCGGCCTGAATGTGGTGGCCCCGGCGGTGCCCAACCGCAGTCTGCTCGGCGACTCGGCCTACATCGCCTCGGTCGTCCGGCAGATCCCCGGGCCCGTGGTCCTGGTCGGCCACTCCTACGGAGGCGCCGTGATCACGGTCGCCGGTGTGGAGGACAACGTCAAGGCGCTGGTCTACCTGGCCGGTTACGCCCTGGAGGAGGGCGAGAGCCTGGGCGAGCTGCAGGGCGGCTTCCCCGACTCGGACCTGGCCGGCGCGCTGGTCTACACCCCCTTCCCGCTGGAGGGTTCCCCCGCGCCCGGCACGGACGTCTCGGTGCGGCCCGACAGGTTCCACGCGGTCTTCGCCGCCGACGTGGACCCCTCTCTCGCCGCCGTCCTCGCCGTCTCCCAGCGCCCGCTGGCCGCGCAGGCCTTCGGCGAGAAGGCCCCGGCGGCGGCCTGGAAGACCAAGCCCTCGTGGGGCCTGGTCGCCGCTTCCGACCACACCATCAACCCCGACGTGGAGCGTTACGGCTACGAGCGGGCCGGCATGACCACCATCGAGGTCGACTCCTCGCACCTGGTGATGCTCGCCCACCCGGGCCGGGTCGCGGACCTGATCGAAGAGGCGGTCCGCGCCGTGCGCTGACCGACCGCGGGCCTGTCCGTGGCGCACGACGAAGCTCCCGTGGCCGACGGCGACTTTTCCGAGTCGTCCGTCCGCCACGGGAGCTTCGTCGTGCCGGGCGCCGGGCCGGTGAAGACCGGCTACCGTCCTCGGCTCGGCGCCCGGCCGGCCTGTCCCTGCCGGGCGATGTGCCTGCGCTCGGCCTCGGTCAGCCCGCCCCAGACGCCGTACGGCTCCCCCAGGGCCAGCGCGAACAGCGCGCACTTCTCCCGCACCGGGCAGGCCTGGCACACGCTGCGGGCCCGCTCCTCGCGGCGGGCCCGCTCGATGCCCCGCTCGCCTGCCGGGGAGTAGAAGACGGCACCGTCCAGGCCCCGGCAGGCGGCCTCCATCTGCCACTCCCAGACATCGGCAAGGGGGCGGATCCTCTTCTTCGCGCGCATCGTGCACCAACTCCCGTCCGGTGTATGGGTGATGACCCGACCGATGCGGGTGACCGGGCCACTCACCACGCTAGGCAAGCCCGCCCGGACGGCGTGATCGAGCGCGCACGACGACCGCGCCCCCCGCGAACGATCGGTTCGCGGGGGGCGCGGTGGCGGGGTGGGCGGAGTTGTCGACGCGGGGGTCGGTCAGCCCAGTTCCCCGCGGAGCCAGTGCCTGACGTCCGGGGTGACCGGGTCGGCGATGTCGGCGAACTCGTCGTGCCGCTCCAGGAAGCCCGCCACGTACGGGCAGACCGGCACGACGCGCTTGCCCGCGGCGCGCACGTCGGTCAGGGCCTCCTTGACCAGGCGGGACGCGAGGCCCTGGCCGGCGAAGGCGTCGTCGATCTCGGTGTGGTAGAAAACGCGCTGCTCGTCGCGGTCCAGGTACTCGGTGAAGCCGGCGAGTACACCGTCCACGTGGATCTCGTAGCGGTGCTTGTCCTCGGCTCGTTCGACGACGGGGCTGACGGGCGTGGCCATGGCATGCCTTTCGGGAGAGGGGGGTGCGGGATTGCGGCGCGGGCGGATGGCGGCGTTGGGCAGGGCCGGGGCGGGCAGCCGGTCCCCGTCGTAGCCCCTCACCTCGCCGAAACGGTCGGAGGCGTGCTGCCATTCCTCCCGCGCCTGGACGATCTCTTCGTGGCTGCGGCCGACGAAGTTCCACCACATGACGATCTGCTCGTCGAAGGGCGGGCCGCCGAGCAGGATCATCCGGGCCGCTCGGTCGGTGGTGTTGGTGATCTCCAGGGTCGCGTGGCCGGGGGCGAGGTAGCCGAGGTCGGCCCGGCGCAGCGGCGTGCCGGCCAGCCGGACCTCGCCGAGGTCGACCAGCAGACCGTGCTCGAAGCCCTCGTCGACGGCGAGCGTGACGGTCGCGCGCGGCTGGAGGGTGATCTCGGCGCCGAGCAGCGGGGTGAAGGTGGGCACGGGCGAGGTGTCGCCGGCCAGCGAGCCGAGGAAGACCCGTGCCTCGCCACCGTCCAGCGGGACCGGGCGCGGGACGTGGTGGTGGAAGGCGCGCGCGGCGCCCCGGTGCTCGCCGGGCAGCGCCACCCACAGCTGCACCCCGTGCAGCACCGTGGTCTCGGGGGTCGAGACCTCCGTGTGGGCGATGCCGTGCCCGCCCGTCATGAGGTTGAGCTCGCCGGGACGGACGAATGCGTGGATGCCCAGGCTGTCGCGGTGTTCGATCTCGCCGCTGAACAGCCAGCTCACCGTCTGGAGTCCGATGTGGGGGTGCGGGGCGACGTCCATCCCGCCGGTCTCGGCGACGTTGTCGGGCCCGTAGTGGTCGGCGAAGCACCAGGCGCCGATCAGGGTCCGGGCGCGCTGCGGCAGGGTGCGCCGCACCGTCATCGCGCGCGGGCCGCCCAGGGGGACGTCCCGTGCGGAGAGGACCTCCACCGCCGGGCCCGCTTCCCCGTCCGAGGTCGGACCGTGCGACAGTTCGATGGAATGAGCCTCGACGTTGCTCATGATGAAGCACCTCCCGCTTTCGTTGCTTATTCAACTATCATGCGGGTGATCACGGGCGCCACTCCCCGAGGGTGCGCCTGTCCACACGCCGCCCGGGAGCGGCCCGCCGAAGGAGTGCAGGTGAACGATCCGACCCAGGCGCAGGCTCTGGCGGGCCGACGGGTGTACGTCGACAAGCAGAGTCCGCGGGCGTACCAGGCCCTGACCCGGACCGCCGAGGAGGTGCGGGCGGTCGCGGCCGACGCCGGCCTGGACCGCCGGCTGGTGGAACTGGTCAACCTGCGGGTCTCCCAGATCAACGGCTGCGCCTACTGTCTCAGCCTGCACACCCGGGCCGCGCTGCGCGCCGGGGAGACCACCCAGCGCCTCGGCGTGCTCCCGGCGTGGCGGGACACCGAGCTGTTCAGCCCCCGGGAGCGGGCGGCGCTGGCCCTGGCGGAGGCGACCACCAGCCCGGCGGACGCCGCCGCGCAGGAGGACGCCTACGACGACGCCCGCCGGGTGCTGACCGACGAGGAGATCTCCGCGGTGGTCTGGGTGGCGATCACCATCAACGCCTTCAACCGCGTCTCCATCCTCAGCAAGCACCCGGTGCGGGCGATCCCGGCGCAGTGACCGGCGCGGTGCCGCCGGACCCTGGAGAGGGTCAGGCGGCTCCCGGCCGGCCGGCGGTCACAGGAAGCACGGGTCGAACAGCTCCGTGCCGCCCTCCGGGGCCAGCCCGCGCCGGACGCGCCACTGCCGGTGGTGTTCCGACTCGGCGACGGCCTGGCCGAGCAGCTCGGCCTGCCGGGCGCCGGTGCTGTGCGGTGCTCCGGCGGCCTGGTAGCCGCCGAAGTGGGCGACCGGGCTCCACCCGGGGCTGACGGCCGGGATCTCCTCCGCCATCCCCTCGTACTCGGCTTCGGCGTGCACGATCCGGCCGCCGACCACGGTCAGCACCGACTCGATGTGCACGATGTCCTGCTCCGGCACGGTGAAGTAGTCGTCGGACAGCACGGCCAGGTCACCGTAGTAGCCGGCCCGCAGGATGCCCTTGACGTCCTCCTCGCCGGTCAGCGCGGCACCGGCGCGGGTGTACATCGCGAGCGCGGTCTCCCGGTCGACCCGGTTCTGCGGCGGCCGCAGGACATGGCCGCCCAGGGTCCGGCCGGATATCAGCCAGTGCAGGGCCACCCAGGGGTTGTAGCTGGAGACCCGGGTGGCGTCGGTACCGGCGCCGACGGTCAGCCCGCGCTCCAGCATGGCCCGCACCGGCGGGGCCTCCGCGGCCGCGCCGAGGCCGTAGCGCCGGGTGAACGCCTCGCCCTGGAAGGACATCCGGTTCTGCACGGACATCGCACCGCCGAGGGCCGCGATGCGGTCCAGGCTGTCCCGGGACACGGTCTCCGCGTGGTCGAAGAGCCACCGGTTGCCGGCCGGGAACAGTCCCTCGGCGGCGAGCTTCTCGAAGACCGCCAGGTCGCGCCGGATGGTCTCGTCGTAGGTCGCGTGCAGCCGGAAGCCCCAGCCGTGCTCCAGCAGCAGGCGCACCGCCTTCTCGAACTCGGGCTCGTAGCCGGCCAGTTCGGGGCGGGGTTCGGCGAAGTTCTCGAAGTCGGCGGCGGCCCACGTGAGGTTCTCCCCGGCGCCGTTGAGCCGCAGCCACTCGTCGCCGTCCTCGGGGCGGACCATCTCGATCCAGCGCGCGAGGTCGTCGAGTTCCTGGCCCGCGGTCTGCGGGAACAGGTGGTAGGCGATCCGCAGCGACAGCCGCCCCTCGCCGGCCAGCTCGGTCACCGTGCGGTAGTTGTCCGGGAAGTTCTGGAAGCCTCCGGCGGCGTCGATCGCGGAGGTCAGCCCGAAGCGGTTCAGCTCGCGCAGGAAGTGCAGGGTGGAGGTCTTCATGTCCTCCCCCTCCAGCGTCGGCGCCTTGGCGAGCGTGGAGTAGAGGATCAGCGCGCTGGGGGCGGCGAGCAGCATGCCGTTGGGTTCGCCGTTACGGCCCCGGACGATCTGACCGCCCTTGGGGTCGGGGGTGTCCCGGGTGTAGCCGACGGCCTTCAGCGCCGCCCGGTTCAGGATCGCCGACTGGTACAGGTGCAGGACGAACACCGGGGTGTCCGGGGCGGCCGCGTTCAGCTCCGCCGGGGTGGGCAGCCGTCGCTCGGCGAACTGCTCGGCCGACCAGCCTCCCACCACCCGCACCCACTGCCCCTTGGGGGTGCGGGCCGCCTGCTCACGCAGCATGGCCAGTGCCTGGCGCAGCGAGGTGACCCCGTCCCAGCGCAGTTCCAGGACGTAGTTGAGGCCTCCTCTGATCACGTGCAGATGCGCGTCGTTGAGGCCGGGCACGACGCGCCGGCCGACCGCGTCGATCACGGTGGTGGCGGGGCCGACGAAGGGAGCGACGTCCGCGTCGTCGCCCACGGTCAGCACGCGGCCGTCGCGAATGGCGAGCGCTCCGGCGTGCGGGCGGCTCTGGTCACCGGTGTAGATCTTCGCGTTGCGGACGACCACGTCCGCGGCATCCTCGGTGGCACGCGGGACCAACCCGCCGACCGGCATAGTAGTCACTTCGGCAGACTCCAAACGGGGGGTTCGGACGGGCTGTCGGACCCGGTCCGGTACGGGATACTGATCGCCTGGCGGCGGCCAGGTGGGCGGAGACCGTTCCGGGCCCACGTGGCCGCCGGTCAAGGACGCTAGGTCTTCGCGCCCTCCCGTGTTGTCCGGCGGTGCACCGCTTCCGGCACTCCAGTGCACTGAGCGTCACTCCGACCGCCGGACACCCCCTAGTAGTGCTTTGTTAGGTCGTGTCGTAGGGCTGCCATGGGGTGGGTTGTCGGCAGGTGGGGCAAGTGCCGGTCCAGGTGGCCAGCAGGTGC
>NZ_JBEZND010000071.1:0-21289 GCF_040706415.1 Streptomyces sp. NPDC048106 | reverse complement strand
GCGTGACCGGTGGCACCACCGCCTTCATGGAGAAGCAGGCCGCGATCAAGGGCGTCGCGCCCCAGACGATCAGCCCGGACGCCACCTCCAGCACCGCGGCCCCCTCGTGTCCGGGTGTCGCCCAGTGTGTCCCGGCCCGGGTGTGACGAAGCGTCAACGCACGCGTGTGTACTGATCGATCCCGTCGACGGACGCCACCGTGACCTGATCCCTCAGCACCAGGACGTCCAGATGGGCCGCCGTCTCGTTGATCGCGAGCATCTGGTTGAACGCGTTCAGCTCGCTGAACGGCACGTTGCGGCGCGTCCAGCCCAGCTTGCGGGCCACCGCGTACGCGTCCAGACCGCCCTCACCGAGCGCGTCCAGGCTCTGCGCGAGCCGGTTGTCGTGGTGCGTGAGCAGCTCGGCGACACGGGTGTGCGCGCTGTCGGTGACGGGCCCGTGCGCGGGCAGCAGGCGGGCGTCGCCATAGCGCGTGATCAGGCGCAGCGAGTCCAGGTAGTCGGCGAGCGGCCGGCCACCGGGCTCGGCGAGTTCGAAGCCGATGGACGGGGTGATGTGCGGCAGGACGTGGTCGCCGGCGTACAGCAGTCCGTGTTGTTCGTCGAGGAAGACGACGTGTCCCTTGGTGTGTCCGGGTGTCGGTATGACGCGCAGTGCGCCGTCGCCGAAGCGGAGCGTCTCGGCGCCGAGCCAGTGGTCGGGGGCCTCCCAGACCGCCGGGTCGTAGCCGCCGTGGTCCATCTTCCGTATCCGTTCGGCAAGTTCCCGGGCTCCTGCCTTGCGCAGGACGTCCAGAGAGCCGGCCGGCTCGGAGTTGCGCAGCCGGCCGAGCAGTTCCAGGCCCGGCCGCTCCCCCGCGCCGAGATAGACACGCGAGCCCAGCAGCCGCCGCAGTTCGACGGCGTTCGTGTAGTGGTCACGGTGGATGTGGGTGACGAGGATGTGGCTGATGTCGCCGAGGTCGCGGCCGATGGCGGCCATGGCCGCCTCGAGTTCCTTGCGGGCCTCGGGGATCGCCCAGCCGCCGTCGATCATGACGATGCCGTTGTCGTCCGCCAGGTTCTCCAGGAGGTAGACGTTCACGGCGTGGAGTCCGTCGTTGGGCAGTGGCAGGGGGACGCGGTGCACTCCGGGCTGCACGGTCTGGACTCCGGATGCGGCCCATGGGCCTTGATCGAACCGTGCTGTCATGGGTCTCCCTCACTCGTGTGCTGCTGCGGTTCGGGCCGGACGCGTAGCGGCCGCGTCCCGCCCCTGTTCTGTCCTCACGCCTGGCGGGTCAGGCGTCCTTGCGCAGTCGGTGCGCGAGGGCCCTGGCCGCCGACCGGTCGAGCTTGCCCACCTTGGTCTGGGGCAGCTCCTCGATGTCGTAGACGAATTCGGGCCACTTCGTCTTGGAGAGACCGAGGCTCTCCAGGTGGCCGGTGAGCTCCGCGAGGTCGATGCCTCGGCCGTCCTCGGTGACGACGAGCAGCGCGACGCGCTCTCCGAGCACCTCGTCGGGCACGGCCGCGACACACGCTCTGGCCACCCGGGGGTAGCTGGCGACGGCTCGCTCGATCTCGGTGATGTCGATGTTGCGGCCACCGCGGATGATGATGTCCTTCTCGCGGCCCATGATGGTCACGGTGCCGTCCTCGTGGGTCATCAGGAGGTCGCCGGTGGGGAAGTAGCCGTCGTCCGTCAGAGTCGGCGGATCGACGCGGCCGTCACGCGCGTACCCGAGGAAGAGGGAGGGGCCACGAACCGCGGCCCGGCCGGTGGCGCCGGGCGCCACTTCGGTCCCGTCGGGGGTGAGCGCCCGCAGATCGGTGCCGGGGAACGGGCGGCCGTCCCGGGCGAGCCGTATCTCCTCGGGCTCGTCGGGGCCCGGCGAGGTGTGGCCGAGACACTCGGACATCCCGAAGACCCTGAGGATCTTCGTGCCCAGGGACTTCTCGGCGCGGGTCAGCGCCCCGCGGTCCATCGGTCCGCCACCGACGGTGATCGCGCGGACCCCGGACAGGATTCCGGAGCCGGCTGCCTCGGCGCCCATCTGCAGCGCCATCGTCGGCACGCACATGGTCCACCGGACGTCGCGCTCGGCCATCCGCCGCATCGCGACTGCCCGGTCCCACTTGCCCGTGAGGACGAGCGGGCCGCCGAGCAGCAGCGAGAGATAGACACCGAAGCAGTACGCGGCCGTCGACGACAGCGGCACTATCGCGGCCACCGCGTCGCCGGTTCGCAGCCCGTTGATCTCGATGGTGCTGGCACTCGCGTACCGCAGGGCCTCCTCGGACTGCACGACGCCTTTGGGCCGTCCGGTCGAGCCGGAGGTCAGCCCGATGAGGACGCCGCCCGCCCAGCGGGACACGTCGGACTGTCCGGGGGCGCGCTGCACGCCCCAGCCGTTCAGCACCGCCTCGTCAGCCCGGTCGGGCACCAGATCGGCCACCGCCCACTCGGCCAGCGCCGACGGCTCGGCGACGACCGCGTCCGGCCGGATGTCCTCGAAGGCCGCCGCGAACTCGGCCGGTGTCGTGTGCCGGTTGACCACCGCGAGGACGCCTCCGCTCATGCCGACGGCAAGGCTGCCGGCGACCGTGCGCCACGAGTTGTCGGCCTGGAGCATGACGGTCCCGCCCGCCCCGTCGGGGAACATCGCCTTCGCCAGCCGGTCTGCCTCGGCAAGCAGCTCGCGCGCCGTGTGGCTTCCCTCGTCGTCGACGACGGCCACGAAGTCCGCCTGCTCGGCCCTGAGTTGGAACTCCCGCACTACCTGTCGCATCCCGCTTCCTCGCTACGCTGTGCTGAACTCGGTGATGAACGCTGCTGTGCTCACGGCCGTACCCGGCCGGATCCGTGGGTCCTCAGGCGCTGAACATCTCCTTCTCGAAACCCATCACCGCGAGGCGGCGCCCCTTCATGTCGCCGACCTGGGCGACGGCGTCCGCCCACTCCGGACTCGCGAGGGCCTTCTTCAGGTCCTCCGGGGAGTCGAAACCGAGCACGGAGATCCCGTCCCAGCCCTCGGAGCGCTTCTCCAGGGCCTGATCGATCTCGGTGTGCCGCCAGGAGCGCAGTCCGGGCAGCCGGTAGGTCAGTTCCGCGTGGTCGCCGCGCCACCAGTCGATGAACTGCTCGTGCGTCCACTCCGGGGGCCTCGCGGCCAGCAGGACGAGGTTGTACATGACGGTCCTCCGTTCAGGGATCAGCGGGATGGGGGTGCGCTCACTCGAAGCGGATCTGCGAGGAACGGCCGATCAGCAGCCGCTGCAGCCGGTCGTTCGCGTCCACCCGCCCGGCGGCCACGAAGCTCGCCTCGGGCTCGCCCCCGCGCCGCACCTCGCCCAGGAACAGCTCGTCCTGGCCGAGGGTGGTCGCGGACAGCAGGTGGTGGGTACGGGTGCCCCGCTCGCGCTGTTCGAGATAGCCGACGAGCGCGGCGCGGTCGCCGGCGAAGTCGGTGGCGTTGCCGTCGCCGGTGGAGAACAGGATGGACAGCGAGAAGTCGTCGCTGATCAGGTCCAGAATCCGGTCCGGCTCGTCGCTGTCGAGGATCTCGAACCAGGCGGTGAGGAAGGGGGCCGGGGTCACGGAGGTGTCGCTCATGTCTGTTTTCCTTTGTGCTGGGGTGACGTTCGGTCGGCGCGGTGCCGGCTACCGCGGCGGGTCGATGAGGTCATACGCCGTGGTGAAGTACGACTGGTAGCGCGCCATCCGTCCATCGGCTGTGACGACGGCGGCCGACAGGAAGGACCCGGTGGGCTTCCCCGACTCGGACACGTAGCCGTACACGGTCTCCAGATCGCCGTCGATGCTGTGCCGCAGGATGACGTGCTCCCGCTCGACGGCGTTGCGGCCCGCGATGTAGGCGGCGAAGTCCTCCTTGGACCGTCCGGTCGCCTCACGGCCCGGCAGGGCGAGGTGGAAGTGGAAGTCGGGCACGACCAGGTCGAGCGCCTTCTCGGGAGTGTCGCTGTCCATACGTGCCATGTAGTCGCGCAACACACTGCCCATGGAGAGTCCTTTCACATGGTCGGAAAAAAGAGGCGGGTCAGTCGCGTGGGGGCGGGGTGAAGAAGTCGCCCTGTGACTCCCAGCGCCCGTTCCTGACAATGACCTTCTGCACATCGCGGGTGCCGAGGTGCTGCTCGGCGGAGAAGTCGAGCACCGGTCCGACACCTGTGTCGACGGCGCGCGCGTGCTCGTAGGCCCGGGTCAGCGACTCGGGCGTGACCGGACCGTGGATGGTGCGGGCGACCTCCACGAACGCCTTGGCCGCTTCCCAGCCCCACAGCGTCACGAAGTCGGCCGGCTGCTTCTGCTCGTACTTCGCCATGGCCGCGCGGAACTCCTTGATGGCCGGGTCGTCGTCATTCGGCGACTTGACCAGCTGTACGGCCCGCAGTCCCTCGGCCGCCGTGCCCGCGAGGGTCAGCGTGGACTGCGCCGCGACGGGGGCGTATCCGTACATGGGCGTGGTGAGCCCCTGCAGCTTGGCTTCCTTGAGATATGACGCCGCTTCGGCGGCCGCCAGGATCAGCACGACGGCGTCGGGCTTCTCGGCCTTCACCTTGCTGATCACCGGGCTGTAGTCGGTCGTCTGGAACTTGACGGTCAGCCGCTTCACCTGCACCGACGGGTCGGCCTTGTGGGCAGCGGGGGCGATCTGCTTGGCGACGTTCACGAACGCCGCCGGGTCGCTGTGCACGACGAGAACCTTCTTCGCTCCGTCGCGCACCACCCAGTCGCCGAGCGCGGCCGCCTGGTCCTCGTAGAGCGTCTGGAGGCCGAACAGGCCCACACGGGCCGGCTGGTACCAGGACGCGTCACCGCCCAACGCGTTGAGGACCGGCACCTTCCGCTGTTCGAGTACGAAGGGGAAGGTGGCCTGGGACTGGGCGGTGCCGTTGGCCGCGACGATCGCCACCACTCCCTGTTGATCGATGAGCCGCCGGGCGATCTGTACGGTCTGCTGAGGGTCGAAGGCGTTGTCCTTCACGATCCAGTCGATCTTGCGGCCGTTGATCCCGCCTTGCGCGTTGACCGACTTGAAGTACGCGTCGACGCCCGCCTTCTCCGGGATGCCGAAGGAGGCCAGGGCGCCCGTGAGCGGATACCAGGCACCGATCTTGATGACCTTGTCGTTCGCTGTCACCGAGGCGCTGTCGGTGCCGCAGGCACTCGCCACCAAGGCGAGCAGAGCGGCGGGTGCGGCGATGAACCTGCGTGTCGCGCGTCGGCGCATGACCCTCCTCGACTTAACCGAGTTCAGTTCAGTTGCAGGGAGCTTAATCTGGCGGAAACACGCCTGGCAATGGCTCGTCACGTTCCCGATCACCACGGCCGGCCGCCACTGCCGGAACTGGGCCGAAAAGGAAACGGTCCCCTGACGGAAGTCCGTCAGGGGACCGCGAGGTGTGCCCGCAGCGTCGCGAGAAGGGGCCGGGGGCTGTCAGGTGGCGATCATCCGCACACAGGCACCCTCGATCAGATCGCTGACCTCGGACAGCGGCGTCGGTCCGGACGGCCGGTACCACCGCCACACGCTGACGATCAGTCCGAGCGCGCTCGCGCCGAGCAGCTGGGCGTCCCGCAGCGGGAAGGCGCCCTGGGACATCCCCTTCACCAGAAGGTTCGTCCAGTCCCGCTCGACGACCTGGACCAGTTGGCGGGCGGCGACCCGCTCGGCCTCCTCCCGCTTGGACTTGCGGGCCCCGGACAGCAGGTCCATGTGGTTCTGCAGGATGCGCATCTGCAGGACCTCGTGGCCGGAGACCTCGTACGCGGCGCGCACCGCCGCGCGCAGCGCCTCCACGGGGTCGTCCGTGCCTTCGGTCGCCTCGACGAACCGATCGTGGGAGCGTTGCAGTTCGAGCCGCATGATGGTGAGCAGACAATGTGTCTTCGACTCGAAGTAGTGGTACAGGGCGGTCTGCCCGATGCCGACCCGCTCGGCCACGGTGGACCACTTCGTGGCCTCGAACCCCGCTTCCCCGAAACAATCGACGGCAGCGGCGAGAATGGCGGCGCGCTTGGATCTCGGCCCCGCCTCCGGTTCAACGATCCTGGTCATGACCCTCTCTCCTGGACGTCACCCAGCGTGTCCGTCCCCCGAGAGTAAACCCAAGTTGAACTCAGTTGCCAATCCGCGATCACACCGTCTCCAGTACGGTCGCGTTGGCCATGCCGCCGCCCTCGCACATCGTCTGCAGACCGTAATGCCCGCCGGTCCTGCGCAGCTGGTGGACGAGCGTGGTCATCAGGCGCGCGCCCGTGGCACCGAGCGGATGGCCCAGCGCGATCGCACCGCCGAAGGCGTTGACCTTCTCCGGATCGGCGCCGAGTTCCTTCTGCCAGGCGAGGACGACGGACGCGAACGCCTCGTTGATCTCGACGAGGTCGATGTCGCCGAGCGTGAGCCCGGCCTTGTCCAGAACCTTCTCCGTGGCGGGGATCGGGCCGGTCAGCATGTCGATCGGGTCGGAGCCGACCACGGCCAGGGTGTGCACGCGCGCCAGCGGGGTCAGCCCGTACCGGCGCACCGCGTCCGCGGAGGCGATCAACAGGGCGGCGGCGCCGTCGGAGATCTGGCTGGAGACGGCGGCGGTCAGCCGCCCACCGCCGGTGACGGTCTTCAGTGCCGCCATCTTCTCCAGCGTGGTGTCCGCGCGGGGGCCCTCGTCGGCGGTGAGGCCGAAGGACGGAACGATCTCGCCGTCGAAGACGCCGTCAGCCTGGGCGGCGAGCGCCCGCTGGTGGCTGGTGAGCGCGAACCGCTCCATGTCCTCGCGGGTCACCCCCCACTTCTCGGCGATCAGCTCGGCGCCGCGGAACTGCGAGACCTCCTGGTCGCCGAAGTTCTCGCGCCATCCGATCCCCGCATACGGGCTGCCCAAGCCGGCCTGTTCACCGACGTACATGGGGCTGGCGATGGGCACGAGGCTCATCACCTCGACGCCGCCGGCCACCACGAGGTCAGCGGTGCCGGACGCGACGGCCTGCGCGGCGAAGTGCACGGCCTGCTGCGAGGAGCCGCACTGCCGGTCGATGGTGGTACCGGGCACATGCTGCGGCAGGCCCGCGGACAGCCAGGAGGTGCGGGCGAGGTTTCCGGTCTGGGCGCCGATCTGGCCGACGCAGCCGAAAAACACGTCGTCGACGGCTCCCGGGTCGACGCCGGCGCGCTCCACCAGGGCGCGCAGCACGTGAGCGCCGAGGTCGGCGGGGTGCACGCCGCTGAGCGTGCCCTTGCGGCGGCCGACCGGCGTACGGACGGCTTCGACGATGAATGCTTCCGGCACGGGGACTCCAGGGGTCTCAGGGGGACGGTGGGTCTTGTCGGGCGGGGCGGGTCGGCGCCGGCGCGGAGATCGGTAACTACGGTCCGTGCTCGCGCCCGGCACGCGGAAATCGGAGCGGTCCTCGCTCACCCGCGGCGCTCCGGCGTCGAGGCGGCCGGTGCCCACGCGCCGCACGCCCGGGTCAAGGTGTCAGTACGTGCGCACGACGCCCTCGAATCAGGCGGTCAGCGCTTGGGCACGGCGCGCGGGAACTCCGGCGGGCGCTTGCCGAGGAACGCGGCGACACCTTCGCCGCCCTCGGCGCTGGTGGCCGCGGTGGCGAGCGCACGGGCCTCACGGTCCAGGTGCGGGCCGAGGTCGGAGATCAGACCGGTGGCGACGAGCCGACGGGTCACCCCGAGGGCGGCGGTGGGGCCACGGCGCAGGGCCTCGGCCGTGCGCGCCGCCTCATCGGCCAGCAGTTCCGGGGCGACGGTGCGGGTGACGAGTCCGATCCGGGAGGCTTCCTCCGCCGGTACCCGACGGTTCGTCAGCAGCAGGTCCAGGGCCCGCTTGGGTCCGGCGAGGCGCGGCAGGAACCAGGTGACTCCGGCATCCGGTGAGTAGCCGATCCCGGTGTACGCGGCGGTGAACGAGGCTCCGTGGGCCGCAAGGGTCACATCGGCCGAGGCGGCGAGGCCGATCCCCGCCCCCGCCACGGCACCCTGCACGGCGGCCACCATGGGCGCGTCGATCCGCGCGAAGACACGCAGCGCCTCGTGCAGCGCGTCCGTGACGGCGATGAGGTGCTTCTCCAGCGCCTCGCCACTGAGCTCGGAGAACTCCCGCAGGTCTCCGCCCACGCAGAAGGACTTGCCCTCGCCGGTGAGCAGCACGGCCCGGGTGTCGGCACGTTCGCAGGCCAGAGCCGCGTCCAGCAGTCCCTGCGCCATTTCCAGGTTGATGGCGTTGCCCGCATCGCCGCGCCGCAATGTGACGTGTGCGAGGCCGTCGTCGCTGATCCCGATGCCGACGCTCATCGTGCCGTCCATCCGCCGTCGACGGTCAGGACCTGCCCGGTGCAGTACGTGGAGGCGTCCGAGGCGAGGAAGAGCAGCGCGCCGTCGAGTTCCTGGGCGTCGCCGCCGCGGTGCAGCATCGTGTTGCGGTCGACCCAGCGGCTGGAGCGCTCGTCACCGAAGAGGTCCTCGGTCATCTCGGTGCGGAACCAGCCCGGCGCCAGCGCGTTGACGCGCGTCCCGGCACGCCCCCACTGCCCGGCCAACTCCCGTGTCAGGCCGACGAGTCCGGCCTTGGACGCGGAGTAGCCGGCGCCGCCCAGCGGGGCGCCCGAGACGAGCCCCAGGATGGAGGAGATGTTGATGATGCTCTTGCCCGCACCGGCGGCGGAGGGCGCCTCCGCCGTGAGCCGGGCCAGGTGGAACGGCGCGGTGAGGTTGACACGGAGGACGGCTGCGAAGGCGTCCGACGACTCGTCCTCGGCGCGCGTCTCGCCGGGCGAGGCCGCGTTGTTGACCAGGACATCGAGGTGTCCGGTCGCGGTCAGCGCCGTCTCGGCCAGCCGCGTACGGTCCGCCTCCTGGGATGCGTCGCAGGCCACGGGGTGGATCCGGGCGTCACTGTCCGCGAGTTCCTTCAGCCGGTCGATGCGGCGGGCGGCGGCGAACACGGTGGCGCCGGCCTGCGCGAGGACGGTGGCGAAGCGTGCGCCGAGGCCGGAGGAGGCGCCGGTCACGATGGCCGTCCGGCCTTCCAGCGAGAAGAGTTCGGCGGCGGGCCGGGGCGTGCTCACTCGTCCACCCCGATCGGCAGGGCGGTCGCGCCGCCGTCGAGGACCAGGGTCTGGCCCGTCATCCAGGAGGAGGCGTCGGAGGCGAGGAACAGCGCCGCGTTCGCCACGTCCTCCACGGTGCCAAGGCGCCGCATCGGCAACTTGGCGGTGAGGATGGGCTCGCGGACCTCCCACACGGCCCGCGCCAGCTCGGTCTTGATCAGCCCGGGGGCGATGGCGTTGACTCGGGCGCGCGGTCCGAGTTCGTAGGCGAGCTGCCGCGTCATGTGGAGCATGGCGGCCTTGGTGGCGTTGTAGTAGCCGATGTGCGGGTCGACGATGAGCCCGCCGACGGAGGCGATGTTGACGACCGCTCCCCCGTGCTCGGACATCCACGCCCGCCAGGCGGCGCGGGTCCAGGCGATCATGCCGTACTGGTTGACGCGCACGGTCTTCTCGGCGCGCGGCAGGTCCAGGCCGAGCAGGTCGCCGTTGTACGGGTTGGTCGCGGCGTTGTTGACGAGGATGTCGACGCTGCCGAACCGCGTCATGGTCTCGTCGACGCAGGCCTCGGCCTGCTCGGGTTCGCCCGCGTTGGCGACGACGGTGTGGACGTCGCCGTCGCCCTTGACGCGCAGCAGCTCCTCGCGCGCCTCGGCGAGGCCCGCGGCCTTGCGGGCGGCGATCACGACGTGCGCGCCGGCCGCCCGGTAGGCGGTGGCGATGCCGAGGCCGATACCGCGGGATCCGCCGGTGATGACGGCGACCTTGCCGTCGAGAGTGTCGGTGTTCACGCCGTCCCTGCCTTCTTCCCCGTCTTCGTCTCGGGCTTCCTGTACTTGGCGAGTTCCTGCCGGGCGACCGTGCGCAGGTGCACCTCGTCGGGGCCGTCGGCGATGCGCAGCGCGCGTGTGATGGCGTAGAGGCGAGCGAGGACGGTGTCGTCGCTCACGCCGGCCGCGCCGTGGGCCTGGACGGCCCGGTCGACGACCTTGTGGGCGACCTCCAGCGCGGCCACCTTGATCGCGGCGACCTCCATGCGGGCGGCGGCGTTGCCGACGGTGTCCATCAGCCAGGCCGACTTGAGAACCAGCAGCCGCAGTTGCTCGATCTCGATGCGGCTGCGGGCGATCCACTCGCGCACCACGCCCTGCTCGGCGAGCGGCCCGCCGAAGGCCTTTCGCTCGCCGGCCCGCTCACACATCAACTGAAGCGCGCGCTCGGCGAAGCCCACGGCGCGCATCGCGTAGTGCATGCGTCCCGGGCCCAGTCGCCCCTGCGCGAGCGCGAAGCCCTCGCCCTCGCCGCCGAGGATGTTCTCCACCGGCACTCGGACGTTCTCGAAGAGCACCTCGCCGTGCCCGCACCGGTCGGTGTAGCCGAACATCGGCAAGTCGCGGACGACGGTGACGCCGGGGGTGTCACGCGGGATCAGCAGCATGCTCTGCTGCCGGTACGTGGGCGCGTCCGGGTCGGTCTTGCCCATGAGGATGACGAGCTTGCAGTCGGGGTCGAGGATCCCGGAGGTGTACCACTTGCGGCCGTTGACGACGTAGTGGTCGCCGTCGCGGGTGATGAGCGTCCGGATGTTGCGCGCGTCGGAGCTGGCGACCTCGGGTTCGGTCATGGCGAAGCAGGAGCGGATCTCCGCCTCCAGCAGCGGCTTGAGCCACCGTTCCTGCTGCTCCGGCGTGCCGAACAGGGCGAGCAGTTCCATGTTGCCGGTGTCGGGGGCCGAGCAGTTGAAGACCTCGGGGCCCATGATGGAGCGGCCGGCCAGCTCCATGAGCGGCGCGTATTCGAGGTTGGTCAGTCCGGCACCCCATTCGCCGTGCGCCATGAAGAGGTTCCACAGGCCCTCGGCCCGCGCCTTCTCCTTCAATTCGGCCATCACCGGCGGCAGCTCGTGCGGGTTCTCCGCCTCGGCGATCTGCTGGTCGTAGACCGGCTCGGCCGGGATGACGTGCTGGTCCATGAACGACCGTATACGGTCTTGAAGTTCACTCGCGCGGGGCGAGAATCCGAAATCCACGATGGCTCCTGTTCGCCGGTGCCGGGCGGCGTGGGCACCGGCGTCGTGACATGACATGTATGGTCGGCGGCGTCGTGACGGTGTGGTCCGCGACGGCGTCGTGGCGTGTGGGTCGGCGGCCGGGGCGGGTCAGCCCAGGATGTCGCGCGCGGTGCGGATCATCGCGACGATGGTGGGGGGCAGTCGCTCCTGGTCCGGGTCGTGGTGCTTGCCCTCGCGGTGCCGACGCAGGTTGTGCCCCATGATCGCGGCCATCTTCATGCGGCCCAGCGCCCTGAACCAGTCCATGGCAGGCAGGGCCGACCGGCCGTCGAGGTAGGCGCCGAGCAGTTCCGCCTCGGTGGGCAGGCCGGGGACGGCGCGGCCGAGCTGGGGGAAGTTGCGGTGGTCGGCGAAGAGCAGGAACCAGCCGAGGTCGATCCGCGGGTCGCCGACACTCCAGATCTCCCAGTCGACGACCGCGACGGCGCGTTCTTCGACGCAGAGCACGTTGCCGAGCCTGAAGTCGCCGTGCAGCAGGACCGGCGGCACGTCGCCGGGCACGGCCTGCGCGAGCCGTGCCAGCAACTCCTCGCCGCCCGGACGCAGTTCCTCCGGAACGGCGTGCATGGTGCGGCTCCACCGGTCCAGCTCACCGGCCGCGTCGAGCGGTTCGGAGGCATCGAGGCCGGGGGTGCTGATGTCGCTGTCATGCAGCCGCCGCAGTACGGACGCGATCTCCAGCATGCGGGCCCGAGCGGTCGCCGGGGGCGGTCCCGGCTCGTCGAGCACCGGCTCCACCGCCTCGCCTGCGGCGAAGTCCATGGCGAACCAGGCGGGTTGGACGGTGTCGAGGGCGGCGACGCCCGGCACCGGTACCGGGGAGCCGGCGAGCGCGGACAGCACGCGCGCCTGGCGCAGTACGTCGTTGCGGCCTACTGCCCGCTGTCCGGTGGGCACCGCCTTGATGACGTACTTGGCGTCCCCGGCGGTGACCGAGTAGGTCAACCCCGAGTGCCCGCCCGGCAGTGTCCTCAACTCCCCCACGGGCACCCCGGGATGAAGCTCGCTGAGCCGGTCGCGAACCCGGTCGGCCAGTTCCGTCTCCTGAGTCGACATACCCGCCGTGCTCATCGAACGGGCTCCTTGGGCAGGCCGAGCACGCGCTCGGCGAGGATGTTGTGCTGGATCTCGTCGGTACCGCCCGCGATGCTGTAGCCGGGTGCGCCGAGCAGGTGCTCGGTCCAGGCGTACGTGCCCCACTCCCCGGTGTCGGCGACGAGGCGCGGGCCGAGAAGTTCGGAGACGAGGTCGCTGGTGCGGCGCATGGTCTCGGTGGCGTACAGCTTGCCGACCGAGGCCTCCGCGCCGGGTTCGCGGCCGGCGACGAGGGCGCCGGTGACCCGCAGTCCGATGAGCCGCTGCACGAGGGCGCGTACGTAGAGGTCGGCGGCTTGCTGCCGCTCGCCGCCGGTAAGCGGGCGAGGCAGGTGCCGGGCCAGTTCCACCGCGCGGTCGGCGTTGTCGAGGCCGAGGTTGCCGGAGTCGAGGCGCTCGGCGGCGAGCACGCTGAGGGTGACCCGCCAGCCCTCCCCGACCGCTCCGAGCCGGTCGGTGTCGGGCACGACCACACCGTCGAGGTACACCTCGTTGAAGCTGGCGCCGCCGGTCATCTGCCGGATGGGTCGCACGCTCACGCCGGGCGCGTCCATGCGGACCAGGAAGACGGTGATGCCGGCGTGCTTGCGGGCCTCGGGGTCGGTGCGGCACACGGCGACGCCCCAGGTCGCGACGGTGGCACCGGAGGTCCACACCTTGTGGCCCTGGAGCACCCAGTTCTCACCGTCGCGCACGGCCCTCGTACGTACCCCGGCGAGGTCGGATCCGGCCTCGGTCTCCGAGAAGAGCTGGCAGGCCAGCTCCTCGGTGCGCAGCATCGGGCAGAGCCAGCGCTGCCTCTGTTCCTCGGTACCCCAGATGCGGATCGCGGGGGCGACGAGCTGCTGGGTCACCGGGAAGATCTCGGTGCGGCGCGGCACGTCGAAGGCGGCTTCCTCGGCGCGGTAGAGCTGTTCGTAGTACGCGGGCAGGTCACGTCCCCCGTACGCGGCGGGCCAGTTGAGCGCACCCCAGCCCTGGTCGTGGCGCAGACGCTCCCACTCCTGGGCGCGGGCGGTGTGCTCGCGCTCCTGCTCCTCGGTCCAGTTCTCGAACACGGCCACGGAGTCGGAGCCGCTGCCCCACTCCCCGTCGGCGGCGCGGTGCGGGGCGACCGTGTCGAGCCATTTGCGGGCCTCGGCGCGGAACTCGTCGGGTTCCGGGATGCCGTTCATCTGTTGACGCACCTCCATTCAGCGGGACAGCACCGTGCAGGCGCTCACGCCCGGCGCGCCGTACACATGGGTGAAGCCGACCCGAGGCTCGCCCGGGACCTGGTGGTCGCCGGCCCGGCCGCGCAGTTGCTGGACGACCTCGTAGACCTGTCGCAGGCCCGAGGCGCCGATGGGCTCTCCGTTGGCAATGCAGCCGCCGTCGGTGTTGACCGGCAGCGCGCCGCCGATCTCGGTGGCGCCCTCGGCGATCAGCTTCTCCTGCTCGCCGTCCTCGCAGAGCCCGCACTCGGCCAGGTGCATGACCTCGGCGCCGCTCTCGGTGTCCTGCAACTGACAGACGTCGACGTCGCCGGGGCCGATCCCCGCCTCTTCGAAGGCGGCGGCCGACGCGGCGCGGCTGACGCTGGTCGGCTCGCCCCCGGCGACCCAGGGGCTGAACACCTCGAACGAACCGTACTGGCGGGTGCGGACCGCCGCCGCGCGCAGGGCGACCGACGGGCTGTTCAGGGCGTGGGCGACCTCGGGCGAGCAGAGCACCAGGGCGGCCGCACCCGCCCCCGGGGAGCAGAACATGAAGCGGGTCAGCGGGTCGCTGACCATCCCGGAGTCCAGGATCTCGGCGGCCGACACCGGCCGGCGGCGCCATGCCTCGGGGGTCAACGCGCCATTGCGGTAGGCCTTCTCGGCGACCAGCGCGAGCGTGTCCGGGGTGATCCCGTGGTCGTGCATGTAGCGCTGGATCTTCATGCCGAAGAACTGAGTGGTGACCATCAGCCCGTCGGTGCCGTACTCCGCGCCCAGGCCCCAGTCCTCGGGGCGCGGGTCGAAGGCGCCGCGCGGGTGCTTGTCGAAGCCGACGGCGAGGACGACGTCCGCCATGCCGGAGCGGATCGCGTTCACGGCGGAGATCAGCGCGCTGCCACCGGTGGCGCAGCCGTTCTTGACATTGACGAACGGCAGCCCGGTCAGACCGAGTTGGGACACCAGGGTGTCGGCGAGCCCGGCGCTGTCGCTGCCGCCGAAGGCGGCCCGCACCCGCGACCACTCGATGCCGGCGTCGCGCAGCGCGGCGCCGACCGCCTCGATGGCAAGCTGTCGGCCGCTCAGCTCGGTGCGGCCGAACGGGGTCCGGCCGGCCCCGCAGATCAGCACGTCGGCGCTCATGAACCCTCCTTGGCGGCGGTCGTCGTGTGCGGGGCGGCCGACGTCGTGGGCCGGGCCCGCGGCACGCCGTCACCGGCGGTGACCGTGAGCGGCATGCCGATGCGGATGGCGCCGAGGTCGCCGACGTCCAGTACGGCGGCCACGCGCACGCCCGCGTCCAGTTCGACGTAGCCGACCGCGAACGGCTGGAAGCCACCCGGCGGGGGCTCGTAGGGCGGGGACTTGGGGGCGTAGCGCTGCACCGTCCAGGTCCACAGCGTGCCTGCGCCGTCGAGGGCCGCCCGCTCGGCAGGCCCTCCACAGCGCGGACACGTGTCGTCCGCGGGGTAGACGGCGACCGAGCAGCCGGGGCAGCGTGCGCCTGGGAGCCCGGCGGCCGGACTCCGCGGATCCGTGGTCATCGGGGTCAGCGCCCCTGCCACTTGGGCTCGCGCTTCTCCAGGAACGCCGAGACGCCTTCGTTCGCGTCCTCGGAGTTGAGCGCCACGCCGACGGCGAGGTGCTCCATGACCATCAGCGACTGGGTGTCGGCGTCCAGGCTGCGGTCGATCGTCATCTTGGTGAGCCACATCGTGAAGGGGCTCTTGTCCGTGAGGTGGGAGATGAACTCCTCGACCTTCTCGTCCAGTTCCTCGGTCGGTGCGTGATCGTTGATCAGGCCGAACTCGGTGGCCTCGACGCCCGACAGCAGCTTGCCCGTGAGCATCAGCTCCTTGGTCTTGCGGATGCCGATCATGCGCGGGACGCGGTAGATCGGGCCGGCGCCGCCGAACAGCGCACGGCGGATATGGAAGTCACCGATCTTGGCGTCGTCCGCGGCGATCGCGAAGTCGCAGGAGATCATGATCTCGAAGCCGCCGGCGGTGACGTAGCCCTCCAGGACGGCGACCGAGGGGGTCTTCATCGAGTAGAGACGGTCGCACACCTTCGCGGACTTGACCGCGACGTCGATGGCGTTCGACCGGCCGACGAAGTCGGCCTTCAGGCTGTCGAGGTCGAAGCCCGAGCAGAAGGTGCCGCCACGGCCACGGAACACCAGGACGCGCAACTCTGGGTCCTCGTCGACCTCGGTGATGATCTCGTCGAGGCGGTCCAGGATCGGCACCGTGACGCAGTTCTTCTTCCAGGGCCGGTTGAGCCAGACGCGGGCGACATGGCCGTCACGCTCGAACTGGATCTCGTCTTCCACTGCCATCTCTGGTTCCCTCCGTGAAACTGAACTGAATTCATTACGAGTTTGGGGAGCGGGCGGTCGACTGTCAACCCCCACTTCGAGATCGGTTCAATGCGGGGCCTCGGACCCGGCCTCCTCCTCCGCCGGTATGCCGACGAGGACCTTGACCCGTCGGCCGTCGCGAACGTCGCGCAATCCCGCGAGGGTGTCGGCGAGCGGGATGAGGTCGAGCCACCCGTCGGTCGGGTAGTACCCGGCGGCCATGTGCGCGAGGACGCGCTCGAAGACGCCGTCGGGGTAGGCCTCGCTGCCGAGCAGGGCAAGTTCGGCCAGGCGCACGACGGAGGCGTCGACGGCGACAGGACCCGAGTACAGGGCGACCATCACGACCGGCGCCCGGGCGGCGACACAGCGGATGGCGGTGTCCAGCGCCGCGGGCCGGCCCGCACACTCGACGGCGGCGTCCACGCCCCTGCCGCCGGTCCGCTTCAGCACCTCGGCGACCACGTCATCGACGCCCGGATCGAGGACGCGGGCGCCGTGTCGGGCGGCGGCGGCGCGCCGGGGCGGCGAGGGCTCGACCACGAACACGTCCTCCACACCCTGCGCCCTGAGCGCGAAGACCGCACCCATGCCGACCGCGCCCGCCCCCATGACCAGCGCACTTCCCCCAGCACACACCCCGGCCCGCTCCACCGCGTTCAGGGCGACCGCCATGGGTTCGGCCAGGGCACCCTGTTCGAGCGAGACGGCATCGGGCAGGCGGTGCGTCGTCCCGGCCGGGACGACGACGTACTGGGCGAGTCCGCCGCCCGGCGAGGTCACCCCGATCGCCGCCAGCCGCACACACAGATGGGACAGTCCGGACGTGCAGCGCGGGCACGCCCCGCAGGTGCGGATGGGGCGTACGCAGACCCGGTCGCCGGGCGCCACGCGGTCCACACCGGCGCCGATGCCGACCACGGTCCCGGCGAACTCGTGGCCCAGGGTCTGCGGCAGCACGGCGCCGGTCAGCGGGTTGGGTTCACACGTGGTGCGCGGCAGTTCGAAGTACTCGTGCACATCGGTTCCGCAGATGCCCGCGTACGCGACGCGGATCTTCACTTCCCCGGGGCCCGGCTCCGGTTCGGGCATCTCCTCGATCCGCAGATCCTTCGCTCCGTACAGCCTGGCGGCGAGCATGGTTCCTCCCTGGCATCACGTGGGTGCGACCTCTCCGAGCCTTTCACCGAACTGAACTGACTTCAATAATTGGCTTGAAGCTTGTACCGACTTCAGTTCAATATGTGGAAGTCTCTGTGAGTATCCGCCCCCTCCTCGACGCGGGCGGGGGCAGTCAGGAGTGCACATGTCCGCAGGCGACACGGTGGCGCGGCCGTACCACGCTCGGCATCCCGTCCGCTTTGTGACCGCCTCCAGCCTCTTCGACGGGCACGACGCCTCGATCAACATCATGCGGCGCATCCTTCAGGCCCAGGGCGCGGAAGTGATCCACCTCGGGCACAACCTCTCGGTGAGCGAAGTGGTCGACGCCGCCCTGGAGGAGGATGTCCAGGGGGTCGCCGTGAGCTCCTGTCAGGGCGGCCACATCGAGTACTTCGAGTACCTGGTGGAACTGCTCCCGGAGCGCGGCGCGGGACATGTGCGCGTGTTCGGCGAAGGCGGCGGTGTGATCGTGCCGCAGGAGACCGAACGGCCGGCTCGGGCCGGTGGGCGGATCTTCTCGCCACAGGACGGACAGCGGCTCGGCCTGGTCGGCATGATCCAGGCGGTGATCAATGCGTGCGACACCGCGCCGTGGGAGGATGCGCCCGCCGGGGCCGACCGGGTACTGGCCGACGAACGCCCGGCAGCGGCCCGGCTGTTGTCCGCCGCCGCGGCCGACACGGTCCCGGACGCGGACCTGCGGAAGCTGGAGAAGGCCGCCGCTGCACGGCAGGTGCCGGTGCTCGGGATCACGGGCACGGGCGGCTCGGGCAAGTCGTCGCTGACCGACGAACTCGTTCGTAGGATCCGTATCGACCAGGGCGACACGCTGCGCGTGGCCGTGCCGGCCGTGGACCCGACGCGGCGGCGCGGTGGCGGCGCCCTGCTCGGCGACCGCATCCGGATGAACTCCCACGACGGCGACCGGATCTTCTTCCGCTCACTCGCCACGCGCGACAGCAGCGAACTCCCGGAGGGTCTCGGCGAGTCGGTCACGGCGTGCAAGGCGGCCGGATACGACCTGATCGTCGTCGAGGCACCCGGCATCGGGCAGGGCGACGCCGCGATCGTGCCGTTCGCGGATGTGTCGCTGTACGCGATGACGCCCGAGTTCGGGGCGGCGTCCCAGCTTGAGAAGATCGACATGCTCGACTTCGCGGACGTCGTCGCCATCAACAAGTTCGAGCGGCGCGGGGCGGCGGACGCCCTGCGCGACGTAGGCCGTCAACTGGTCCGCAACTGGAAGGCGTTCGGGTCACGGCCCGAGGAGACGCCCGCGTTCGGCACCAGTGCCGCCACCTTCGACGACGCTGCCGCTCATCGGGGTCAACACGTTTCGCAACCCGCACGCCGACGACGGGCAGAGCACGCCCGTGGTCGAACTCGCCCGCGCCCCAGGAAGAGAAGCGCTCCCAGCTCGACCGGGTGCAGGACTTCCGGTCCCGTCACGAGGACGCGGCGAGCCAGGCCCTGGCAGCTCTGCGGCACGCGGCGACCAGCGGCGCGAACGTCTTCGCCGTGCTGATGGGCGCGGCGCGGGTCTGCTCGCTCCAGCAGATCACCGAGGCGTTCTCGAGGTCGGCGGCGCCTATCGGCGCAACGTCTGACACCCCCCGTGCGTGCGCCGGTCGTGAAGGACCCCGCGGCCTGCGATCCGAGACAACCCCAGGAGGCACCTGATGTGGCCGACGCATCCCCCGACGGCCGAACGCGCCGCCCGGTACCGGGCCGACGGGGCGTGGCGGGACCAGCCGGTCGCCCGGTATCTGCGCCGGGCCGCCACGCTGTGGCCGGACGCGCTCGCCGTGGTCGACGGCGAGCGCCGTCTGACGTTCGCCGACGTCGACCGGCAGGCGACGAAGCTGGCCGCCGCCCTGCACGCCCGCGGGGTCGGGCAGGACGACGTCGTCTCGTTCCAACTGCCCAACCGGGCGGAGGCCATGGTCTTGTTCCAGGCGGTCATGAAAGTGGGCGCGGTCGCCAACCCGATCGTGCCCATCTACCGGGGCAACGAGTTGCGCTTCATCCTCGGCCAGGCCCGCACGAAGATCGCCTTCGTGCCTGGCCGCTATCGGGGCTTCGACTATCCGGGCCTCTACGAGACTCTGCGCGGGGAGCTTCCCGAGCTGCGGGACTTGGTGGTCATCGGTGGCGACGGCACAGAAGGGGGCGCGATCGGCTGGGACACGTTCCTGGACTCGGCCGGCGCCGACCCCGAAGCAACCGTGCGCGCACTGCCCGAGCCCCACCCCGACCAGGTCTGTCTGCTGCTCTACACGTCCGGGACGACCGCGGACCCCAAGGGTGTGCTGCACAGCCACAACACCGTGGTCTTCGAGAACTCCTCGTTGATCGACCGGTTCACGCTCAACGAACGCGACGTGATCTTCAACCCCTCCCCGGTCACCCATGTCACCGGGGTCAACTGCGCTCTCGTGCTGCCCTTCCTGCTCGGCGCGCCGGTGGTCCTCCAGGACCGGTGGGAGCCGGAGACGGCCCTGCGCCGGATCACCGATGCCGGGGCGAGCTTCTCCATCTTCTCCACGCCCTTCCTGTCGGATCTGCTCGCCGCCGCCGAGGCCGCGGACGTGACGGTGACGGCAATCCGCTACCTCGTGTGCGGCGGCGCGGACATCCCCGACGACCTCGCGCGCCGGGCCGCGGCCCGCCTCGGCGTGGTGACCCGGATGTACGGGGCGACCGAGGGCCCTTCTGTGACGACGGCGAGCCGCTGGGACGCGGCCGGGATCCGTACACGGACGGACGGCCTGCCGCTGGCCCCGACCGAGGTCGTCGTCGTGGACGGCACGGACCGGCCGGCTCCGCGGGGCGCCCTCGGCGAGGTGTGGTGGCGCGGGCCGGACACCTGCCTCGGCTATCTCGACGAGCGGCTCAACGACGCCGCGTTCACGCCGGACGGCTGGTTCCGCAGCGGCGACCTGGCGCGGTTCGACGAGGACGGTGCCCTCCGCATCGAAGGCCGCCTCAAGGACGTCGTCAACCGCTCCGGCGAGAAGATCAGCGTGCGCCAGGTGGAGAAGCTCCTCGGGGAGCATCCCGCCGTCGCCGAGGTCGCCGTCGTCGCCGGGCCCGATGCCCGTACGGGTGAGCGCGCCTGCGCGTTCGTTGTGACCGGCGAGGGGCGCGAGCTCACTCTGGAGGAGATCGCCGAGCACCTGATGTCCTGCCAGGTTGCAGCGCAGAAGATCCCCGAGAGCCTCTTCCTCGTTGATGCCCTGCCCTGCACGGCCAGCGGCAAGATCAAGAAGTTCGCCCTCCGGGAGTGGCTGCACGACCGGAGCAACGCCTCCCGGACGGTCGCGGGTGTGACCGTCCGTGCGGTCCACGAGCGCTGACCGCCGGATCCTTCCCATGCGGCTTCGGCAGCAGCTCAGTCTCAGCAGTGGCTTTCAGAAAGGTTCTCCATGTCTGACATCACCCGTCTCGGCGTCGTCGGCTGCGGCCTCATGGGCTCCGGCATCGCGGAGGTCGCCGCGTTGCGAGGTCTCGACGTCACCGTCGCCGAGTCGACCCCGGGGTTCGCTGCCGCCGGCCGTGAGCGTGTCATCGCCTCGCTTGAACGCGGGGTGCGGCGGGGCAAGCTCACCGAGGCCGACCGCGACCAGGCGCTCGCCCGGCTGACCTTCAGTCACGACCTAGGTGCCCTGGCCGACCGGCAGTTCGTCATCGAGGCCGTCGCCGAGAACCGGGAGATCAAGCTCGACCTCTTCCGGCAGCTCGACAAAGTCATCGCCGACCCCGACGCCGTCCTCGCCACCAACACCTCCTCGATCCCGATCGTCGACCTCGCCGTGGCCACGGGCCGGTCCTCGCACGTCATCGGCCTGCACTTCTTCAACCCCGTACCGGTGCAGAAGCTGGTCGAGGTGATTCCCGCCCTCACGTCCAGCGCCGGCACGGTGGCCCGCGCCCGCGCGTTCGCCGTCGAGGGTCTCGGCAAGGAGGTCATCCAGGCGCCCGACCGCTCCGGCTTCGTCGTCAACGCTCTGCTGGTGCCGTATCTGCTCGCCGCGATTCGCATGGTGGAGTCCGGCGCGGCGAGTCCCAAGGACGTCGACCGCGGCATGGAACTGGGTTGCGCCCACCCGATGGGGCCGCTGCGGCTGCTCGACCTCATCGGACTGGAGACGGCGCAGGCCGTGGCCGAATCGATGTACGCCGAGTTCAAGGAGCCGCTGTACGCCGCTCCCCCGCTGCTCCAGCGCATGGTGGCCGCCGGGCATGCCGCATCACCTTCTGGAAGAGGGTGTAGGCGGCGGGGGCCAGGCTCATCGCCGTACCGGGATGGCCGTTGCCGACCTTCTGTACGGCATCGGC
>NZ_JBEZND010000070.1:0-22551 GCF_040706415.1 Streptomyces sp. NPDC048106 | reverse complement strand
GGCCGCTCCTGGCGCGGCTGGCACCACCACACCACCCTCGTCACCGCCGCTCATGCCTTCCTCACCGAGCAGCGGCTGGACCCAAAAGCCGACACCCCGGACTCACCTTCTACCAGATCCTCGACACCCTCCAAGACCTGCTGAACTGCTGGACCGGGATCTGCACCACCTGCCACCAACGTCTGCCCGGCAAGACGACACCAAGATCAAGACAGACCTAACGGAGCACTACTAGTCCGTCCCGGCCAGGGCGAACCACCCGAAATGACCAGGTAGTTGGATCGAACCGCCCGCCCGGGTGACGCGTCCTCACCCTCGGGGAAGCGGTGCCTCGAAATCCCTGCGGAACAAGGCCCGTGGGGCAACACTGGCTTCCGAACGACTGCATGACGGGGGACGCCATGACCACCACAGAGCGAGAGATCCCACCCATGTGCCAGCACCAGCCGCCGTGCCCGCCAGCCGAGTCCGCCGACCGGGAGTCCGCCCGGCTCGTGGCGCACCACCCGGAACAGGGGTGGAGTCTGCTGTGCAACGGCGTCCTGCTCTTCGAGGACACCGGTGAGCTGCTGCCCGACGGCCGCGTCATCGCCCCGCACCGCCCGCTCGGCGTGGACGAGGTGATGACCGCCGCCTGACCCCGCTGTCCCGCGAGGACGGCGACGACCCGACGGGCCGGCCGCACCCACCAGGTGCGCGACCGGCCCCGACGCGTTCCGGGGCGCACCGGGCCCGTCTCCGCTGGTCGTATCCCCGCCGCGGGGGTGGGATGGAAGGAGACGGCACGGGACACCGGTGAGGAACGGTGAGTCATGTCCGGTCACGACGCCCTGGTGGTGGCGCGCGTGGTGGTCGGGGTGAGCGGCTCCCTGGGCAGCATCACGGCCCTGCGGCGGGCCGGCCCGCTCGCCCGGCGGCTGGGGGCCGAGCTGTGGCCGGTGCTGGCCTGGGAACCGCCGGGCGGCGATCCGGCCGGACGCCGCTCGCCCGCCGTGGCCGTGCCCGACGAGGAGTGGCAGCGGCTGGCCGGGGAGCGGCTGCTCGCGGTGCTGGAGGAGGTCTTCGGCGGCAGGGGGCCCGGCGTGCCGATGCGCGCCCTCGTCGTGCGCGGCGCTGCGGGCCGGGCGCTGGTGGCGATCGCGGACCGCGAGGACGACCTGCTGGTCGTGGGCGCGGGCCGGCGCGGCCTCCAGCGGCCCTTCTCCGGCCGGGTCCGCCGGCACTGCCTCGGCCACGCCGGCTGCCCGGTCCTCGCGGTACCGCCGTCCCCGCTGGAGTCCCAGCTGCTCGCCGTCCACCGGCGCAACGCCTGGCACCTGCCCCTGGACACCAGGGGCCTGTGAACGCGCCGGCGGCTCGTCGAACCGCCGAGAGGGCGCGAGACCGTAGGGGCCCCGTCAAGAACGCGGCCCCCGCCGTCAAGGCGCCGTCAGGGCAGCGTGCCGCCCGTCCCCCGGCTGACTACCGTCGAGGTCATGGAGTACAGCGACCGCACCCGGCCCCGGCCGGCGGGCCACCACCCGCCCACCGCCGGGACCGTCGCGCACGACCGCGGGTGGGCCGGCGAGGTGCGCACCTCCGTGCGCTGCGCCGCCGCCCTGCTCGCGCTGCTGCTCTGCGTCGACGGCGCGGCGGGCTCGCTCACCTGGTGGCGGGGCCTGCTGTGGTGTGCCCTGGCCCTGCTCCTGCTCCTCGTCCTGTACCCGGCCCGGGTGTCCGCCGGGGACGGCTGGCTGGCCAGCAGGCGTCTGCTGCGCACCCGCCGGGTCCGCACCGATCTGCTGGTCGCGGTCCGCCCGCTGGACGGCGTCACCCGGCGGCTGGTGCTGCGCGACCTCCTGGGCGACCGGGTGGAGATCGATCCGGAGGTGCTGGCCCGCAACCCCGTCCTGTGGCACCGCCTCGACGACGGCGTCCGCCAGGCCCTGGCCGGCGGCACCCTGCGCTGCGGCACCGCCGACCTCGACCGGCTCGCGCGCCGCCTGGACAGCGAGACGGCCCGGGCGGTCTTCCGGGCGTCCGGCCTGGAGTGACCGGGCCGCGGACGGCACCCCGGAAGACTCGCCGGAAGATGACACTCGGTGGTCACCGACCCCTCGGAGACGCCCCTCGCCGACTCGTTCGACCCAGCCCCTGGTGACCCGCTCCCGCCTCGGCTTCCTGATGCGGCCCTGACGGCACCGCGCCATTCTTAACGCAAGATTGACGCCGCCCCGCCTCGGATCCGGAGGCCCAGGCGTCACGCTCTGCTTACGCTGGTGCCGCCGTCCGTGTGATGGCCGAAAAGAGCTGAGCCCCACACCAGGAGCACACCGATGGCCACGACCGAGCACCCTCCCAGTACCGGCCGCCTGCGCGCCTGGATGCTGGAGGGCCTGTCCGACATGGGCAAGAGCGGTGGCCTCACCGGACCGCACGCCCAGCCCGAGCCTGCGCACAAGGGCCAGCGCTGGTGGCGGGTGATGTGCCTGACCGGTGTCGACTACTTCTCCACCCTCGGCTACCAGCCGGGCATCGCCGCGCTCGCGGCCGGTCTGGTGTCCCCGATCGCGACCATCGTGCTGGTGCTCGTCACCCTGGCGGGCGCGCTGCCGGTCTACCGGCGCGTGGCCGAGGAGAGCCCGCACGGCGAGGGCTCCATCGCGATGCTGGAGCGGCTGCTGTCCTTCTGGAAGGGCAAGCTGTTCGTGCTGACCCTGCTGGGGTTCGCGGCCACCGACTTCCTGATCACCATCACCCTGTCGGCCGCCGACGCCTCCACCCACCTGGTGGAGAACCCTCATCTGGCGAACGCCCTGCAAGGCAAGCAGATGGTCATCACGCTGCTGCTCGTGGCGCTGCTCGGCGCGGTCTTCCTCAAGGGCTTCCTGGAGGCGATCGGGGTCGCGGTCGCCCTGGTGGGCGTCTATCTCGTGCTCAACATGGTCGTCGTGATCGTCGGCCTGTGGCACGTCATCACCGCCGAGCACGTGGTCACCGACTGGACCAACGCCCTGACCGCGCAGCACGGGAACATCTTCGTGATGATCGGCGTGGCCCTGATCGTCTTCCCGAAACTCGCCCTCGGTCTGTCCGGATTCGAGACCGGCATCGCGGTCATGCCCCACGTCAAGGGCGACCCGGGCGACACCGAGGAGCACCCGACCGGCCGGATCCGGGACGCCAAGAAGCTGCTGACCACCGCGGCCGTCATCATGAGCTGCTTCCTGATCACCAGTAGCTTCATCACCACCCTGCTGATCCCGGAGAAGGAGTTCCAGCCGGGCGGCCCGGCCAACGGCCGTGCCCTCGCCTATCTCGCGCACCAGTACATCGGCGGCGCCTTCGGCACGATCTACGACGTCTCGACCATCTGCATCCTGTGGTTCGCCGGCGCGTCCGCCATGGCGGGCCTGCTCAACCTGATGCCGCGCTATCTGCCCCGGTACGGCATGGCCCCGCACTGGGCGCGCGCGGTGCGCCCCATGGTCATCGTCTTCACGCTGGTCGCGTTCCTGGTGACCTGGATCTTCGACGCCAACGTGGACAAGCAGGGCGGTGCCTACGCCACCGGTGTGCTGGTGCTGATCAGCTCCGCGGCGATCGCGGTGACCATCGCCGCGCGCAAGGCCGGACAGCGCCGCTGGACCATCGGCTTCGCCGTCATCTCGGTGGTGTTCCTCTACACCACGGTGGTCAACGTCATCGAGCGTCCCGACGGCGTGAAGATCGGTGCCTGCTTCATCGTCGGCATCATCCTGGTCTCGCTGCTGTCCCGGCTGGCCCGCGCCTTCGAGCTGCGCGTGACCAGCGTGACGCTCGATCCGCTGGCGGAACGATTCATCCGGGACATGGCCAGCCGCAAGATGCGGTTCATCGCGAACGAGCCCGGCCACCGCGACAAGGCCGAGTACCGCGACAAGATCGAGCAGATCCGCGCCGACAACGACATGCCGGAGCAGGAGGACTTCGTCTTCGTCGAGGTGACGGTCACCGACCCGTCCGAGTTCGAGGCGAGCCTGACGGTGCGCGGCGAGGTCATGCACGAGCGCTACCGGGTGCTGACGCTGGAGTCGGCCTCCATCCCGAACGCCCTGGCGGCGCTGCTGCTGCACGTCCGCGACGTCACCGGCTGCACCCCGCACATCTACTTCGAGTGGACCGAGGGCAGCCCGTTCGCCAACTTCCTGCGCTTCTTCCTCTTCGGCCAGGGCGAGGTCGCCCCGGTCACCCGCGAGGTGCTGCGCGAGGCGGAACGGAACCGGTCGCGCAGGCCGCGTGTGCACACGGGCTGAGCCGCGCCCTATCGTTCTCGCCATGCAGTCCTACACGATCGGCCAGGCGGCACGGCTGCTCGGCGTCAGCCCGGACACCGCCCGCCGCTGGGCCGACGCGGGCCGGGTGGCCACCCATCGCGACGAGGCGGGCCGGCGGCTCATCGACGGCCGGGACCTCGCCGCCTTCTCCGTCGAACTGGCCAAGGGCGGCAGCGGCGAGGAGGAGACCACCTCCCACACCTCCGTGCGCAACGCCTTCCCCGGCATCGTCACCGCCATCAAGCTCGGCGACGTCGCCGCCCAGGTGGAGATCCAGGCGGGCCCCCACCGGCTGGTGTCCCTGCTGACCCGTGAGGCCGTCGAGGAACTCGGCCTGGAGGTCGGGGTGGAGGCCACGGCCCGAGTGAAGTCGACAAACGTCCATATCGACCGCTCGTGACCAGCCGGACAAGGACGCACATGCTAGCCACGTCGCCCGAGTTCGCTGCTCATGCGATGAGATAGGGCTCTTCCACCTGGCAGATGCGGCAGTATCATCGCGGCACGGCAGATTCGCCCAACGCGAGGAGCAGAACCGTGACGACCCCTTCCGCGCGCCGGACCCGGCGGCTGCCGCTTCCGGCCGGTGCGGCAGCCGCCGCCCTGCTGGCCCTCAGCGCCTGCTCCTCGTCGTCCGACTCCTCGGACGCCGCGTCGGACAAGCCGGGTGCCGCCTCCGCCAAGCTGTCCGGCACCATCACCGTGTTCGCCGCCGCCTCGCTCCAGGAGAGCTTCACCGCCATGGGCAAGGAGTTCGAGCAGCGGCACCCGGGCACCGAGGTCCGCTTCAGCTTCGGCGGCAGCGACACCCTCGCCGCGAGCGTCACCGGTGGCGCCCCAGCCGATGTCTTCGCCGCCGCCAGCCCCAAGACCATGGCGACCGTGACGGACGCCAAGGACGCGACCGGCGCCCCGGTGACCTTCGTCCGCAACCAGTTGGAGATCGCCACCCTGCCCGGCAACCCCGGCAAGGTCGCGTCCCTGAAGGACCTCACCAAGCCCGGCCTGAAGGTCGTCCTGTGCGACAGGACGGTGCCCTGCGGCGCCGCCGCCCAGAAGGCCCTGGACGCCGGCCACCTCAAGCTGACCCCGGTCTCCTACGAGCAGGATGTCAAGAGCGCCCTGAACAAGGTCGAGCTGAAGGAGGCCGACGCGGCGGTGGTGTACCGGACCGACGTGCGCGCCGCGGGCGGCAAGGTGGCGGGCGTGGAGTTCCCCGAGTCCGCCAAGGCCGTCAACGACTACCCGATCGCCCTGCTGAAGAACGCCGAGCACCCGGAGACCGCCAAGGCGTTCATCGCCCTCGTACGGTCCGCCGAGGGCCGGCGGGTGCTGGGCGAGGCCGGGTTCCTCAAGCCATGACCCCCACCGCCGGCTCCGGCCTCGGTACGACACCCCGCCGCGGCCACGCCACCGGCCGCCGCGGGGTCCCCCTGCCCCTCCTCCTCCCCGGCGTCCTGGCCCTCGCCTTCCTGCTGCTGCCCCTGCTCGCGCTGCTGGTCCGCGCCCCCTGGCGGAGCCTGCCGCACCAGCTGACCAGCGCCGAAGTGTGGCAGGCGCTCCAGTTGTCGCTGGTCAGCGCCACCGCGGCGACCGCCGTCAGCCTCGTCCTCGGCGTGCCGCTGGCCTGGCTGCTGGCCCGCACCGACTTCCCCGGACGCGGTCTGGTCCGCGCCCTGGTGACCCTGCCGCTGGTGCTGCCGCCGGTCGTCGGCGGTGTGGCCCTGTTGCTCGCCCTGGGCCGCAACGGCGTCGTCGGCAGATGGCTCGACGCCTGGTTCGGGATCACGCTGCCGTTCACCACCACCGGGGTCGTGCTCGCGGAGGCCTTCGTCGCGATGCCGTTCCTGGTCATCAGCGTGGAGGGCACCCTGCGCGCCGCCGACCCACGCTTCGAGGAGGCGGCCACCACGCTCGGCGCCTCCCGCTTCACCGCGTTCCGCCGGGTGACGCTGCCGCTGATCGCGCCCGGGATCGCGGCGGGCGCCGTGCTGGCCTGGGCGCGGGCGCTCGGCGAGTTCGGCGCGACGATCACCTTCGCGGGCAACTTCCCCGGCCGCACCCAGACCATGCCCCTCGCGGTCTACCTCGCCCTGCAGAACGACCCCGAGGCGGCGATCTCGCTGAGCCTGGTCCTGCTGGCCGTCTCCATCGCGGTGCTGGCGGGGCTGCGCGACCGATGGCTGACGGGGGTGTGACCGTGCCGGAAGGAGGAGGTACGACACCGCCGGCCGGCCCCGCGGCCAAGAACCCGGCGCCCTCGGCCGGCGCCGACGCCCCCGAGCCCCGGGCGACCGGCCGGCCGGGGCTCGACCGGCCGGGGCTCGACGCCCGGCTCGTCGTGGACCGGGACGGCTTCCGGCTGGACGTGGCCCTGACGGCGGCGCCCGGCGAGGTGGTCGCCCTGCTGGGCCCCAACGGCGCGGGCAAGACCACCGCGCTGCGCGTGCTGGCCGGCCTGGTGCCGCTGCGCGAGGGCCATCTCCGGCTGGACGGCGCCCCGCTGGAGCGCGTACCGCCGGAGTCCCGCCCGGTCGGCGTCGTCTTCCAGCACTATCTCCTCTTCCCGCACCTGTCCGCGCTGGACAACGTGGCGTTCGGGCCGCGCTGCCAGGGCCTGGGCAAGGCGGAGGCCCGCGCGGTGGCCGCGGGCTGGCTGGAGCGCATGGGGCTCGCCGAGCACGCGGGCGCGAGGCCCCGCAGGCTCTCCGGCGGCCAGGCCCAGCGCGTGGCCCTCGCCCGCGCCCTGGCCACCCGGCCCAGGCTGCTCCTGCTGGACGAACCGCTGGCCGCGCTGGACGCCCGTACCCGGCTGGAGGTCCGCGCCCAGCTCCGCCGCCATCTGGCCGAGTTCGAGGCGGTCGCCGTCCTCGTCACCCACGATCCGCTGGACGCCATGGTGCTCGCGGACCGCCTGGTGGTGGTGGAGCACGGCCGGGTCGTCCAGGAGGGCGCCCCCGCCGACATCGCCCGCCGCCCGCGCACCGACTACATCGCCCGGCTCGTCGGCCTCAACCTCTACCGGGGCAAGGCCGCGGGCCACACCGTACGGCTGGCCGCCGGGCCCTCGATCACCACCGCCGAGGCGCTGTCCGGACCGGCCTTCGTGGCCTTCCCGCCCTCCGCCGTGACCCTCTTCCGGGACCGGCCCACCGGTGCCAGCGCCCGTAACCTGTGGCGCTGCGAGGTGGCCGGCCTGGAGACGCACGGCGACCAGATCCGCGCCGACCTCACGGGTGAGCTGCCGCTCGCCGCCGACCTCACCACGCCGGCCGCCGCCGATCTCGGCCTGCACCCGGGTGCACCGGTCTGGGCGACAGTCAAAGCGACCCAGACCCACGCATACCCCGCCTGACCCGGCGGGCGCCCTACGGTGGGTGCCCATGACCCTGAGCATCCGCAACCAGCTCCCCGGCACCGTCACCGCGGTCCACCCGGGCGAGGCCATGGCCACCGTCGAGATCCGTCTGGACGGCGGCCAGGCCCTCACCGCGGCCATCACCCTGGCGGCCGCCGAGGACCTGGCCCTCGCCCCCGGCGTGCCGGTGCGCGCCCTGGTGAAGTCGACCGAGGTCTCCGTCGCCACGCACCACGTCGAGGGCCTGTCGATCCGCAACCAGCTTCCCGGCGCGGTGGTCGGGCTGACCACGGGTGCCGTCATGGCGACCGTGCGGATCTCCGTCCCGGGCGGTGAGCTGACCGCGGCCATCACCAAGGACGCGGCCACCGAGCTGGGCCTGTTCGTGGGCTCCGACGTGGTGGCCCTGGTCAAGGCGACCGAAGTGGCGCTGGCGACCGCGTAAAACGAGGGCCCCACCCGGACGTCGGACGTCCGGACAGGGCCCTCGGGGGCGTGACTACGCGCGCGGGACCACGCCTCGGTCAGTCCTCGTAGGCGTCCAGCGGCGGGCAGGAGCAGACCAGGTTGCGGTCGCCGAAGGCCTGGTCGATGCGGCGCACCGGCGGCCAGTACTTGTCGGCCACCGAGACCCCGGCCGGGAAGACGGCCTCCTCGCGGCTGTAGGCGTGCGTCCACTCGCCGCCGAGCGCGCCCGCGGTGTGCGGCGCGTGGTGCAGCGGGTTGTCCTCCGCGGGCCACTCGCCGGAGCCGACCTTCTCGATCTCCGCGCGGATGGCGATCATCGCGTCGCAGAACCGGTCCAGCTCGGTGATGTCCTCCGACTCGGTCGGCTCGATCATCAGCGTGCCAGCCACCGGGAACGACATGGTCGGCGCGTGGAAGCCGTAGTCGATCAGGCGCTTGGCCACGTCGTCCACGCTCACGCCGGTCGCCTTGGTCAGCGGACGCAGGTCGATGATGCACTCGTGCGCGACCAGGCCGCCGGGGCCGGTGTACAGCACCGGGAAGTGCGGCTCCAGGCGCTTGGCGATGTAGTTCGCGGACAGCACGGCCACCTGGGTGGCGCGCTTGAGGCCCTCGCCGCCCATCAGCCGGACGTACGTCCACGAGATCGGCAGGATGCCCGCCGAGCCCCACGGCGCCGCCGAGACCGGGCCCACGCCCGTCTCCGGGCCGGCCGCCGGCTGCAACGGGTGGTTGGGCAGGTACGGCGCCAGGTGCGAGCGGACCGCGACCGGGCCGACGCCGGGACCGCCGCCGCCGTGCGGGATGCAGAAGGTCTTGTGCAGGTTCAGGTGCGAGACGTCGCCGCCGAAGTGGCCCGGCTTGGCGAGGCCCACCAGGGCGTTCAGGTTGGCGCCGTCGACGTACACCTGGCCGCCGGCCTCGTGCACCCGGGCGCAGATGTCGGCGACGTGCTCCTCGAAGACACCGTGCGTCGACGGGTAGGTGATCATCAGCACGGCCAGCTGCTCGCGGTGCTGCTCGATCTTGGCCCGCAGGTCCTCGACGTCGATCTCGCCGTCCTCGGAGGTCTTGACGACGACGACCTTCATGCCGGCCATCACGGCGCTGGCGGCGTTGGTGCCGTGCGCGGAGGACGGGATGAGGCAGACGGTGCGCTGGTCATCGCCGTTCGCGCGGTGGTAGCCGCGGACGGCCAGCAGACCGGCCAGTTCGCCCTGGGAGCCGGCGTTCGGCTGGAGGGAGACCTTGTCGTAGCCGGTGACCTCGGCGAGGCGGTCCTCCAACTCGTGGATGAGCGTGAGGTAGCCCGCGGCCTGCTCGGCGGGCGCGAAGGGGTGCAGCTCGCCGAACTCGGGCCAGGTGATCGGCTCCATCTCGGTGGTCGCGTTGAGCTTCATGGTGCAGGAGCCCAGCGGGATCATGCCGCGGTCGAGCGCGTAGTCGCGGTCGGCCAGCTTGCGCAGGTAGCGCAGCATCGCGGTCTCGGAGCGGTGCTGGTGGAAGACCGGGTGGGCGAGGTAGTCGTCGCCGCGCAGCAGCGCCTCGGGCAGCGTGTCGCCGGCGGCCGCGTCCAGCGCCTCGATGTCGGCCTCGACGCCGAAGGCGGACCAGACGGCCTCCAGCCGCGCCCGCGTGGTGGTCTCGTCGCAGGCGACGGAGACCTGGTCGGCGTCGACCAGACGCAGGTTGACGCCCTTGTCCCGGGCGGCGGCGACGATCTCGGCGGCCATGCCGGGCACGCGCGCGGTGACGGTGTCGAAGAAGGCGCCGTGCGCGATCTCGACGCCGCCGGCCTTCAGGCCCTCGGCGAGGAGCGTCGCGTACCGATGGGTGCGCCGGGCGATGGTCTTCAGGCCCTCGGGGCCGTGGTAGACCGCGTACATGCCGGCCATGACGGCGAGCAGCACCTGCGCGGTGCAGATGTTGCTGGTGGCCTTCTCGCGCCGGATGTGCTGCTCACGGGTCTGCAGGGCCAGCCGGTAGGCCTTGTTGCCGTCGGCGTCGACGGACACGCCGACCAGGCGGCCGGGGAGGCTGCGGGCGAACTTCTCGTGCACCGCCATGTAGCCCGCGTGCGGGCCACCGAAGCCCATCGGGACGCCGAAGCGCTGGGTGGTGCCGACGGCGATGTCGGCGCCCAGCTCGCCCGGGGAGGTCAGCAGGGTGAGGGCGAGCAGATCGGCGGCGACGGTGACGAGCGCGCCCAGCTCGTGCGCCTGCTCGATGACCGGCTTGATGTCGCGCACGGCACCCGAGGCGCCGGGGTACTGGATCAGCACGCCGTTGATGTCACGAGCGGCGATGTCGGCCGGGATGCCCGCGCCGAGGTCGGCCACGACGACCTCGACGCCGGTCGGCTCGGCGCGGGTCTGGATGACGGCGATGGTCTGCGGCAGGGCGTCCGCGTCGACCAGGAACAGGCCCTTCTTGTTCTTGCCCATGCGCCGGGACAGCGCCATGGCCTCGGCGGCGGCCGTGCCCTCGTCCAGCAGGGAGGCGCCGGAGGTGGGCAGACCGGTGAGGTCGGCGACCATGGTCTGGAAGTTCAGCAGGGCCTCCAGGCGGCCCTGGGAGATCTCCGGCTGGTAGGGCGTGTAGGCCGTGTACCAGGCCGGGTTCTCCAGCACGTTGCGCAGGATCACCGGCGGGGTGAAGGTGCCGTAGTAACCCAGGCCGATCATGGAGCCGAGGACCTGGTTGCGGTCGGCGAGCGAGCGCAGCTCGGCCAGCACCTCGGCCTCGGTCCGGGCGCCCGGCAGGTCGAGGGCGTCGGCGTTCTTGATCACATCCGGCACCGCGGCGGCGGTCAGCTCGTCCAGGGAGCCGTAGCCGACCTGCGCGAGCATCTTGGCCCGCGACTCCTGGTCGGGCCCGATGTGGCGCTGTTCGAAGGGGATGCCCGCTTCGAGCTCGGAGAGCGGAATGCGATGGGCGGTCATTGCGGAGGCCTCCTGGTCTGACGCGACCTTCGAGGGGCACCACGGCGCGGGTGCCCGGACGGCCTCCCCCTCTGTCATCTCGACCTGAGAGCTTCACCGGACACCCGACAGGGGCGCCGGCTTTCACCGTCGGTGAGAGCGGAAGCCGTCGACACCCGCCCTGCTTTCCAGAGTGACCTCGTCCATGCGGTACGTGAGCCTGAGAGATTCCGGGGAGGATTTGCTCCTTCGGCGCCTCCGAGGTGGGTCGGAGGACTCTCCCGCATGGGGTCAGCAGCCGCAATCAGCCTACCAGCGAGGTCAACGGCTGGTTCTCAAGTGGCCGCCGCACTGAATGTGCTCTTTCGTAGTGCTTACGGATGAGTTGCGACCAATTGGAGGGAGAGGGACCGTGCAGACCGACATCGATCCGCGCAACCTGATCGGCCGCAAGGCGTTCGACCGCAATGGCACCAAGATCGGCACCATCGACGAGGTGTACCTGGACGACGCCACCGGCGTCCCCGAATGGGCGGCCATACGCACCGGCCTCTTCTCCCGCGACGCGTTCGTCCCCCTGGAGCCCAGCGAACTCGTCGAGGGCACCCTCCACGTGCCCTTCGACCGCTCCCTGATCAAGGACGCCCCCGACTTCGGCGTGGGCCGCCACCTCTCCCCCGAGCAGGAACTCCAGCTCTACCACCACTACGGCCTCGACGTGACCCCCGGCCCGGCCGCGGACCACGACTTCGGCAAGTTGGCGGGCTCCGAGGAGACATAGCACCTGGCCCCTCCCGACCCCGGGGCGCATGCCCCGCCCGTGGCAGTCACCGCCCGGCCGACGCCCCGGACCCGTCCGTGCGGCTCGGCAGGCGGTCACCGGCGGGCGAACCGGCGGCGGCCGTCGGAACCAGGGGCAGCGGGTCCGCCGGCCGCAGGTCGGGGTCCGTCACCAGGAACGTCCGCACCCGCCCCGGCGGCGACTGCGGGGTCTCGAAGCGCACCGTCACCCGGCCGACCCCGCTCCCCTGCACCCACCCGTGACCGAACTCGGCATGCGTCACGTCCTGACCGGCCCGCCAGTGCGGCTGCTCCGGCACCGACGCCTCGGCGGCGGGCTCGGGCACCGGCTCCTGGGCCGTCGGCACCGCCCGCGAGGGTCTCGCCGCCTGGGCGAAGAGGTCCTCCTGGGTGTAGTCGGCGAGCCCCGAGACGCCGACCCCGAGCAGTCGCACCCCACCCGTCGTGTCCACGGACTCCAGCAACCGCTCGGCCGCCTCCCGCACCACCGCCGGGTCGTCCGTGGGCCCGCGCAGCGTCTCGGAGCGGGTCAGCGTCGAGAAGTCGTACCGCCGCACCTTCAGCACGATCGTCCGGCCGGACAGCCTCGCCTCCCGCAGCCGCCGCACGCACCGGTCCGCCAGCCGCCGCACCTCCAGGCCGATCCGCAACCGGTCGTGGATGTCCACGTCGTACGTGTCCTCGACCGACACCGACTTGGTCTCCCGCTCGGCCACCACGGGCCGCTCGTCCCGCGCGAGGGCCATGGCGTACAGCGCCTGCCCGTGCGCCTTGCCGACCAGTCGTACGAGTTCGTCCTCCCCCGCCTCGGCCAGTTCCTCGACGGTCGTCATCCCGGCCCGCCGCAGATGGTCCCCCGTGGCCGGCCCCACCCCCGGCAGGGTCCGCACCGGCAGCGGCCCCAGCAGCGCCCGCTCGGTGCCCGGCTCGATGAGCACCAGACCGTCCGGCTTGGCCCGCTCTGAGGCTATCTTCGCGAGCATCTTGGACGCGGCGAGCCCCACCGACCCGGTGAGCCCCGTGACGGCACGGATGTCCTCGCGCAGCCGCACCCCCGCGCGGCGCGCCGACTCCGCGTCCGACGCCGCGCCCGAGGCCGCCAGGTCCACGAACGCCTCGTCCAGGCTGAGCGGCTCCACCAGCGGCGACAGCTCCCGCAGCAGCCCCATCACCTGCTCGCTGACCGCCCGGTAGAGACCGAAGCGCGGCACCAGATACGCCGCGTGGGGCGCCAGCCGCCGCGCCTGGGCCATGGGCATCGCCGAGTGCACCCCGAAGGCCCGCGCCTCGTACGACGCCGTGGCCACCACCCCGCGCGGCCCGAGGCCACCCACCACGACCGCCTTCCCGCGCAGGCTCGGCTTGGACGCCTGCTCCGCCGAGGCGTAGAAGGCATCCATGTCGAGATGCAGGATCGTGGGCGCGTTCCTCACGTCTCCGATCCTGCACCACGGCACTGACAACGCGACCGCGCCCGGGCACCCGTCGCGTCAGGGCCGCATGTCAGGACCGGAGCCGGAGCCGGTCCAGGGCCCTTTCGGGGCCGGTCAGACCGCCCGGTTGCGGCGCCGCGCCAGCTCGTCCGCCGGGTTGTGCCCGACCAGCGTCTCGCCCGTGTCGACGCGCTCGCCGTGCAGCTGCGACAGGGCGCTCTCCACGTCCCGCCACACCACGCCGACCGCGATCCCGAAGATGCCCTGACCGCCCTGGAGCAGCGCGTGGACCTCGTCCGGCGAGGTGCACTCGTACACGGTCGCGCCGTCGCTCATGAGCGTCATGCGCTCCAGGTCGCGGAAACCGCGCTCCCTGAGGTGCTGCACGGCCGACCGGATGTTCTGCAGCGAGACCCCGGTGTCCAGGAACCGCTTGACGATCTTCAGGACGACGACGTCCCGGAAGCTGTACAACCGCTGGGTACCCGACCCGTACGCGGGCCGCACGCTCGGTTCGACCAGGCCCGTGCGCGCCCAGTAGTCGAGCTGTCGATAGGTGATGCCGGCCGCCGCACAGGCCGTGGGCCCCCGGTAGCCGATCTCCTCCTCGGACGTCATGGACGCCGCCCCTTCGCCGCCCGGCACCGCCGTCGGTCGCTGCGGAGCGTGATCCACCGCGCTGCTGTGAACCGGGTACGGACCGCTCTCCCCGTAACCGCGCACGGGAGCACCCCCAGCCGTACCGTCGCCGCTGGTTCTCACGCCGACCTCCGTCCTTGACCTGCCTTCTCGACGGTAGGCAGTCACCAGGGGTGCGTCAACGATCGCCACACTCGGCACGCCGAGTGATAATCACCCAAGGAGTGGTTTCCCGTGTCCCACCGCGGGGAAAGGCTAGCCGAATGCCCTCGCGGGGACCCGGAAGACGCTCTCACTCGCCGCTGGCAATTGCCCCGGGAACCGGCCTGCGGCGGACCGCGCACGGACCCCCGAAAGCCCCGGCCTCGCAGGCCAGGGCCCTCATGAGCCACTCGTACGCTCCGGCCGCCTCACTGGCTGCTGGTGCCGAAGTCCTCGGGCGAGATCTGGTCGAGGAACTCGCGGAACTTCTCCACCTCGTCCTCCTGCTCGTCCGGGATGGCGATCCCCGCGTCGTCCAGCACCGTGTCGCTGCCGTAGATCGGCGTGCCGGTGCGCAGGGCCAGCGCTATGGCGTCGGAGGGGCGGGCGCTGACCTCGACCCCGCTGGCGAAGACCAGCTCCGCATAGAAGACGCCTTCCCGCAGGTCGGTGATGCGTACCTCGGTCAGCTCCTGGCCGACGGCCTCCAGCACGTCCTTGAACAGGTCGTGGGTCAGCGGCCTGGCCGGGGCCATGCCCTGCTGGGCGAAGGCGATCGCCGTCGCCTCCCCCGGCCCGATCCAGATGGGGAGGTAACGGTCGCCCCCCACTTCGCGCAGGAGCACGATCGGTTGGTTGGAGGGCATTTCGACCCGGACACCTACGACATCGAGCTCGTTCACACAGCAACCCTAGGCCGTGCCCGGGACGTTTGGGTAGTCGGGGCCCGGAGAGGCCGCCTGATCCGGCCCTTCGCGGGCCATCCCCGGATCAGGGAAGACGCACTCCGAGGGCGGTCTTCACCAGGGCCGCGTGCAGCTTCGTCGTGAGCGTCGCCAGCTCCTTCGTACGAGCCTCGGCGAGTGCCCTGGTCTGCGGGTTGCGGTGCCGCTTGAGCGGGGCCACCACCTGATCGACCAGCCCGGCCTCCCGGTCGGCGGCCGCCTTCATCACCCGCAGGTGGCGCGGCTCGATCCCGAAGCGCCCCAGTTCGGCGACGAGCGAGGCCACGGTGACCGCCTCCGCGTCGTACGACCCGTCCGCCAGGGGGACCAGGAGCCCGTACGCCTGCCACTCCTCCAGCTCGGCCTCGCCGATGTCCGCGGCCGACAGCAGCTCGGCCCGGCCGATCCTGGCCACCGTGGGCCCCTCCGGCACCTCCAGGGCGTCGTCCCCGGCGCGCTGGCGCCCGACCACCGGCAGCGGGGCGGCCTCGCCCCGCTCCATGGCGTCGAGATGCTCGCGGATCACCTTGAGCGGCAGATAGTGGTCCCGCTGCATTCTCAGGACGTGTCCGAGGCGCTCGACGTCACCGGCGCTGAACTTGCGGTACCCCGAAGGGGTCCGCTGCGGTTCGATGAGCCCCTCCGCCTCCAGGAAACGGATCTTGGAGATGGTGACTTCGGGGAACTCCTCGCGCAGCACGTTCAGCACCGTGCCGATGCTCATCAGCCCACTGTCCCTGGCGGCGGAACCGCTTCCGGCACCGCCGCTCGGTGTTTGAAGCATGGACCTTCCCTGGGTTGCCCCCGGAGCGTGTCCGGGGGCGGGTCAGAAGCCCTGCCGACTCGCGTGGAACACCAGCCGGTACTTGCCGATCTGCACCTCGTCGCCGTTCTGCAGGGCGACCTGGTCGATCGGCTCGCGGTTGACGTACGTGCCGTTCAGGCTGCCCACGTCGGCGACGGTGAACGAACCGTCCGGCGAGCGGCGGAACTCCACATGCCGGCGCGAGACCGTCACGTCGTCCAGGAAGATGTCGCTCTGCGGGTGACGGCCGGCCGTCGTCAGGTCGCCGTCGAGCAGGAAGCGGCTGCCCGAGTTCGGGCCCCGGCGCACCACCAGCAGGGCCGAGCCCGCCGGCAGCGCCTCCACCGCGGCCTGCGCCTCCGGCGACAGCAGCGGGAGCGGCGTCTGACCGGTCGCCTCCGCGTCGTAGGCCTCGAGTCCGGAGATCGAGATCGTGGACGTCGTCTCGGAGGCGCGCTCGGGCACGGCTCCGGGACGCAGCGGCGCGCCGCAGTTGGAACAGAAGCGGGCGTTCTCCGCGTTGCGGTTACCGCACCTCGTACACACCAGGACCGACATGGACGGATCCTCCTGCCGCGGCTGCCCCGCCGGGGCGTTGGACGCGTACGGGCCGGGAGCAAAGTCTCCACCCGTACTTGAGGTTGACGGTTGCCCGAAACCTATGCCGCGGGACTGGGCAGGGTCAACTGACGGCGCGCCCTGGCCTCCCGAAATGTCACCGCCCGGACCAGCCACCTGGTCCCGGTACAGCGGCCGCTGACCCTGTACGTCAGGCTGTGCGCGATGACGAGCGGTCGCGTTCTCGCCGCTCTCTCGCGCGCTCTTGCCGAACCACTTCGCAAACAACTTCACGGGCGATTCCCCTTGACCGAAACAGACCCGCCCGTGGGGCAGGACGAACCCTGATTGCCGACACCGGCCGACCCGGACACCCTCACAACGTCCGCGCCCACCAGACAGTTTCCACCACGCGTCACCTCGTCGGTGCGCCGACCCCCCGCAACCTCATGCCCCTGCCGGACTGCCCCCATGCACCGCCGGTTCACTGGGAGGACGACCGAGCGTAGTCAGGCTGCTTCGCCTGTCGCAAGGCGTCCACGACGATCTTGCCCGACTGTGCGACGGAGACCGTGGCCTGCTCCTTCTCCAGAGTCTGCACCACACCCCCCGGGATGTTCAGCGCCGGTTCGAGATCCTGCGGTTTGCCGATGACCTTGAAACGATAAGGGGCGTTGATCTTGTTCCCGTCCACGCTCACGCTCTTGCCCGCGTCCACGAAGTAGGTGTTGGCCACCACGCGCACGCCGTTGACCTGGATCGCCTCCGCGCCGGCCGCGCGCAGCTCCTGGATGGTGTCGAGCAGCATGTCCGACTGGACCGTCCCCTTCGTGTCCTCGATCGTCATGGTGATGCCGGGACCCTGAGCCGCCACGGTGCCCGCGAGGATGCCGAGTTGCCGTTCCTTCTCGGCGGTCTGCTTGCGTGCCTCCGCGGCCTGGTCGGAGCTGCTCTGCAGCTCCGACCGCTGCTTTTCGAGTCCCTGCTTCTCGTCTTCAAGACGCTGAGTACGCGAATCCAGTTCATCGAGGATGCGAACAAGATCTTCCTGACGCGCGCCGCGCAGCGCGCTGTCGGTGTCGCTGTTGGACGCCACCTGGACGGCCAGGCCGAAGCCGAGGCCGAAGAGAAGCAGGGCGACGATGAGTTGGGGCCGGCTGACCCGCGGCGGCCACAGCCCCTTGACGAGCCGCTGACGGCCGGTCAGCGCGTCGTCCGGCCGCGGAACGGCCCCCTCCTGCCCGGCCCCGGGCGCCGGGGCCGGCACCTCGGCCGGCAGCTCCCTGCGCAGCCGATTTCCCGGCCCGGCCGCGTGCTCGCCGCGCTCCTTGCCGCCGTGCGCGTGGCCATGGTGCTCGTGGCCCTCGCGCGCATGGCCGTAGTGCTCGTCGCGGTGGTTCTCCTGGCCGCCGTACCCGGGGCCGTTGTGCTGGTCGCTCATCGCCTCATGCCCGGAAGACGTGCCGCCGGATCGCCGCGGCGTTGGAGAAGATGCGGATGCCGAGGACGACCACGACGCCCGTGGACAGCTGCGCGCCCACGCCCAACTTGTCGCCCAGGAACACGATCAGGGCCGCCACGACCACGTTCGACAGGAACGACACGACGAAGACCTTGTCGTCGAAAATGCCGTCCAGCATGGCCCGCAGACCGCCGAAGACGGCGTCCAGCGCGGCGACGACGGCGATCGGCAGGTAAGGCTCCACGACCGCCGGAACCTCGGGCCGGACCAACAGGCCGGCCACGACTCCCACGACGAGGCCCAGTACGGCGATCACGATGTGCCCTTCTCCGTCTTCTCGGTGTTTCCGGTGTTCTCGGTGTTCTCGGTCTTGCCGGGTACCGGCTGTGCCGTGCGTACGATCACACTCGGCGCGGCGGGCAGCCGGACGTCACGTTCGGTGGAGATGGTGGCGCGGATGCCGTAGTTCTGCTCCAGGGCGTGCAGGTACAGCCCGTCGGCACCGTCCTGGAATCCCCTGCTCAGTCCGGGCCCGTCCCCCACCGCCAGCACGGTGTACGGCGGCACGAGCGGCCTGTTGTCGACCAGGATCGCGTCTCCGGCGGCCCTGATCGCCGACAGGGCGGTCAGCCGCTGCCCGTTGACGGAGACGGCCTCGGCGCCGGACGCCCACAGCCCGTTGACCACGCGCTGCAGATCACGGTCGCGCACCCGGCCGGTGTCGGAGAACCCCGCCGTCTCCCGCGGATTGGTGCCGTCACCGCCGGTGCTGGCCTCCTTGGCGTCGTTCACCACGAGCTTGACGCCCGGGCCGTGCACCTCGGTGGCACCCGACAGCATGCCCACCAGGTCCGCCTCGGCGCTGCCGCCGCTCGACCTCAGCGCCGCCCGCTGGCGTGCGCTGACGTCGTCACGCAGCTTGTCGACGCTGCTCTTGAGCTTGTCCGCGTCCCCGGTCTCCTTGTCGACCCGGTCGATCAGCTCCTGGTGCTCCTTGGCCACCACGGGCGCCGCCACCCGCGCCTGCGCCGCCCCGACGGTCACGACCAGCGCCGCGAGGACGAGGCCGCCCGCGAGGCCCAGCTTGGCCCGGAGGGTCTTCGGCAGGCCGCCCTCGCCCCAGGACTTCTTCCGGGCGGCGGCCTCGGCGTACCCGTCGTCGAGGCTGTGGTCCATGACGTTGGTGATCAACGACATGGAGGCGTCCGGACGGCGCGGCCGCGCGGCGCTGCTCCGAACGGGGGGTTGCTGCGGCATGCCGCACATCGTCGCATGTCGCGCGCGATACTCCGAATGGCCCCACCGACGTGCCGGACAGGCCCCCCTTGGAGGCACTAGTCCGGCACGCGCGTGTGCGGCGGTTTCACGGCCCTGACCAGCGCCAGGGCGCGGTCGGCTCCGGGGAGCCCCAAGGCGCCCCGGAGCGACCTCCCAGGCGGCTTCGAGCGGCCTGGGTGCGGGTGCTTAGCGCCCGGCGCTGTCCACGACGCCGGACCACTCGTCCAGCAGGGCCTGCGCGGAGGCGTCGTCCGGGCCCTCGGCCCACAGATGGGTGACCGCCTCCGCCGGGTCGGGCAGCACCATCACCCAGCGCCCGTCGGTCTCCACGACCCGCACCCCGTCGGTGGTGTCGACCGAACGGTCCCCGGCCGCCTCGACGACCCGGCGCATCACCAGGCCCTTGACGGCCCAGGGCGTCGCCAGGTCCCGCTTGAGCACGTGCGCCCGCGGGATCCGCGCGTCGATCTGGCTCAGGGTGAGCTGGGTCCGCGCCACGAGCCCGATCAGCCGTACGAACGCGGCCGTACCGTCGAAGACGCTGCCGAACTCGGGGACGATGAACCCGCCCTTGCCGTCGCCGCCGAAGATGGTGCCTTCCTCGCCACCCACACGAGTGAGATCGTCGGGCGACGTCGTGGTCCACTCGACCTGGGTGCCGTGGTAGGCGGCCACCTGTTCGGCGATGCGGGTCGTGGTGACGGGCAGCGCCACCCGGCCGCTGCGCCGCTCCGCGGCCACCAGGTCCAGCATCACCAACAGCGCCCGGTCGTCCTCGATGATCCGGCCCTTCTCGTCCACGAGCGACAGCCGCTCGCCGACGGGGTCGAAGCGCACGCCGAACGCGGCGCCCGAGGACGCGACGATCTCGCCGAGGCGCACCAGGCCGCTGCGCCGCATCTCGGCGGTCTCGGTGGGCCTGGACTCGTCGAGACCCGGGTTGATGGTCAGGGAGTCCACCCCGAGCTTGCCCAGCAGGCTGGGCAGCACCAGGCCGGCGCTGCCGTTGGAGGCGTCCACGACGACCTTCATGCCGGCGTCGGGGATCCCGCTGGTGTCCACGTTGCGCAGCAGCGATCCGGTGTACGAGTCGAAGACGCTGGAGGGGAAGTACAGGTCGCCGATCTCGCCGGGGAACGCCCGCCGGTACTCCTGGCGCGCGAAGACCCGGTCCAGCTTCCGCTGCCCGCCCTGGGACAGGTCGGCGCCCTGTCCGTCGAAGAACATGATGTCGACCGAGTCCGGGACGCCGGGCGTGGTACGGATCATGATGCCGCCGGCGCTGCCGCGCGCGGTCTGCTGCCGGGCCACGGGCAGTGGCACGTTCTCCAGGTCGCGGACGTCGATGGCGCTCGCCTGCAACGCCGAGATGACCGCGCGCTTGAGCGCCCGGGCGCCTCGGGAGTGGTCGCGGGCCGTGGTGACGGTGGAGCCCTTCTTGAGCGTGGTCGCGTACGCGCCGGCGAGGCGGACGGCCAGCTCGGGTGTGATCTCCACGTTCAGGATGCCGGACACGCCGCGGGCGCCGAAGAGATGTGCCTGGCCGCGGGACTCCCAGATGACCGAGGTGTTGACGAAGGCGCCGGCCTCGATGGTCTTGAAGGGGTAGACCCGGACGTTGCCCTGCACGATCGACTCCTCGCCGATCAGGCACTCGTCGCCGATGACCGCGCCGTCCTCGATGCGTGCGGCCCGCATGATGTCGGTGTTCTTGCCGACGACGCAGCCGCGCAGATTGCTGTGCTGGCCGACGTAGACGTTGTCGTGGACGACGGCCTTGTGCAGGAAGGCGCCGCTCTTGACGACGACGTTCGAGCCGACGACGGAGTCCTCGCGTATCTCCGCGCCGGCCTCGACCTTGGCGTAGTCGCCGATGTACAGCGGTCCGCGCAGCACGGCGTCGGGGTGCACCTCGGCGCCCTCGGCCACCCAGACGCCCGGGGAGATCTCGAAGCCGTCGATGTCGACGTTGACCTTGCCCTCGAGGACGTCGGCCTGGGCCTTGACGTAGCTCTCGTGCGTGCCGACGTCCTCCCAGTAGCCCTCGGCGACGAAGCCGTAGATCGGCTTGCCCTCCTTCATCAGCTGCGGGAAGACATCGCCGGACCAGTCGACCGGGACATCGGGTTCCACGTAGTTGAAAACTTCCGGCTCCATGACGTAGATACCCGTGTTGACGGTGTCGGAGAAGACCTGTCCCCAGGTCGGCTTCTCCAGGAAGCGCTCGACCTTGCCTTCCTCGTCGACGATGGTGATGCCGAATTCCAGGGGGTTGGGCACGCGGGTCAGGCAGACCGTGACGAGCGCGCCCTTCTCCTTGTGGAAATTGATCAGCTCCGTGAGGTCGAAGTCGGTCAGGGCGTCACCGGAGATGACGAGGAAGGCATCGTCCTTCAACGCCTCTTCGGCGTTCTTGACGCTTCCGGCGGTACCGAGTGGCTTCTCCTCATTGGCGTATGTGAGCTCCATGCCGAGCTCTTCGCCGTCACCGAAGTAGTTCTTGACGAGCGAGGCAAGGAACTGCACGGTGACGACGGTCTCGGTGAGCCCGTGCCTTTTGAGCAGCCGTAGCACATGCTCCATGATCGGGCGGTTCACCACGGGCAGGAGCGGCTTGGGCATGCTTGAGGTCATGGGGCGCAGGCGGGTGCCTTCGCCTCCGGCCATCACGACGGCCTTCATGTCGGAAGCGTCCTCCTCTGAGAGACGACGGTCTAGCCGACTTCACCCGTCCAGATTGTCCCGCACTTTTGCACAGCGGGCCATTGAGGCGTTACGTCAGGACAATCGCCGAGCTCAATCGGCCATGGCGTCCGCGCGGACCAATCGGCGGACTTGTACCACGTAGAGCACTCCTGCCCACCAGTAGAGCGTTGTACCCCATCCTGCGAACGCCCATCCGAAAACAGCGGCCAGTGACGCGATCCAACCACTTCCGTCACTGAGGAGCAGGAGCGGGAAGGCGTACATGAGGTTGAACGTGGCCGCCTTCCCGAGGAAGTTGACCTGCGGCGGCGGATAGCCGTGCCGGCGCAGGATCCCCACCATCACCAGGAGCATCAGCTCCCTGGCGAGCAGCAGGGCGGTCAGCCAGACCGGGAGGATCTCCCGCCAGGTGAGGCCGACCAGCGTGGACAGCACGTAGAGCCGGTCGGCGGCCGGGTCGAGGAGCCGGCCCAGGTTGCTGATCTGGTTCCAGCGCCGGGCGAGCTTGCCGTCCAGGTAGTCGCTGACTCCGCTGAAGGCCAGCACGAGAAGAGCCCATCCATCACTCTTGGGGCCCCCGAACTCCGGCCTGAGGATCAACCACAGGAACAGGGGTACGCCGACGAGCCGCGCCATGCTGAGGATGTTGGGGATGGTGAGGACCCGGTCTGTCTGGACACGGGTCTCCTGGACCTCCACCCGGGAGCCTCCTGTGGGAAACGAGCCAACGATGCTCCCTGACTTTACCCCAACGCAAAAAAGCTCCGGCTCTCGGACTGATGCCCAAGAGCCGGAGCTTTAAAAGGAGTTCGGCGGCGTCCTACTCTCCCACAGGGTCCCCCCTGCAGTACCATCGGCGCTGAAAGGCTTAGCTTCCGGGTTCGGAATGTAACCGGGCGTT
>NZ_JBEZND010000069.1:0-24515 GCF_040706415.1 Streptomyces sp. NPDC048106 | reverse complement strand
AGCTGAACCTCTACGACAGCCTGCTCGCGATCATCCTGCCGACGGCCGCGTTCGCCGGGATGGCTGCCACGCTCCGCGCGGCCCACCCACGGGCCTGCGGCCCGAGCAGCGGCAAGGAGGGGGAGGGGTGACGGGCCGTCGGGAGCAGCATGACGGCCCGTCACCCCTCCCCCTGGACCTGACCCGGGAGCCTGGGGCCAGCACCCTCGGGCCGGTATCCCGAACCTGAGGCGTGTGCATCAAGTGATGCACTCTGTACCGTTGGCAGAACTGGACCATACCCCGGGTGCTTCAAACCGAGACGCGAGACGGACTCTGGAATCAGGCCCCGGCACCGTTTAGGGAATGGCCCCTATTACCTGGCTCGCTGTAGTCATGGACTGATCGTCAGGAGAGTGTCTGATCTGATGGTTGCCCTCGTGTTGTTGGGTAAGGGGATCTCTTCCGAACACTTGGGGAACTGGTTGAAAAGCGATAGGCCTTTGGTGAAGTGGTTTAGCCCGGCCAGTATTCGAGGGTCGGTGGCTATAGGTCTTCTGACCGGAGCGCTCCTTCTGGGTGCCGATGTTGCACTCAATGAATGGGTGCTCGATGAGCCCGGCGGTAAGGTTGTGGTGGAGGTTACTCCGCCCGTTCCGGGATGCACTGTAACGCAGATTCCGGATTCTTAAATAAAGGGAACGGAGAGGAGCCCAGCACCCCCAGTGCTGGGCTCCTACCACCACTACTTCACAGTCCCACTATGAGACTGTGCTACTTTTCCTTGACATGTGAATCACTCTCTTTCTTGTTCTCTTTGTACTGTCGAGCAATTCTCACTCTTGCCCGACCTTCTGCGTTTGGCTTCCTTGGGTTAGGCCTGGCCCGTGCTTCCTCCTTGCGCGGCCCTTGGCTGTTCTCAGACCTCTTTTCTGGTGTGGACGGTTGCGATCCTGCCTGTCGCGGCCGTCGGATTCTTCAGTCGTCGGCGAGCATCATGATGGCTACCGAGTCACCTTTCAGTGCTGCCCGGTGCCACCAACTCTGGGCTTCTTCTTCGCCTTCGAACAGTTCGGTCAGCTCTGCGATCCTGCGCAGAGCGTGGCTTTCAAGTGGCTCCTTCCTTTCTCGTTCCAGCAGGGTATGAAGCTCCTCCGAGAAACGCCTACGCTTCGTTTCTTTGGAGGTGCTTTGGTGCGCTGGCCGGGGACCTCCCCCCGAGGAGGGGAGGGAAAATCCCTCCCCCCTCCGGTCGAGTAGCCCGGCGCCGGCCGTAGGAGTGTGCACGACATTGAATGCCGTGACCATCAGCTCCTCGATGGCTGCGCTGGATTCCCTCTTGAGGTAATCAGCGGCCAGACTCAGACGCGCTTCCAGTGCGTCCATTGTCTGCCTCTTTCCCTAACGCTCTCCGAGGAGCCCACGCAACATCTGCATGGCCTTGATGCGGTAGCGGCTCGCGGTCTTCGGGGCGAGGCCCTCGGATTCGGCGAACGCTGCCACGGTGTTTCCGTCGAAGTAGACGGATTCGATCAGCTTCCGGAAAATGTCCGGGAGCTGATCGATGGCCTGCAGTACTTCACGTACGCTTTCGGTCGCGATGAGCTCTGCTTCAATATCGCTTTCACCGACCACGTCGTAGCTGGTGAGGTCGGTGGGCACGTATCCGTTCGACTTCTTCCTCTTGTAGTCGATGAATACGCGGTTAACGGTCTTGTACGCGAGAGCCTTCTTGTGCTCCGGGTCGTGGGAGCGGTAGTCCTCCCACTTCTCCCAGAGGTTGAGGTACGCCGTCTGGATCAGGTCTTCCGCCAGTGCGGCGTCGCCGTACCGCCAGAAAGCCCAGCTGACCAGCCGGGGCCTGGTGTCCACCACGAACTGCGTGAAGTCCGCGTCCAGTTCGCAGGTCATGCGGCTCGTATCGAAGGACACGGGCAGCCGGCCTACGGATACCTCGGTGGTGATGCAGTGCCGTACGCCGTCGGACTCGGAGGAGGACCCAAGCAGACAGCGGACCACACACAGAGACGTCGTGGAGCCCACGGCTTCTCCCCAATCAACTCGCCGGCCCGGCAGGTGGGCCGGGGGGCCAGTACAGCGCGGACGCGCTGCATCCAACTACACGAGGGCACCAGAGAACTCGGACACCCTCGAAGCAAAGAACTTCTCGGCCGACCGCTTCAGCAGGCCGCCGGCCTCGCCGTCCGACGCCGGTGGCGCTCGTCAGACGTCTGGTCCCCGGCAGCGGCTCGTTCGGCGTGCAGGAGACACGCTCTCGGCGCCGAGGCGGGCACGGGCGTGGGGGCCGGGTCGGACGTGGCGGCGGGACCGGTATTGACCGGACTTAGCGGAGTTTTGGGTACCCAAAATATCAGGCATCATGTGTTCTGGGTACCTAAAACATTGCGGAGGTTCTCGTGAGTGCTGCCCTGCCCGGCCGTCCTGCCATCGGCCCGAAGGTCCCGATCAACTTTCCCACCAGTCTGCTGAGAGACATCGACGCCGGCGCGAGCCTTGCCGGGCTCAGCCGCGCCGCGTGGATCCGGCGCGCGGCCGCGCGCGCCCTTCCCGAGATCTTCGACGGTGCTTTGACGCCCGACGAGATGTTCCGCTTCCTCGACACCGCGGCGAAAGGCGCCGACCCCGCTCACGAGGTCGACGACGCCACCGTCCGCCGCCTGCTGACCGCTGCCGATGACGGCACCCTCGTCATCCAGCCGTTCACCGCCGAGACACTGTCCTCCGAGACGGCCCGGCTGAGCTTCATCACCCGCACCTTCATCGCCGACGGCGCGACGATCATCCTCTACCAGGTCGCCCATGGCACGACCTACCGGCAGCCCGGCGAGGACGATCTGGCCCGCCACGGCCAGCACACCCTGTACCTCGACCACGCCGCAGCCCGCGCGTGGCACCAGGTGATGCGCGAGAACCTCGCCCTCGCCACCCGGCACTCCGAAGGACCGCGCTCATGACGAATCTGCGGCCCCACCAGCGTGAGGCTGTCGACGCTGTCCGCGCCGCCCTGGAGGTGCCCGCGGCCGGCACCGTTCCCGAGCGCGGGCTGCGCACCCAGGTCGTCATGGCGACCGGCTCGGGCAAAACTCTCGTCGCCGCGCAGAGCGCACACGAACTCAAAGCCGGGCGCGTCCTGGTGCTCGTCCCCTCGCTGGACCTGCTCGCCCAGACCGAGGCGGCGTGGCGGGAGGGGGGCCGCCGGGGACCGATGATCGGGGTGTCCTCGCTGCGGGGTGAGCAGGTGTCCTTCCCCAACACCACAGACGTGGACGAGCTGGTGGAGTGGACGCGGGGCCTGGAGAAGGTGACCGTGTACGCCACCTACGCCAGTCTCGGTCTGGGCACGCTGGAGCGGGCGCACGCCGCCGGCCTTTCGGGTTGGGACCTGATCGTCGTGGACGAAGCCCACCGCGTTTCGGGCCGGATCGGGAAGCCGTGGGCGGTCGTCCACGACAACCAGAAGATCCCGTCCCTGCGCCGCCTCTACATGACGGCCACGCCTCGGTTGTGGCAGCTCGGGGACGAGGATGAGGCCGGCGCACCGGGCGAGCTGGTCGCGAGCATGGAAGACGACCCTGAGGGCCCCTTCGGCAGCCGCTGTTTTACGCTGACGCTCTCGGAGGCCATCGATCGGGGAATCTGTGCCCCCTATCAGGTCGTATGCGTGGACGTCACCGACACCGCGCTCCAGGCCGCGCAACTCCTGGGTGCCGAAGGCCGCTCGGCAGAGGTCCGCGGGCGCGGCTCGCCGCGCTGCAGACCGCCCTGGTGAAGGCGTCGGCGGAGGAGGGCTTCCGGCGCACGCTGGTCTTCCACCACCAGGTCCGCGAGGCCGAGGCGTTCGCGGCCGGCCTTCCCGACGTCGCCGCGCAGCTCCACGCCGCCGACCCCGAACTGTACCCCAAGGCGATCTGGGCGGACTGGCTGTGCGGCGACCACAAGCCGCTTCGCCGCCGCCGACTCCTTGGGGAGTTCGCGGCCGGGATCGCCACGGACGGCACTGTGGTGGAGAAGTGTTTCCTCAGCTCGGTGAAGGTGCTGGGCGAGGGCATCGACACCAAGAACTGTGACTCCGTGTACTGGGCTGACGTACGCGGCTCGATGCCCGACCTGGTCCAGGCCGTGGGGCGGGCGCTGCGGATGCAGCCGGGTGAGGGGAAGATGGCCAGCTTGGTCGTGCCGGTCTTGCTCGGGCCCGGGGAGACGGCGGACAACATGCTGACCTCGCGGGCGTTCGGCGGGCTGGCGAAGCTGCTGGAGGCGCTGCGGGCGCACGACGCGCGGATCGTGGAGACCCTGGCAGAGCAGCAGGCACCGAGCCGCTACAAGCCCGTAGCCAAGGACGAGAGCGGCAAGAGCACGGGCGGGAGCGGCGAGGGCTCCGGAGGCGTCAGCGCCCCCGCCAAGGCCCTGCTGAAGTTCTCCACGCCCCGCGACCCGGCCGCGCTGGCGGCGTTCATCAACCTGCGGGTTTTCAACCCGGAACACGAGCACTGGCGGCGCGGCGTGGAGGCCGCCGTCATCTACGCACGGCTGCACGGCGACTTGAAGGTGCCGTTCACGTTCCGCGTGCCCGCCGCCGACGACCAGGAGGCGGAAGGTGAGGGGTGGCCGGCCTCGCTCGCCGGGTTCCCGCTGGGGCAGTGGATCTCCGACGCGCGCAGGTTCTACGCCCGCGGCGACATGGACGAGGACCGCGTCGAACAGTTGGAGAAGCTGGGCATGGTCTGGAGCCACTTCGACGTCGCGTGGGAGGAAGGTCTCGCGGCGGCGCGCGGATGGGCGGCCGAGGCGGGCCACCTCCTGGCCCCGCTGGACGCCACCTTCCAGGGCTACAAGGTGGGCATCTGGCTGAAGAACGCGCGGGCCGCCGCCCGCAAGGCGCAGGAGATCGAGCAGCGGCGTGCCGAGGGGCTGCCGGTGGAGTCGTCGGCCGGGGCGCTGTCGGAGGAGCGGCGCGAGCAGTTGGAGCACATCGACCCGTCGTGGTGCCCGAGCTGGCCGGTGGAGTGGCAGCGGGCCTTCCATCTCGTCCGGCTCCACCTGGAGGCCGGCCACCCGCTGCCCACCGAGCCCGGCGACGTCGTGCACCAGGGCGAGGACCTCGGCCGGTGGGTGCGCTCCGTGCGGCTCGGCTGGGACAACCTCACCACCGTGCAGCAGTGGATGTGCGAGCAGGTCCTCGGCATCGAGCCCGCGACCGAGGACGAGAAGCCGCCCCCGCACCGTACGCAGGCCGACAAGTGGGCGATGAACTACGAGGCTACCAAGCAGTTCTTCGAGCGCGAGGGGCACCTGCGAGTGCCGAGGAAGCACGTCGAACGGATCGTCGGCGAGGACCAGGAGGAGCGGGAGCTCCGGCTCGGGGCGTGGATCGGGAACCAGCGCAGCCGGGCCGCGACGCTGTCCCCGGAGCGGGTGGAGCTGCTGTCCGCGATCGGGATGCGGTGGGCGTCGATCGGGATGCGGTGGGCGTAGCTGGATCGGCCGTCCTTTCTACTGAGCTGGGGCTGGCGTGGTCATGTCGGACGGACGCGTTCTGTTTCCGGGGACGCGGACGACGACAGCCCACCGGTCTCGTTGTTCTGGGACTGGTGAGGGGATGTGGTCTGCCCACATGTCGTCGCGGATGTTGGGGATCCAGCTTGGTTTGGGTGTCAGGTCGAGGACGACCAGCATGCCCAAGGTGATGCCGCCAGCCTGGTAGGCGACTGTCTGGCCGAGGTAGCGCCGTAGTCCCTTGCGCGTCGTTCTACCTTTTGTGCGCTTGCATTCGATGACCGTTGTGAAGCCGGGGAAGCGGACTTCGATGTCGGCGCGGCCTCCGCTACGGTCGGTGACTTCGATGTCGGCTTCCTCCAGGTTGCCGTCCAGGTAGTCGTGAAGGTCTTCCTGGACTGTTTCCTCCAGGGGAAGCTTCTCGTCGGGCTCGGGGGCGAAGAGGTAGGCGAAGCGCGGTGTGTGGTGTGCGCGGGCGCGATTGGTCCTGCTGTGCAGGAAGCGGATGGCCTGGACGATCAGGTGGGTGAAATACTCGCGGACTGTGGGGTGGTGGAAGTCGTTGCAGCTCTGTAGGACGGCGAGGATGTCGTTGTAAATGTGCTGCTGGGCGATCGGCAGCTTGCTGATCAGGGTGGCTTCCCAGTCTGCGTAGGTGGCCTGGAGGCTGGTGAGCATGTGCGTGGGCAGGCTGGCGAGGAGTTGGCTACCGAGTTCGGCGGCCAGCTGGGGGTAGGAGGCCGCCGCTGCGGCTTTTCCCGGGTCTTGCACCTGGGGGGCGTCGGCTTGTAGGCGGTCGTCGATGGCTTGGAGAAGTTGGTGGGCGGCGTGAGCGTCCCAGTCTTCGGGGGCATCGGCGACCAGACCCCGTAGGTGCAGCAGAAGGCCTTGGCGGCTGGCGAAGGCTTTCTCTATGCGCGGGGCGACCAGGACTTGCAGACCCGTGGCGGCTTCGGCTGGCTGAAGACGGACGCTGCGGTGCGCGGCGTAGACGGTGAGGACGTGCTGGATGGTCTGGTTGGGCCAGGCGGTCAGGGGCTGGTCCAGGTGGGCGTCGACGTGTTCGAGGCTGCAGCTGAGGGTGTACCAGGCGGCTTCGGTGTCGTAGCGGCCAGCGCGCCAGTGGGTGCGGGTGCCGGTCAGCCAGAGGGCGTGTTCAGTGAGTGAGCGGCGCAGCTGGCCGGTGGCGGTGGCCAGGGTGGTGGTGTTGCCGGTGTCGAATGCGAGAACGGCGTCGAGAGCGGCGAGGAAGGCGGTGGCGTCGGGACGGTCCTCGTCGGCGTCGATGGCTTGCTGCAGAAGGTCGCGGGCGGTGGCGAAGGCCTGCAGCAGTGTGGAGCGGTCAGGGGCGTTGGCGGCGTCGGCGAGATGACACATGGCGAGCTCGTAGGCAGCGTCGCCGCGGACGTCAGTGTGGGAGAAGCGCTGCAGCGCGGTGAGCAGGTCGCTGTCTCGCCAGTGCTCGTAGGCGGTGCCCAGGGCTCGGACGACGCGGCGGGCATACGCGGCCGGGGCCGTGGTGGCGTCTGAATCGACGAGGCGGTCGAACAGTGCGTAGCGCTTGGTAGTACCGGGCAGAGCGAGGCGCAGGGCAGCTTCGAGGAAGATGCCGGCCAGTTCGGCTTCCAGAGGGGTGCTGTGGTGACGGCTGCGTTCGAGGGCGAGGGTGTTGAGCTGGGAGCTTGCGTGTTGGAGGTAGCCGGGGTGTTCGACGAGCTGGTCGAGAAGGTCGTCGGCAGCCGCAGGGCTGGTGGTCGTGGTCAGGGCCTGCGTGCCGAAGGTGGCCGCCTGGTCGGGATGCTGGAGGGTGTCCCATTCGGCCAGAAGGATCTCAACGACGCGGAACCACAGCGGGGAGGCGGCCAGGGTGTCAGCCTGCTGCCAGAGGGCGTCCTCGCCACCGAGATCGGTAAGTGTGGGCGGATCGCCGTCCTGGGCAAGGAGCATCTCGAGTGGGGTCACGGACGGTGGCCTTTCTCGATGGACGGTCGCTTACCTTAACGAGCTGGTCACCACACGGGGTCACCCGGTCCCGCGACGCGCAGGCGGTCGGCCGGAATAGCCGCGGTGGCCAGGTCACGTTTGGCCGTGGCCGTGATCACTTGCAGTCCGGCGGTCTCCTCGCAGATGTCCTTGAGCTGGCTGAGGACTTCCGCCACGTCGACGTCGATGGTCTCCTGTGCGCCGGCGGAGTCGAGCAGGAGCAGGCCAGGATGGCGGCCCACGCCGGTCTCCTTGCCGACGCGCAGGAGTGCAAGCAGGGTGGCGATGCGCAGGCGCACTTGCTCACCAGGTGTGACGGCCGTGAAGGTGGTCTTGCTGCCGCCCTTGGTGACCTCAAGTTTGCCGTTGCCCAGCAGTTTGATGGCCTGAAGTTCCTTCATGCCGAGCCGAATCCCTAGACGGCAGATTTCCTCACTTACGGCACCCAGCAGTGCTGTCGAGGCGTCCTTGGCACGCTTGTCGGCTTCCTTCGCCGCCGCCTCCAGGACCTGTTCCTCTGCCGACATCCCGTCCGGCCCGCGGGCATGTTGATCAGCCGCCTGGCGCTCGGCGAGCTTGCCTTCAAGGCGGGCGACTTCCAGGTGCGCACGCAGTGCGGACTCGCGGGGCATGGCTGCTTGTGCTGCCGTCAGGTCAGCGCGGGCTTGCGCGAGTGCTGCCTCGATGGCGGCCGAGGCCTTGGCGGCCTGCTGGGCTGCGGTCTTGGCCTGGGAGTGGGCCTTCTTGAAAGTTTCGACGGAGGCGGCCAGTTCATCGGCTGCGGACGGGTCGGCGGGTGCTTCCGACGGGGCGGATCCGCAGATACGGCAGTGCGTCTCGTCCAGGTCGGCGTGGGGCAGTTGGTCCAGGGTGGTGGAGCAGCGCGGGCAGCAGGTGGGTTTCAGCGCGCCGAAGAAGCGCTGGGCGACCGCAGTCTCCCGTAGATCTCGCAGACGGGCCTGGTCCAGGACGAGGGTTTCGTGGATCTCTTCCTCGGCCTGGCGGGTCTGGTGCATCTGCTGCACAGCATTGGTGTGCTGGGCGGTCAGTTCGGCCAGGCGCGCGCCGGCCTGCTCGACGGCTTCGGCGGCGGACTCCAGACTGGGGGCCGTCGCGGCTTGAGCAGCTCTCTGGCGGGCCTGGGCAAGCTGGTCTTCCAGATCTTGCAGGGACGAGCCACGGGCGGTGAGGTCCTGCTGGGCACGCCGGCGCTGGCCGCGCAGAGACTGCTGCACCAGGTCAAGGGCTGCTTTGGCGTCACGGCGGGTCGTCGTCCACGGCAGGCCGACGAACATCTGCAGCAGACTCACCATCGTGCCGCCGCCGGCCGTTTCCCCCAGCAGCGCGTCGCTCTCGCGGTTGCGGCACAGCAGCGCGTGGCTGAAGGCCGGCCAGGACGTCACCACGACCTGGCCATCTCGGCTGTCGGAGTCAGTGTCGGAGCGGGCGGGGGTGTCCTTGCGCCAGCCGCGCAGGAACTCCAGGCCCAGCCGGTCCATCATGAAGGCGCCCATTATCGAGGCGAATTCCGTCTCATCGGCGAAGGACGTGACGTGTTGCTGGACGCCGACGGCCAGGGTTCCGGTGAGCTGCTCGCCGGTGTTGTCGATGCGCACTGTGAACGGCTCGTCGTCGACCTGGGTGTCCAGGCGGACATGGTGGATCCATTTCCTCACGTCGGCCTGGAGAGCTCCGGTGCCGCGCAGGCACCACCAGATGATCTCCAGGATGCTGCTCTTGCCGCGCAGGTTGTCCGCCGTCACGCCCCACAGGCCGGGTCCCAGGCCCCAGGAGAAGTCCACCCTGCCGGTGGACTTGCCGTTCTTCTCTCCGGTGAACGCCAGGCTCTTGATCAGGAGCTGATGCGGGCGGGGCAGAACACCGCTCTCCCGCACTCCGTGCCGCGCCAGGATCTCTCCCGCCTGCTCGCCGTCGACGCCGGCCCGGCGGGCTACCGTCTCCACGAAGTCGCTCATCCGCCCGCTCCCACCCTGTGCTGCGTGACCTGTGCGAGCCGCTCACGTACCCGATCGGTGATACCGCTGATGCTCGCCTTCCATACCGTGCGCTCGTACTCAGCCTGCGCGTACTGCAGAGCCTTTAGCTGGCTGCCGCTGCTTTGCCCGGCCACCGCCAACACCACCACCGCGCGTTCGTCGTACCAGGCCAGGTCAGCGGCAGCGACCCGCAGCTCGGCCGCCATCTCCCGGCCTGCGGGCAACAGGTAGTAGTCCCACCGGTCCACCTTCGCCGGCGGCTCGCCCACCGGCACGATGTCGATCAAGCCGTGCGCGTACAAAAGCCCCAAGGCATCGTCCAGTGCCTCCCAAGCACCGAACCGCCAGCGCACCATCGGATAGCGAGAGATCTCCGGCTCGTCCCCCTGCAACAGGGCATCGGCTCGCTCCAGCGCCCACTCGGCATCGTCGACCTTCCCTGCTTCGACCTGGTTGAGCAGCTCATCGGCCAGGTAGTCGGGATTACGCAGCCAAAAATCCAACGCCTGCAGCCGCTTCTGCCCCCGAACCACCGCGACCGCTCCCTGCGGCTCCTCATCCGCCTGGTCGCCGCCGCACGCTGCACCGCAGCGATCCAGCAGGAACAGCAGCCGCACCGCATCCTGCGCGCGCGACGCCCGACGCACCCCGCTATCCGCCACCCGATCTTCCCCTCCCCAGCCCCCCGCTGGACAAGCAAGATCCCACAAGTAGCACACAACGGCAGCTCTGTGTAGCCACTCGAACACCGGCACTGACTTTCTCTCGGGGGCCGGCCACCGAGACGCGGGTGCCGGCGCCCGTACGCGATCCGGACTTGGCCGCCAACCGCACCCGACGAGAGCACGAGTAGACGGAGGTTGCCGACTCCCTTACTGGCAGGCAGTCGACCCGCTAGAGGACCTTCGACAGCGCAAGGCCCGGACCACGGGCGGATTCCAGTGGTCGTCGCAACACGTGGTCTCTGACGTGTGGCACAGAGAGTTAAGCAGTCGCTCGGTCGTGATCACGCGGCCGGGCGGCTGCGGTCACGCATGGGCCGTACTGGCGGCCCTCGAGTCTGCGTATGCTCGCCTCGATTATTGCTCAGATCGCAGAGGCTGACGGGGGTGCGCGTGCTGAGGCTGCTCGGCTTCTTCGATGACTTCGGTTATTCGAGCGAGTTGGCTGCGGGGCCGCTGAGGGGTCAGGTGCAAGCGTCCGGCGAGCCGGATGAAGCGAAAATCGTGGAGTATCTCGACGTAGGCCATCACCTCACGTACTTCATGGAGGCAGGAGTCGATGTCGTCACGGGAGAGGTCCACCGGCACACGTCCGGCTGCTCGTCGCTGGTAACCGATGGCATGTGGGTATGGCGTGCGGACTTTGCGCACTACCTGGAGGTGTATCACGTGCCGTTGCCCGCAAGCTTCGTTGCCCGGGTTCGCGGGCTTCGCTACCAGATGCCGGATCTGGTCGGTGCGGACTTCGCACCGGTCTTCGACGAGATCGTCCTCCGGTTCGGGTGGACGGATGTCGAGCCGTGGGACGCGGAGTCGCTCCTGCGCCCGAAGCCACGGGCCGTTTCGACCCGTGCTGAATTCGTGGCAAGGGTTCGGCAGGAACGGCCTGCCGGACCCTGGGGGAAGGCGCCACGTAAGCCGCGCAGGGGCAGGGAGCACGGTTTTTAGCCCTCGCCGCTATACGCGATGGGTCTGATCAGGCGCCGAGTAGTTTGTGCAGGCGCTCGGCTGGGGTTTCCCAGCCGAGCGTCTTGCGTGGGCGGTTGTTGAGTTCGGCCGCGACGGTGTCGAGGTGGTCGCGAGTGTGCCCGGACAAGCTGCTGTCCTTGGGGAAGTACTGCCGCAAAAGGCCGTTCGTGTTCTCGTTCGAGCCTCGCTGCCAGGGGCTGCCGGGGTCACAGAAGTAGACCGGCATGTCCGTGGCGACGCTGAAGGCGTGATGGGCGGCCATCTCGGCGCCCTGGTCCCAGGTCAGGGACCGTTTCAGGTGAGGCGGAAGAGTCTGGACCGTGTCGACCAGGGCCTGGCGGACGGCGGCGGCTCCGTGGCCGTTAGGAAGGTGCACCAGCATCAGGTAGCGAGTGCTGCGTTCGACCAGGGTGGCGATGGCGGAACGGGAGCTGCTGCCGATGATGAGGTCGCCCTCCCAGTGGCCCGGGACGGCTCGGTCAGCGGCCTCAGCGGGCCGCTCGCTGATCATGACCATCGGGTGGGGGAACCGCTTCCTGCGGCGTGCCGAGCGGCGATGAGGCCGGCGCACGGCGCGTCCCGTGCGCAGGGCACGGGTCAGTTCCCGCCTCAGTTCACCGCGGCCCTGGACGTAGAGCGCCTGGTAGATCGTCTCGTGAACCACGTGCATCTCCGGCCGGTCGGGGAAGCGCCTGCGCAGAGCGCGGCAGATCTGCTCGGGACTCCAGCGCAGGGTCAGGTGAAGCTGGACGAAGTCCCGGAGCTCCAGGTTCTGGCCGATCTTGCCGACCTTCGGCCGAGGCCGACGCCGGACCGCTCGCCGATGGGCCGCATGCGGTCGGTAGTACCACTGGCCGCTGGGCAGGACCGTGCGGTTGCGGCGGATCTTGCGGCTGATCGTGGACGGACTGCGTCCCAGCTCGGCAGCGATCGTGCGGACGGATGCCTTCTCCCGGAGGCGGTCGGCTATGTGGATCCGGTCCGCCTCGCGCAGATAGCGCGAAGGAGCGTCGTCGGGCTCCTGGGCGGCCGCCGGGTCCAGGTCCTCGGTGTAGCGCCACGGCCCCGTTTCCACGAGGGGCGGTGCCGCCTTGTTCCTCCCGGACGCCTGTCGGCCGTTACGCCATCGCCTGCCTGTGCGGTCGTTGATGCCAACGATCCGGCAGGCGTCCAGATGAGAAGTTCCTTGATCCACGAGCAGAAGGTATGTCTCCCGCTCGCGGCTCAACTTCTTCGGCCCTTGTGGCCGTCGATCCGCCCGGACCTCGAAGTCCATCGCATCCCCTGAGCTGGGGTGTTGCAACGACCACTTGAACTCGCCCAGTTCCGCTCACGGAAGTTCGTCCGGGCGCTCGACCGTCACCGGATGGCCGGATCGATAGGGAGGGTCGGAGCTGCCGGCGACAACGCGGCCATGGAGTCCTTCTTCAGCCTGCTGCAGAAGAACGTCCTCGACCGCCGTGTCTGGGCCACCCGCGAAGAACTCCGGATCGCGATCGTGACCTGGATCGAGCGGACCTACCACCGACGCCGCAGACAAGCCTCACTCGGCCGGCTGACCCCCCATCGAATTCGAGACCGTCATGACCACGCCGGCCCTCCAGGCCGCGTGACCGAACCTGCCACCCGAACCTGCATCAGCCCCTAGTTGTGTCGCTCGCCGGTAACGTAACCGGATCATCTTGACCTGAAGTGTGGTTGAGGTTTCACGATGGTGCGGTGACTGAACCGTTTTAATCCTGAATAGTTGCAGGTCAGCAGGGTGTGGACGGCTTGGACTGCTGTGCCGATGCGTCGGGTGGAACAGCGGGCTCGCCGCAGGAGCCGCCAGGTCTTGAGCTGGGCGAAGGCGCGTTCGCCGGGTGCTCGGAGTCGGGCGTGGTCGCGGTTGAACTGCTGGTAGTGCTCGGGTTGTTCGCTGTGGTGGTAGTACGGGGTGCGGAAGGTGGCGCCGGCACCTTGGTAGGCGCGGTCGGCGAGCAAGGATCTGCCGGGTCAGGCAGGCTTGGACGATGCCATGGGCGCGAGCCGCGGTCAGGTCATGTGTGCGGCCCGGGGTTGCGCGGGAGAACCACAGCGGGGTGCCGTCCGGTCGGGCGACGACCTGGACGTTCATGCCGTGCTTGCGGTGCTTGCGGTGCTTCTGGGAGTAGTACGGCTGATCCGCGCGGATCCGGTCGGTGGGGATGAAAGTGCCGTCGACGATGACGAAGTCTCCCTCGCCCAGGCCGACGAGGGCCGTTTGGAGGCCGGGTGCCCAGGAGGCCAGGACCTCGAGGGTCTCGTCCACGTAGCGCCAGGCGGTCGCGGTGGAGACCCCGAAGCCCGCCGCGAGCTGGGGCAGCGTCTCATTCTTGCGCAGATGCACCAGCGCAAGCAGGGCCTGGTGGAAGCAGCTCAGCTTGCGCCACCGCGTGCCGCGTTCACACCTTCGGGCATGGATAAGCCAGGAAACGTGCTCTACCAGCTCATGCGGGACGTCGAGCATGGCTCGATACGGGACCAAGCGAGGCTCCTCGAACGAAGCGTGGTGCGTAGAGAACACCACCGCAACGACCAGGAGCCTCGCCTCGTCACACCACCCCGCTGACCTGCACCATCACCCCCTGCAGGACAGGATGAAAACGGTTCAGTGAAGAGGTTTGACGCCGCGGGCTTACCGAGCAAACACCGTCCGCGCAAAGACCTCGCCCGCCACCTGCAGGATACGCACGAGGACGGGCGGGTCGTCTGACACGAGCGGTCCTGGTGACCGCGTCGGATGCTCTACTCCCGGTTCGTCACCAGGTAGACCTGCGCCTCCCCACTCGCATCCTTCTCGATGACGATCTTCTTGTCGGTTTGAGGCCCCGACTCCGGGACGGGAATCCAGATTCCGGAGAGCGAGGCCGATTCCGGAATGTGCCAGCCGGATTCCTCCAGTTCGTAGGAATCGATGGGGCTCCATCCACGGACCAGGTCCGAAGGGTCGCCACCCAGTTGCGCCAGCCACTGCCGAGCCGTCGTGCCCGGAATACGCATCCGCAGGTAGAGCGTTCCACCGGATCCCGGCCGAACCTCCCGATAGTGGATTGCTTCAGCCCCCTTCGGCATCGCTATGCCGTACTCCTCCAGCAGCACTTTGGAGGGGCGTCCCGCACCCTCTGCGGGCGTCGGCTCAGTCGCAGCGGGCTTGCTCGTGCCGACCGTACCGGAACCAGGGCTGTTCTCCACCGACGCTCCGGCGTCACCGCACGCGGTGAGCAGGGCAAGGAGGACGGCCAGACCGCCCACCGCCCGTGCGGCGTGGCAACCGGCTGCCTCGAAACGAGACGTCGATGTCATGGCATTCCCCTCATAGCAGCAGAACCGTACACATCGAAGTCCTGTGCGAGTCCGACTGTGTGAAGGTGCGCAACCTCAGACTGCTGCAGACTGATGTCGACCCACAGGAAGCTCTTCCTCAGCGGATCGCGATGCTCGCTGGGAACTCCCCAGTCGTAACGCTTCCGTACTTGGAGGGTGTACGTCATCCCGTACTTGCGCTGGTTGGTCCCGCTCACTCTGAACTGGAAATGGTTCAGGGCATAGTACCAATCAAGGCTCGAATCTCCATCCTTCTCACTGGCTCGGGTTCGCAACCACCCCGAGTCGAACGTGGCACTTCCGGATTTCTGTACGCCTTCGAGGTACTTGTCGAGGTCCTCCCGGAAGCGCGGGATGTCCTGCAGCATGGCCTTGGGGTCAACCTCGTAGGGATCCCCTGAGTTCCCAAGCCAGTGGGACAGCAGATCGTACGCGTTGTCCCAATTTTGATACCACAGGCCGAGCTTGACCCAGTACATCTGTCCCAGGACCTCCCGGTCGTGGTCCGTCGGTTGCTCTTTGGCGTGAACCCTGTCTTCGGTGTCAGCGTACGGCGTCGAATTCTGCTTCTTCTCCGCCTCATGGGCATCAACGGCCTCGGGACTTCCCTTGAAGCCGTCCTCGCCCACAGCCATGTGCCCGTCGAGCTCAACGTTGGTGGTGGGGTTGCCGCCGGCGAAGGCATAGCGGTTGCCTGTGAGGGGGTTGGTGGTCAGGTTCATGTCGGCGAGGGCGCCGTTGTACATGTCCCTGGTGGTGAAGGTGTTCAGGCCGGGGTCGTAGTTCCGGAAGCCCATGTCGTAGGTGCCGGAGATCTGGTCCCAGCGTTTGGCGTTGAACCGGTAGGCGTTATAGGGCTCCTTGGTGGGGTCTTGTGTGTCGGGCTTGTCGATGCCGGTGAATTCGGAGGTGTCGTTGTTGCCGTAGGCGGTGTAGCCGTAGGTGGCCTTGGTCTGGCCGGTGGAGTCGGTGAGGGTTTCGACGTCGGTGTGGCTGTTGTAGCCGTAGTAGGCGTCGGTGGTGGTGCCGTCGGTATTGTGGGTGGTCTGGGAGAGGCGTTCGCCCCAGGGGCTGTACTGGTAGGACTTGGTGAGCTGGCCGGCCACGGACTCGTCGAGGACCTGGTCCGAGAGGCCGAGGTAGGAGAAGTTCGTGGTTTTGCCGCCGACGGTCTTGGAGGTGGTGCGGTCGAGCGGGTCGAAGGCGTACGTCGTGGTGGAGGTGCCGCCGCTGCCGAGCTTGGTGTTCTTCACCACGTGGTCGAAGCCGTCGTACGTGTTGCGCTCGATGACGGTTCCGGCGGCGGTGATGGTGTCGAGGCGGCCGTAGGGGTCGTAGTTGTAGGCCGCGCTGGTTCCGCCGGAGGTGGAGGACAGCAGGCGGTTGCGGTCGTAGGTGTAGGCGGTGGTGGTGTTGTTGACTGTCTGGGAGATGACGTTGGCGTTGTCGTCGTGGACGTAGGTCTCGGTGTCCGCGCCGTTGCCCGTCTTGACGGCCTGCTTCAGCCGGTCGGCGGGGTCGTAGGTGTAGTCGGTGGTCGAGGACAGGTACGCGGCGTGGCTGTCCGCGTTCTGTTTGCTGGCGACGTCCTCGGACTTGCTGCCGTTGGGGTCCCAGCTCAGGGTGTGGTCGTCGACCAGGGTGCCGCCGGAGGTCTTCTCCGTCTGGGTGTGGACCTCGCCAGAGGGCCAGTACGTGAAGTCGACCGTGTTGCCGTTGGCTTTGGTCTGCCGCAACTGCTGGCCGCGGGCGGTGTAGGTGTACCCGGTGGTCTTGGGCGTGGAGTCGGTGGCGGAGTCGCCGACCTTGACCGTCTGGACCAGTTCCCGGAGGTCGTAGGTGTAGCTGGAGTACTGGCCGGGGTGGTCGACCGTCTTGGGCTGGCCGTCCGGGTCGTAGGTGTAGGAGGTGTGGGTCTTCTCCGTGCCTGCGAGTTTTTCGGTGACCTTGGCGACCTGGTTGAGGCCGTCGTAGTCGATGCCGTAGCTGTCGATGGCCGTGTTCGGCGAGGAGTCGGCGATCTGGGTGAGGTTGCCGTTGGGGTCGTAGTTGTAGGTGAAGGCGTGTTTTTCGTTGTCGCTGTCTGTGGAGTTGTTGCGGACGAGTTTGACCGCGTCGGCGACGACGGTTCCGCCGTTGTTCTGTGCCAGGGAGAGTGAGGAGGTGTTGCCCTGGGTGAAGGCGGCCGTGCCGAGGGAGACCCAGGTGCCGGTGTTCTTGGTCTGGTCGACGGTGGTGGTCGTGGTGGTGCCGTCGTCGTGGTGGAGGGTGTAGACAGCGGCTGTGGACGCGCCGGTGGCCTGCGGGTAGCGGGCGTAGATGGTGTAGGTGCCGTCCTGGGGGATGTTCAGCTGCCAGGTGAAGGCGTCGCTGCCGGTGCCGGCCGGGTGGGTGCGGTAGTCGTAGCCCTGTTCCGTGGTCGGGTCACCGGTGCTGGAGGTGGCCCAGGTGCCGGTGGCGGAGGTGTTCTGGGTGTCGGAGTTGTCGGCGAGGACCACCTGGAGGCCGACCGGGACGCCGTCGTCGGTGCGTGCGGACAGGCTGCCGTCGGGGTAGTACGACCAGCCCATCGTCCGCGAGGAGGAGCCGCCGGCGGAGGTCAGTGTCCGGGAGGTCTGCTGGCCGAGTTCGTTGTAGTCGTAGGTGGTGGTGATGTCCCACGGGTCGGTGGAGGTCCGCACCTGCCCGTCGTCGTAGTAGGTGTAGGTGGTGTCGTTGCGGACGCTCTGCCCGTTCGAGGGGGGCGCGGAGGTCTTGGAGACCCGCCCGTCCTGGTCGTAGGTGGTCTCGGTGTAGACGTTGGGGTTGTTGTAGCGGGAGTCGTTCGGGTCGTAGGGCTGGTACTGCCGGGCGGGCCGGTTCAGCTCGTCATAGGTGGTTCGCGACACGAACGCCGTGGTGGTCCCGGCTACGTTCGCCCGCGGCGAGATCACCTTGGTCGTGTTGCCGACCTGGTCGTACTCGTACTTGGTGACGCGGTACGTCGGCGAGCCCGCGCTGCCCTGATACGGGGCCTGAACCTGCTGAACCTTGCCGCGCTCGTCGTAGGTGGTCGTGGTGGTGTTGTTCTCGGCGTCGGTGGAGGTGGTGGCCAGGCCGTCCTTGTCGTAGCCGGTCTTGGTGGCCTTCCCCGCCGCGTCCGTGACCTGGTTCGGGCGGTGGTCCCAGTCGTAGTCGGTCTTGGTGGTGAAGTCGGTGGTGTCCGCGGTGGCGTTCTTCACCGGGTCGATCACGACGGTGGCGTTGCCGACGTCGTCGTACTGGTAACTGATCTTGTCACCGTTGGCGTTGGTGACGTCGGTCAGTTCGCCGATGGCGTCGTAGGTGTTGGTGGTGACGTAGTCCGTGGTGTCGGTGGTGGTCAGGGTGCCCTTGGGCTCGGTGGTGGTCTTCAGCTGGCCGATCTTGTCGTAGGTGTAGGTGGTGGTCCGGTCGGGATCGGTGGTGTGGTCCTTCGGCGCGGTCGCTGACTGCAGTTCGTCGGCGTTGTCGTAGACGGCGGTGGAGGCCGCGCCGTTGGGGGCGGTGGCCTGGGTGACGTTGTCGTTGGCGTCGTACACCGGGGCCGGGGTGGTGATGTAGACGCTGTGTGTCTGGTCCTTCGGCACCTTCTTCACCAGCGGCCTGCCGAAGAGGTCGTAGGTCTGGCTCGTGGTGTAACCGAGCTGGTCGATGACCGAGGTGACCTGGCCGAGTGCGTCGTAGACCGTCTTGGACGGCTGGTTGAACGGGGCGGGGCCGGTGGTGGTCTGCGGATAGCCGTTCGGATCGAAGTCGCTGTAGGTGGTGGTGTGCTGGTTGGCGTCCGTCGCGGTCTTCAGCTCACCGTAGGAGTCGTAGGAGTAGGTGGTGGTGTAGTCACCGGCCGTGGACGTGGCCACGCCCTTGGGGTCGGTGACGCTGGTGAGGTTGCCGAAAGCGTCGTAGCCGAACTGCCACGTGTGACCTTCGGGTGAGGTCTTGGTGTACAGGTCGGCGCTGTAGCCGTCCAGCCGGGTCTGGTACGTGTAGACGGTGGCCGGCCAGCTGTTCTTGACGGCCTCGGCGTCCTGCATGGTCAGCGGGTAGCCGGTCTTCGGGTCGTAGGTCCACTTGGTGGTGGCGCCGTTGTCCTCGACCAGCTGGGTGACGTTGTTGTCCGCGTCCCAGGCGAGCTTGGTCACCTGGTTCTTGGCGTTGGTGGTCTGCACCGGTCGGGTGAAGTCGTCCGTCACATAGGTGGTGGCGTGCGACTCGGCGTCCGTCACGGTCGTGTCCGTGAATGCCTTGTTCGACGTGTCCGCCGCATACGCGAATGTCGTCGGGTGGGTGAGGCGGTCGGTGATGGACTGGGCCCACCAGTGGTACTTCGGGTTGTCACCCGTCTGCGGGGCGTAGTAGTCCAGCTGGGTGCCGTGACCGCGAGGGTCGGTGACCGTGACCAGCTTGACGTTCTTGGTGCCCTGCGTGGCGTCGTAGGCGAAGTGGAACACCTTCGGCTGCGTGGAGCCTGCGCCGTCGGTGAGCTGGGCCATCAGGCCCTGCGTGGTGTACAGGAAGGTGATCTTGCGTGCTGGGTTGGTGCCGTCGCCCAGGGCGGTCATCGAGGCGACGTGGTCGATGATCTTCGGGTTGGTCAGGTTCTTGTCCGACTGGACCGTGCCCGTGTCGTCGATGTAGGAGTACGCGTCGCCCTTGTTGTAGTAGGTGACGGTGAGGGTCTGTCGGCCGGCCGGGTCGGTGATGTACTGGAGGAACTTGACCGGTTTGTTGTTGGACTTGCGCTCCGCGTACGTGAAGGTCTCGGTGTTGCCGTTCTTGTCGACGATCGAGGTGACGTAGCCGTCGCAGTCGTAGAAGAACCGTGTCCCGTCGGGGCTGGTCATCGACCAGGCGTCGGCGGTGTCGTCCTTGTCGGGTGTGCAGTCGACGCCGCTCTTCATCGTCAGCAGGTAGTGCACGCCCGCCGGAGCCTTGAAGGTGCCGTCGTCCTGTTTGGTGAACACCGACGCGGTTCCGTCGCCGTCGGTCAGCGTGATGGTGGTCGGGTTCGGGTTGGGGTGGAAGTCCAGCGCCGCCCCGAGCCGGACGGGAGCGGACGCCTGAGCCGACCAGCCCGGGCCCATCACCGTGTCGGAGGTGTCCAGGGAGTTGTAGGAGAACCGGGTGAACGTGCTCAGTCCGCGGCCCGGGTTGGAGAAGGCGTTGTAGGACCAGACCGCATTACCGGAGGCCAGGTTGTTCATGATCGTGGAGCCGGCGCCGGTGTTCTTGCCCGTGTAGGCGTAGAACTTCTCCAGGCCGATGGTGTCGGAGGTCGGGTCCTCTACTGCCACGTTCTGAGTCAGTCCGGGGATGCCGCCGGTTCCGGCCGACAGCCAGGTTCCGGCCGTCTTGTTGTACAGGTCCCAGGTCAGGACGTAGTCGGTGCGTTTGTTGCCCGAGTCGGAGTTGATCGGTGTTTTGACCTGGGCGTGGAGGGTGACGGTGTCGCCGGGTACGACGTCTTTGGGCAGTGCGGTCTGGACCTGATTGGCGCCGCCTGTGACGTCGGTGCCGTCGGGCAGCTTCCAGGTGTAGGTCAGTACCTGGTCGGCGGTCTTCCAGGTGGCGTTGGTGGTGTTGGTGAGGGTGACGTCGACGGTGTAGTCGGAGTTCGGCGTCATCCGCGCCGGGGTACCGGGCGCGTAGTACGTCGAGTCGGTGGTGGAGTCGATGTAGGTGACGACCATGCGCGGGTGCAGCCGCTTCTCGGGTGCCTCCGTGGACAGGAAGATGGTGCGTTCCTGCTGAGCCGACTCGTCCTGCGTCTTGACCAGCACGCCCTGGTTGGAGCCTGGAGTGGTGACCCAGCCCTGAACGAGGGACGTCGCGTTCCAGTCGTGGCGCGAGGGGTCGTTGGTCACTCCGGCGACCGTGTCCGCGACCGTGGCGCCCACGTCGCCGCCCGGTGTGGTCCAGCTGGTGGTCGAGGTCGCCTTGTTCCAGGTGGCCGTCTCGTCGAAGTCCCGGGTCAGCGGCCGCAGCTCGTAGACCGCGCCGTCGGTGTCGGTGGTGGTCTGCGTGTCCCACATGCGCAATGTGGCGTCCAGCACCCGGCCGGTCGCGGGGATGCCCAGGGAGGGGAACTTCAGCGCCGCACGTGTGGTGCCGTAGGTCGGTGAGTTGTTCCCCACGGTGAGCCAGTTCTGCGCCGCACCGTCGCTGATCGTGTCGTGTGCCGTGTCCGGCTCCGCCGACGACAGCGTGGTGTCCTGCGAGGCCTCGATCACCTTGACGGTGCGGCCCGCTTTCGGCAGTCGTACCAGTTGCGTCGGCGCGGGGATCACCGTGCCGTCCCTGGTCTTGACCGCGACCATGTAGTAGTAGGCCCGTCCGAACGGATCGGCGCTGTCCGCCGGTGTCGGCGTCGCCGAGGTGTCCGTGTACGCCGTCGTGCCCGGAGCCACGGGCGCGACCAGCGTGTCGGCCGACGGGGTGAACGTCTGGTACACCGAGCGGTGCACCTGGTACTCGACGATGTCGTCACCGCTCGCGGATGACGGGTCGCTGTAGGCCGACCAGTTCAGCTCCGCGCCGGTGTCGTGGATCGTCGTCGGAGTGTCCAGTTCCACACCCGGTCGGCCATAGGTGAGCACCAGGCGCGGGTAGTTGGCGGTCTCGTCTCCGTAGCCGTACTCGCTGCCCTCGTAGCGCGGTCCGCCCTTGGGGGCGCTCGCGGACTCGTCAGCGGCCTTGACGACGAAACCGTAGTTGGGGTTGGCGCCGTCGATCCAGGACTGCACCGTTCTCGTCACCGGGAAGGAGTGCCAGACGTTGACCTGGTTCGGTTGTTTGGAGACCACGGCGTCCCTGGTGAAGCGGACCGCGTCCGCGATCACCGCGGTGCTCGCCGACGCTGGGCTATCGCCCAGGACGACCTTGCCGGCCGTGCCCGCCTTGAACGGCAGGGTGCCCAGGGTCTTCCACACACCGCCCGAGCCGGCCTGCTGGTCGACGGTGTAGGTCTGACTGCCGCCGCTGTAGGTGACCGTGTAGGGGACGTTGGTGGCCCGGTCCTCGGCCGGCACGTAGTGCGTCTCGACCTGGTAGTCGCCGTCCGCCGGCAGGTTCGGCTGCCAGGTGTAGGTGTCTCCGGCCACCGTGTCCCTGTTATACAGGTAGTCCTGGTTGACCGCGTACTGCGTGTAGTCGGGGTTGTCCGACGCGGGCCAGGAACCCTTCGCGGCCGTCGTCCCGGTGTCCCCGTTGTCGACTACGACCGAGGAGCCGGACAGCTCACCAGCGAGATCCTTGGCGCTGTCCCAGGTGGCCGTCGACTCGCTCCATGCGGCGGTCGCCCGGTGCGCCTCAAGCCGCACCGCGGTGTCACCGGCCGTGTGGGTCTGGTCGTAGTACAGCTTCAGGTCGGCGGAGTCGAGCTGTGTCCCGTCCGGGATGTCGGGCAGCGGGAACTTCAGCAGTGCCCGGGAGGATCCGGTGTCGGTGTTCCCGACCGACAGACGCCAGTTGTCGTCGTAGTTCGTCTCCGGCCCGTCCGAAGAGATCATCACATCCTGCGCCTCGTCGGGCGTCGGTGCGATCGCGATCGTCGGGTCGATGGTGACCGGATACTGCCGCTGGTTGGCCGCGAGCCACTTCGCGTCAGGGGTGACCGTCAGCTTCCAGGCCTTCCCGTGCCGGGACAGCTTCTGTTTCACGGCCGTGCTGTGGACGAATCCGAACGGCGACCGGGCGTCCTTCTTCGCGTCCCTCATGAACGGCGCCGGTATCACCAGCACCGCATCCGGCCCCTCACCGTAGAAGCCGATCGAGCCGTCCTTGCCCGCCCTCGGTGTCAGCCCGTCCGTGGCCAGCGTGAAGGTGAACGACAGTGGGCCGGCGGGGCGTTCGGCCAGGGTGATGTTCTCCTTCACCCGGCCGGGGCCCAGCTCGTACGACAGGTCCGCGCCCGCGACCGCGTTCCGGTAGGTGACGGTGCTGCCCTTGGCCTCCGGCTTCAGCCTGCGGCCCGCTCCTGCCAGTCCGACGGTCACGGCATGGCCGTCGGCTGATTCCACCCGCATCAGTTCGTCGGCGCGTGAGCCGAACCAGCTGCGGGTCGCGTTGGTCGTGTTGGCGAATTCGAAGCCCTTGCGTGAGGACCTTCCGACCTTCGGGTCGATGCCCTTCCATGACTTGCCGGCACGGTAGGACGTCGGCACCGCCGACACCTCGGCCTGCACCCGGCCGTCCGACAGCTTCCAGAACCGCGCGTTCGCCGTACGCCTGGCCGTCAGCTCCCCGACACGCTTCGGCTTTGGCGCATTCCGGCCCTTCGGCAGCTTCTGCCGCTCGGCCACGCCCGCCTCATTGTGTGACGGCGGTTTGGCTCTTTTCTTTCCATCATCCGCGAACCAGCTCTTGACCGTGCCGACAAACCCCTTGCCGTCACGATCTGGAACCGACTCGGCAGCATAAGCCGCCTGCGGAAGCAGCGAACTCGTCACCGCCGCTGCCGCCAGGCACGCGAGCGCCCTGCCCAACCTGGGTTTCACGCCAAACCTTTCCCTCAACGGATGGCCAAAAACCGCCGCATTTCTCGTTCCTGAATCAACAGGACCCCTGTCATGCGCGGCGGCGGCCCGATGGTTTAGCAATTAGATCGCCACCAAGTCAAGCAATTTCAGTTTTGGTTTACTTGATACAGGACCAGGCCCAATGGCACTAAAGTGGACATCCGTATTGTCCTGATATTTCCAGTCGTTGGATTGGGCGGGAGGTGATGGTGTATAACTACCCAGCCCTCAAAGCCGAGGGTCGGGACAGTCTGTTATCCGAGGGGGAATAAATGGGCGACGGTATCCGGGATTTCGGAGAGACCGATTCAGCAGCGGCTGCCCGGGCGGGGAAGAAGGGCGGTTTCCTCCACCGGCCGGATCGCGCTGGTGTGGTCGCAGGCGCCGCGATGCTTGCCGCATGCACCGGACTCATCCTCTACGGCGTCCTCAGCCCCGGAACCAGCAAGCCGAAGGCCGCAGTCGCCACCGCTCCGGTGTCCTACGCAGTGACCGGGACCGGCACCGCCGACATCACCTACCAGGCCCGCAGCACCTCCGGAAAGGCCACCGTCCTCCAGGGCGCCACACTGCCCTGGCGCAAAACCGTCGACGTCCCCCTCGGCCAGAAACCGATCGTCAGCATCGTCCTCGGCGACAAGGGCGGCCAGGCCCGCTGCACACTCACCGTGCGCGGCCGGCATGTCCAGAGCGCCACCGCCAGCGGTGGCTTCGGCCGGGCCACCTGCGCCGGAGCCCTGCCCCGCCCGGCCACTACCGCCGACCGGAGCACGGGCTGACCCCGCCTCACACCGCCCTGTTGCCCCTACACCGCCGGGCGGACATTGGCGCCCTGCGCGATATGCAGTCAAGAAAGACGAACACCATGCTCCGCAGGCCGCAATACACGCATCACGCTGCCCGACGCCGAACCTGGCTGACTGCCGTCGCCGCCAACCGCGGCACCGAGAGGACCGGGAGGCCAGCCCTTCAGGCGTCCACCCCATCCCGCTCACCGGGAGCGGTACGGACCCACATGCCCTGCCCCGCACGACCACCGAGCCGTTCTCGCTGCTCGGCCTCTCCTGGACCAGGCCCACGGCGCTCTTCGCGGCCGACTTCGACTTCGACTTCGCCGCCCTCGCCCCGGAGTCCGAGGCTCCTCCGGCATCGCACCTCTCGCCGACCACGAGGACGACGGCACTCCGCACCCGCCGCACGACGGGCCATCGCCGACCTGGCCGCCTGGAAGCTCGGCCTGGACGGCGTCGATCCTCTAGCCAGTCCAGGTAGACCTCACCGCCGCCGGAGAAACGGGCATGCACGGACGGGCGGCAGACCACACTGCAAGCCGCCTCCGACCGCCGCACAACTACAGAGATCTGCCCGGGGCTAGCTGTATTGACCCGTGAGGTTGGGGACGCGGCTGGCGGGTGGTTGGCCTTTCAGCGCGGTGTGTCCGCGGTGGTGATTGTAGGTGTGCAGCC
>NZ_JBEZND010000068.1:0-26298 GCF_040706415.1 Streptomyces sp. NPDC048106 | reverse complement strand
CGTTCGAGGACTTCGACGTCGACGCCGCCGCCGCGCGCGGCATGGCGTTCGAACGCCTCGACCAGCTGGCGATGGACCACCTCCTCGCCGCGCGCGGCTGACGGCCACACGCACGAGGCGGTAACGGAAGAAGGCTGGGGAGCGCGGTACGTACATGTGCCGCGCTCCCCGGTCGTTCGCCGCGCACGGCACGGGCGGCATCACGGTGACGCCCTTATGCTGACGTCGTGACCTGGATCACTCGTCACACTCCGCGGACGCCCTTCGCCCGGCGGAACACGGCCGGCCCACTAGGGGCCCGCCTCAGGGAAGTCTCAGGGGTGACGGCCGGAACCGCGGGGAGCGGGAGGCCGTTCTCACATCAGAGAACGGCAGTGGCCGTGAAGGAGGCGACGCTCATGTCGAGAAACGCGAAGATCGCCGCAGGGGGCGTGGTGGTCGGCCTGCTCCTGCTGATATGGCTGCCCTGGTGGGTGGCGTTCCTGATCGTGGTGGGCGTCCCGGCGGCCGCTTATCTGGCGCTGGACCCGTCCCAGCGGCGCAGGGTGCGCAGGGTCACCCGCAAGGAACTCGGCCGCTGAGACGGACACCGCGCCGTTTCGGGTCACAGGGGGCGGACGGCCATTTTGTCGAGGGCTTCCAGTAGTCCGGGCAGTTCCGGGCCACGGCCGACCGGCAGGACCTCGCCCGGCTCGTCGTCGAGCAGGACGAAGGCGATGTCGTCGGTGCGGGCCACCATCGACCAGCCGGGGCCGTCCGCGCGCAGCGTGCGGGCGTCGCCGGGGGCGAAGGTGGAGCGCACCCGGCCCAGTGGCGGCGGTGAGTCGACATAGGCGCGCGCCTCCGCGAGCACCCGCCGGATCCCCTGATGCCCGCCCTGCGACGGTTTCTTGGCCTCCCCCTGCCCCTCGCCGCCCTCCTCGGCTCGTGCCGAGGGCTCGGCGGCGGGGGACGGGCCGGCCGGTGCGGCGAACTCTTCATCGTTGATCTGCTGCCGCCAGGCGGCCCACTGCGACGCGATCTCGTCGGCGCCCAGGCGCCGCTGAGCCGGACCCCAGACGCCGGTGTCCGGCGGAGCCAGCGGGGGCCGCTCCGACGTCTCGGGATCGGGATCGTGCGGCGCGGGGACGCCGGGGGCGGCGACGGCGACCGCCAGCGGCCAGCCCGGAAGCGCGGCCACGATGGCGTGCTCCTCCGGCGAGAGTTCGTACTCCAGACCGCAGTCCCAGGACGCGATCGCCACGGCGACCAGCGAGACATCGTCGATGACGACCGTCCAGCGGGCGCCGTCGCCGTCCTGCCCGAGCACCAGGCCGTACCCGTCGGCGCGGGGCGTGAGCCCCAGCGTCGCGCACGCCTCCGGATAGTCGTCGCCCAGCACGCTCGGAAACTGCGCCGGCGTCAGCAGCACCGCCGTCAGCACATACAGCGCATCGTCCGCGGCGGCGACGGCCCCATCGTCCGTCCCGGCCATCCCAGCCTCCCAGTGCTTTGTCCAACCGCGCGCACCCTAATCCGGACGGAAGGCCCTTGTCACGACTCCTCACACCGCGCGGACCTGCAACATTCCCCCTGGACGGGGGCGAAACGACCACGGTCTCCACGGGACTTCCCCAGACCGCCCCCACCATGGGACGCTCCCGGCGCGGATCCCGCCGAACACAGGCACCGGTTTTCCCTTCGAAAATGGGGAGATCGGCGATGGTCCACCTCCTCGCCGGCCACGTAGAGTTGGGTGCCGGCGGCAGAAGGGGGACGACGCGGTGAAGCGCTTCGAACGGCTGGAGCGGATCCGCCGGCTGGACCCGGTGGCGGACGCGCCGGAGATCTACCGGCTCAGCGCCACCTACGAATTCCCCTGGGACTACACGCGCGCTCTCGAACTGGCCTTGTACCGCACCTACGCCGTTCCGAGCATCGGCCGGCTCCTCGCGCGGACTGCCGAGCTGACCGACCGCACACAGAAGCGGTACGACGACACCGCGCTGCTCCTCGACACCGTCCTGGAGCACGGCTTCGTCGCTGAACAGGGGCGTACGGCGATCCGCCGCATCAACCAGATGCACCGCAGCTACGACATCAGCGACGACGACATGCGGTACGTGCTCAGCACCTTCGTCGTGGTGCCCAAGCGCTGGATCGACGCCTACGGCTGGCGCCGGCTGTCCCGGCACGAGATCGTCGCCGCAGCCGAGTACTACCGGACGCTCGGCCGGCACATGGGCATCCCCGGCATCCCCAAGACCTACGAAGAGTTCGAAACCCTCCTCGACACCTACGAGAAGGCGCACTTCGGCTGGGACGAGGGGGCTCGGCGGGTCTCGGACGCCACCCTCGGCCTGATGGCGTCCTGGTACCCGCGCCCCATGGCGCCCCTGCTGCGCACGGGCGTGCTCGCTCTACTCGACGAACCGCTGCTGAACGCGTTCCGCTACCAGCGGCCCGGCGCGGCCACCGTCGCCCTGGTGCGCCGTGCCGTCAGGGCGCGCAGCCGGGTGGTACGGCTGCTGCCGCCGCGCCGGGCGCCTCACTACGCGCGCCAGAACCGGGAGATCAAGGGGTATCCGAACGGCTATCGCGTGGCCGACCTCGGTACCCACCCGGTCCCGGGCCTGCGCGGCTGCCCGGTGCGGCACCTGGACACCTCAGCGGTCGAGTCCCCCGAGTGACGCGAGGGTGTCGCGCAGCCAGGCGAGTTCGGCCAGGCTCGTGGCACGCGCGATGGTGAGGATCCCCTGCCGGAAGGGGTCGCTCACCTCCTCGGCGCGGACCGGCCGGTCGCCGTCGTAGAAGAAACTCGTCGGCTCCTCCAGGAAGGCGAGCCGTCGGCGCAGCACAGCGGCCTGGGCGGCGGGATCCGCCAGATGGCGCAGGAAGGCGAGTAGGACGAACCACTGGTTCTCGTCGGTGATCTCGCGCTGCCCCGGTTCGGCGAGCCGGCGCCTCAGCTCCTGCCGGCCCTCCTCGGTCAGTCGCAGCACATGGCGCGGCGCGGCCACGGCGCCCGGCTCGGTGGCCCGGACCAGCAGTCCGGCCTTCTCCAGCCGCTTGATCGCCGGGTACAGCGTGCTCTCCGCGACGGGCCTCACATGCCCAGTGAGGGCCGCGATGTGCCGGCGAAGGACGTAACCGTGCAGGGGGGCCTCGTACAGGAATCCCAGGATGGCGAGTTCGAGCATGGGCGCATTCTTCCCTACGGCTCTACCGCACCGCTGTACAGCGGTATCTTGATACTCTGTTGACGGAATACATCGACATCGATGTATGGTCGATCGGTCATCAAGATCCGAGATCGGCAGGGAGGGCGTCGTGCGGCAGGCCGTATTCGATGGCGAGGGAAGCCGGATCCGCTGGACGGAGGTGTCGGGGGAGGAGCCCGCCCGGGTCTATCTCCACGGGCTGGGCTCGATGTCCGCGGCCTATCACGCGCACATCGCGGCGCGTCCCGAACTCACGGGCAGGCGCAGTCTCTTCATGGACCTGCCCGGCCATGGCCTCAGCGACCGGCCCCAGCGCTTCGGTTACACGCTGGAGGACCACGCCGACGCGGTCGCGGCCGCGCTGGACGCGGCGGAGGTCACAGGCGTCGAACTGATCGCGCACAGCATGGGCGGTGCCGTCGCCATCGTGCTCGCGCGCCGACGGCCCGAACTCGTCTCCAGGCTCGTGCTCTCCGAGGCCAACCTGGATGCCTTCCCGCCCCTGACGGCGGGCAGCAGCGCGATCGCCACCTACGAGGAGAACGAATTCGTCGAGAAGGCCTACGCGCGCGTGCTGGAGGCCGTCGGGCCGCTGTGGGCGGCCACCATGCGGCTGACGGATCCGCGTGCCCTGCATCGCAGTGCCGTCGGTCTGCGGCGCGGCTCCGACCCCGTGATGCGCACGATCCTGGAGGGCCTGGACATCGACCGGGTGTACCTGCAGGGGGAGAAGAGCGGAGAACTCGCCGACCGGGAGCGGCTGGAGCTGTCCGGGGTGCGGGTGCTGACGGTGCCGGGCGCCGGGCACAACGTCATGTTCGACAACCCCGACGCCTTCGCGGCCGCCGTCGCCGGAAACATCTGATCCTTCAGCCCTCGCGCACGGCGAGGGCGAGGAAGCGGGCGTCCTCGTCGACGTACGACGTCATGCGCCACCCCGAACGGGACAGCAGGGGCCGGAGACTGGGCTCGGCCCGCAGGTCGTCCGACGTGATCCGCCGGCCCTGCCGCGCCGCCAGGGCCGCGCGGCCGATCGGGTGGAACAGGGCGAGCCGCCCGCCGGGCCGCACCACCCGGGCGAGCTCCCGCAGGTTCTCCACCGGGCGCGGCAGATGAGCGATCAGCCCCGCCGCGAACACCGCGTCCAGGCACTCGGAGGGCAGCGGCAGAGCGGCCACGTCGGCGAGCAGCAAAGCTCCCTCCCGGTCCCGGCCCGCGGCTGCGGCGGCCGTGAGCATCGCCGGGGTCAGGTCGGCGCCGAGCACCACGCCGGTGGGGCCCACGGCGGCCCGAAGCGGGGGCAGCGCGCGCCCCGTCCCGCACCCCGCGTCCAGCACGCGGTCGCCCGCCCGCAGTTCGAGGTCGGCCACGGCGGCCGCGTACGCGGGCCCGTCCTCGGGGAACCTGCTGTCCCAGTCGGCGGCCCGAGCGGTGAAGAACTCCTGGACATGCGCGTGGTCGTGGCTCATGCCCCGCATGATGCCCTGACTCCGCACGCGCGCTTTTCGGGTTGCGGAGCGATCGGGCCAGGCGCACCCCGGAGTGTCGATCAGCCGAGAGACACTCAGGCCGCCAGGTCCCGCACCGCCACCACCTGTTCGACGGGGACGCGGACCAGCAGTTCACCGGGAACGCCGTTGCGGGCGCCGAACTCCTCGGCCCGGTCCTCGCCCATGTACCGCGCGGCGACCCGCGCGGCCCAGTGGCGCAGTTCCGCCGGGTCCTCCGACAGCCGGGCGCGGCCGTTCAGCACCACGAAATGAAACGGTGGCCGGTCGTCGTCCACACACAGCGCGACACGCCCGTCACGGGCGAGATTGCGCCCTTTCACGGTGTCCCGGCCGGTGAGAAGGACCAGTTCGTCCCCGTCCAGCAGGAACCACACCGGGGCCACATGAGGGCTCCCATCGGCGCGAACGGTGGACAGTTTGCCGGTGCGGGTGCCCTTTGAGACGAACGCCCGCCATTCCTCATCGGTCATCTTCTGTGCCATGCGTCCATCCTGCTTGCCCGTACGCCACACGTGGGGAAGGCTTGCGGAGGGTTCCTCCGGCCAGGGGGAGACATCACACGGGGAGACGGAAATGGCGCACAACCAGGGACTCGGCTGGCTCCTGGACGATCTGACGGAACGTGTGGACGATGTGCGGCACGCGCTGGTCCTGTCCAACGACGGGCTGGTCACCGGCGCGAGCACGGGCCTGCGCCGCGAGGACGCCGAACACCTCGCCGCCGTGGCATCCGGACTGCACAGTCTGGCCAAGGGCTCGGGGCGCCACTTCGGCGCGGGCGCGGTGCGCCAGACGATGATCGAGTACGACGACGCCGTGCTGTTCGTGACCGCGGCCGGCTCCGGCAGTTGTCTGTGCGTGCTCAGCGGGGCGGAGGCCGACATCGGGCAGATCGCCTACGAGATGACCCTGCTCGTCAACCGGGTCGGCGAACACCTCGGCGTCGGCGCCCGGAAACCCGAGCGAGCACCCAGCACAGATCTCTGACCTGGGAATTCCCGAAGATCCGCGGAGTTATCCACAGGCCCGGCACGCGATGCGTCGAAACGGCTACGGTGTGTGCACGGCGATCGCACAAGGCGTGAGCCACCCGCTCCACGGGGGAGTACGACCATGTCGGCGAATATCTTGGGACCAGCCCGCTCCGACACCTGCACACCGAGCCAGGCCGCTCGTGAACTGGCCATTCTACGAGGCGAGTTCGACCTCGCCGTGCAGCTCGGCCATGTGCGGACCGTGCCCGACGAGGGCGGTGGAGGGGGCAGGCTGGTGGAGCGCGCGGAGATCGACCGGCTCCGGGCGCAGGACGGGTTCCGGGACACGCTCATCGATCGGGTGCGCGTCGTGGGCACGGCCGACGGCGCCGAGCTGATGGGCATCCCGGTCGGCCGCTTCACCAGGCTCGCCCGCCTGGGCCTGCTCGTACCCGTGAAGGTCTACGTCAACCGGTACGGGGCCGTGGTCTGGCTCTACCTCACCGAAGAGCTGAAGTACTTCGCGGCCGTCGCCGAGAACGCGAGCCTGCTCAAGGGGCGCACACCCGAGACGCTGCGCAGTCAGCTCGCGGAGGGTGTGGATCTGCGTGCCCGCAACTGGCGCATGAGGCAGCTGGGATGCCTGCTACGGCAGGCCGAGGACCCGTGGGCCCGAGCCGGGGCCCTGGCGACCCTGCTCCCGCCCGTCGAGGTCGCCGACGTCGTGGAGGACCCGTACGAGCGCGCCTGGGTGAACCGGCTCCGGCCCGCGCTGCCCGGTCAGACTCTGTCCGGAGCGGCGTTCGGCCCCCTCGCCGAGCGGATCACGACCGCACAGGACACCGACGAGATCGAGTGGCTGCGCTGTGACCTGGCCTGTTCGGTCGAAGAAGCGCGGGCCCTTTCTCCGGCCCCGCGCCCGGCCGTCCGCCGGGCCAGGCCGACGGCGCTCCCGACGGCCCGGCCGATCCCGCCGATGGCACGCACGGTCACCGCGTTGGAGGAGCCGACTTCAGCTCCGGTGGAGCTGGCTTCGGAGCCGGCGGTGCCGACGGAGGGAGCGGCGCAATCGATGGTGCGGACAGCCGAGCCGCGCCGGACCTCCGGAGGGCGCGCGCACGAGCGGCGACACGTGCCGCGGGTGCGGCCGGCTCCGGCCTCCACACCCCGGTTCCCCGGAACCGGACATACTCCGCCCCGCTCCACCCGCCGTCTGCGCACGTGGCTGCGGCGGGGAACGCCTCGGCCCGCGGAGGTCTGAGCACCCGCGGTCGGGTCGGCCGACGGCCCGCTACAAGGACCGGAACAGCCCCTCCTGGACGACCGAGACGAGCAGTCGCCCCTCGATGTCGTAGATGCGCCCACGGGCCAGGCCCCGCCCACCGGTGGCGATAGGCGACTCCTGGTCGTACAGGAACCACTCGTCGGTGCGGAACGGCCGGTGGAACCACATGGCATGGTCCAGTGAGGCCATGTCGAAGCTCCGGCGGCCCCACAGCGGTTCGACGGGGATGCGCACGGCGTCCAGAAGCGTCATGTCGCTGGCGTAGGTCAGGGCGCAGGTGTGGACCAGCGGGTCGTCCCCCAGTGGTCCGACCGCGCGCATCCACACGGCGCTGCGCGGCTCGGCGCCCCTGACCTCCTCGTCGGTCCAGCGCAGTGGGTCGGCGTACCGGAGGTCGAAGGGCTGGCGACGCACCATCCGTTCCAACTGCTCCGGCAGTGTGCCCAGGTGCTTGCGTATCTCCTCGGCCACCGTCGGCAGTGACTCGGGGTGCGGCAGCTCACGGGCCGGCGGCAGCTGGTGTTCGAACGGTCCTTCCTCGGGCTTGTGAAAGGAGGCGGTCAGATTGAAGATCGTGCGGCCCTGCTGCACCGCGGTGACGCGGCGCGTGGTGAACGAGCGCCCGTCGCGGACCCGCTCCACCTGGTACACGATCGGCACCCCCGGACGGCCGGGGCGCAGGAAGTACGCGTGCAGCGAGTGCACCGGGCGGTCGCCGTCCGTGGTGCGGCCGGCGGCGACCAGCGCCTGGCCCGCCACCTGGCCGCCGAAGACGCGCTGCAAGGACTCCTGCGGGCTGCGTCCGCGGAAGATGTTGACCTCGATCTGTTCGAGGTCGAGCAGATCGACCAGTCTTTCGGCCGGATTCGTCGTCATGGGTGGGATTCTCCTGTGGTCACAGCTGGCCGACATCGGTGACGCGTACGACCGCACGGCCCTCGGCGTCCGAGGCCGCGAGATCGACCTCCGCACTGATACCCCAGTCGTGGTCGCCGCCCGGGTCGTCGAAGATCTGGCGCACCCGCCAGAGACCGTTCTCCGGCTCCTCCTTGATGACCAGCAGCTTGGGGCCGCGGGCGTCGGGGCCGGTGCCGAGGTCCTCGTACTCGTCCCAGTACTTGTCCATCGCCTCGCCCCACGCGTCGGCGTCCCAGCCGGACTCGGCGTCCATCTCGCCGAGTTCCTCGACCTGGTCCAGCGCGGCCAACTCCACACGACGGAACAGCGCGTTGCGCACCAGTACCCGGAAGGCACGCGCGTTGGTGGTGACGGGCTTGACCTCGTCGGCCTTCTCCTGGGCCTGCTCCGCGGTCATCTCCTCGGGGTTCGCCAGTTGCTCCCACTCGTCCAGCAGGCTGGAGTCCACCTGGCGCACCATCTCGCCGAGCCACTCGATCAGGTCCTGCAGGTCCTCGGACTTCAGGTCGTCCGGGATGGTGTGGTCGAGGGTCTTGTAGGCGCTGGCGAGGTAGCGCAGCACGATGCCCTCGGTGCGGGCCAGCTCGTAGAAGGAGACCAACTCGGTGAAGGACATCGCCCGTTCGTACATGTCGCGGACGACCGACTTCGGCGACAGCGGGTGGTCGCCGACCCAGGGGTGGCTCTTGCGGTAGGTGTTGTAGGCGTGGAAGAGCAGCTCTTCCAGGGGCTTCGGGTAGCTGACGTCCTGGAGGCGCTCCATGCGCTCCTCGTACTCGACGCCGTCGGCCTTCATCGCGGCCACCGCCTCGCCGCGCGCCTTGTTCTGCTGGGCGACGAGGATCTGCCGCGGGTCGTCCAGGGTGGACTCGACCACGGAGACCATGTCGAGGGCGTAGGACGGCGACTCGGGGTCGAGAAGTTCGAACGCGGCGAGGGCGAAGGTGGACAGTGGCTGGTTGAGCGCGAAGTCCTGCTGGAGGTCGACCGTGAGCCGCACGATACGGCCCTCGGCGTCGGGCCTGTCGAGCTTCTCCACGATGCCGCCGTCCAGCAGCGAACGGTAGATCGCGATCGCCCGGCGGATCTGCCGCAGCTGCTGCTTGCGCGGCTCGTGGTTGTCCTCCAGGAGATGGCGCATCGCCTCGAAGGCGTTGCCCGGCCGGGCGATCACCGACAGCAGCATGGTGTGCGTCACTCGGAAACGGGACGTCAGCGGCTCCGGCTCCGAGTCGATCAGCTTCTGGAAGGTGTTCTCCGTCCAGCCGACGAAGCCCTCCGGCGCCTTCTTGCGCACCACCTTGCGCCGCTTCTTCGGGTCGTCGCCCGCCTTCGCCAGCGCCTTCTCGTTCTCGATGACGTGCTCCGGCGCCTGGGCGACGACGAGGCCCGCCGTGTCGAATCCCGCCCGGCCGGCCCGGCCCGCGATCTGGTGGAACTCGCGCGCCCGCAGGGTCCGCACGCGGCTGCCGTCGTACTTGGTCAGCGCGGTGAACAGCACGGTGCGGATGGGCACGTTGACACCGACGCCGAGCGTGTCCGTGCCGCAGATGACCTTCAGCAGACCGGCCTGGGCGAGCTTCTCCACCAGCCGCCGGTACTTGGGCAGCATGCCGGCGTGATGCACGCCGATGCCGTGCCGGACGTAACGGGAGAGGTTGCGGCCGAACTTGGTGGTGAAGCGGAAGTTGCCGATCAGCTCGGCGATCTGGTCCTTCTCCGCACGCGAGCACATGTTGATGCTCATCAGCGCCTGGGCCCGCTCCACGGCCTGCGCCTGGGTGAAGTGGACGATGTACACCGGCGCCTGCTTGCTCTCCAGCAGTTCGGTGAGCGTCTCGGTGAGCGGGGTCAGCTTGTACTCGTACGAGAGCGGCACGGGACGGGTCGCCGAGCGGACCACCGCGGTCGGGCGGCCGGTGCGGCGGGTGAGGTCCTTCTCGAAGAACGACACATCGCCCAAAGTGGCCGACATCAGGATGAACTGTGCCTGGGGCAGCTCCAGCAGCGGAATCTGCCAGGCCCAGCCGCGGTCACCCTCCGCGTAGAAGTGGAACTCGTCCATGACGACCTGGCCCACATCCGCGTCCTTGCCGTCGCGCAGCGCGATCGAGGCCAGCACCTCGGCGGTGCAGCAGATCACGGGGGCGTCGGCGTTCACGGAGGCGTCGCCGGTCAGCATGCCGACGTTCTCGGTGCCGAACAGCTTGCACAGCTCGAAGAACTTCTCCGACACCAGCGCCTTGATCGGGGCCGTGTAGAAGGTGACCTCGTCCCGGGCCAGCGCCGCGAAGTGCGCGCCCGCGGCGATCATGCTCTTGCCGGAGCCGGTGGGCGTGGAGACGATCACGTTCGCCCCCGACACCGCTTCGATCAGTGCCTCTTCCTGGTGGGAGTAGAGGGTGAGGCCGCGCTCCTGGGCCCACGACTCGAAGGCTTCGTACAGGGCGTCGGGGTCGGCGGTCGGCGGCAGCTGATCGATGAGGGTCACGCTCCCATCTTGCCTGCCCTCCTCCCCGATCGGGGAATCGGCTGTGGCCGGGAAGATCACGGCAGCTACGCTGTGTCGCCGATGGCGCGTCAGCGCACCAGGTCAACTGGACAGTCGCACAACAGGAATGGGGCGGGAAGCGGCCATGATGGGACCAGCACACTCACTGTCGGGGGCCGCGGCCTGGCTCGGTGTCGGAGCGGCCGCCGCCGCGGCCGGGCACCCGATGCCCTGGCCGGTCCTGCTGGTCGGCGCCCTGATCTGCGCGGGGGCCGCGCTCGCCCCGGACCTCGACCACAAGGCGGCCACCATCTCGCACGCCTTCGGGCCGATCTCCCGCTGGCTCTGCGAGATCGTGGACAAGCTGTCCTACGCCGTCTACAAGGCGACGCGGAAGAAGGGCGACCCCCGCCGCTCCGGCGGTCACCGCACGCTGACGCACACCTGGGTGTGGGCGGTCCTGATCGGCGCCGGCTGCTCGGCCGCGGCGATCACCGGGGGCCGCTGGGCGGTGCTGGCGATCCTGTTCGTGCACATGGTTCTGGCGATCGAGGGCCTGCTGTGGCGGGCGGCCCGGGGCTCCAGCAGCGACATCCTGGTCTGGCTGCTGGCGGCGGCCTCCGCGTGGATCCTGGCGGGCGTGCTCGACAAGCCCGGCAACGGCTCGGACTGGCTGTTCACCGAGCCCGGTCAGCAGTACATGTGGCTGGGGCTGCCGATCGTGCTGGGCGCGCTGGTGCACGACATCGGGGACGCGCTGACGGTCTCGGGCTGCCCGATCCTGTGGCCCATCCCGCTGGGCCGCAAGCGCTGGTATCCGGTGGGGCCGCCGAAGGTCATCCGGTTCCGGGCGGGCAGCTGGGTCGAGCTGAAGGTGCTGATGCCGGTGTTCATGGTGCTCGGCGGAGTGGGCTGCGCGGCGGCCCTCAACATGATCTGAGCCGGCCCTTCGGGTCAGGTGGCCTCGCCCGCGTCCGCCCCGCCGTAGCGGCGCTCGAAGCGGGCGATGCGGCCCTCGGTGTCGACCGTGCGGGCCTTGCCGGTGTAGAAGGGGTGGCTCTCCGAGGAGATCTCCACGTCGACCACCGGGTAGGCATGTCCGTCGTCCCACTCGATGGTCTGCTCGCTCTGCGCGGTGGACCGGGTCAGGAAGGCGTATCCGGCGGCGCGGTCGCGGAAGACCACGAAGTGGTAGTCGGGGTGTTTGTCCTGCTGCATGGCGGCTCCTTGTGCGGGGCGGTCGGGCAGGCATCCGGCGGCTCGGCCAGGGCCCCCGGGTCAACCGGAGACCGAGTCCTCGTCCACGATGTGCATCGCGGCCTCCTCCGCGGAGGCCGCGGCGCCGTCGATGCCGACGTCGCTGGCCACGAGGGCGGCCTCCTCGTCCTCGTGCGCCCCCTCGTCGGGTGCCACCAGGCGGCCGGAGCGGAGGTCGCCGACCTCGTTGTCCAGAAGTTCCCCGTCGGTGCCCTCGCAGTCGCCGATGCCGTCGCCGTCGGGGGCCTCCCGGTCGGGCAGCTCCTCGGCGAGGCGCTGGTCGAGGGTCTCGCCCGCCTTGCGCTCCGCCGCGGTCACACCCTCGTGCTCCACCGCCCAGGGCCGCTCCGGAGGTGACCAGCCGCGGTCGAGGGGGTCGTCGACACCGTCGAAGTCCAGAGTGTCCTCGACGTCGAGCACCCCCGAGTCCTCCCGGATCTCCGAGGGATCGGGCTGGTAGACGTCGTCCCCCCAGCTGTCGGCGCTGTCCACGACTACCTCCAGGTGGTGAGGACGGCCGCACACCGCCGAAGCGGGCGGCGGGCCGTCGGCACACGCGGCACGGATGTCGCACGGCACGAACCGGGAGATTCCCGGGCGGAACCCGAACCGGTGCCCTTCTCCAGACTTCCACTGCTGCTTACCACCGCGCAACGGCACGGGGTCCGGGCGGCCCTCGCCGGAGCCGCCCGCGCCGCGTGCTCAGCCGTGCCAGGACCGCCACAGGGCCGCGTAGGCACCGCCCGCCGCGACCAGGTCGTCATGGCTGCCCAGCTCGCTGATCCGGCCGCTTTCCACCACCGCGATCACATCGGCGTCGTGGGCGGTGTGCAGCCGGTGGGCGATGGCCACGACCGTGCGGCCGTCCAGGACCCGGGACAGGGACCGCTCCAGGTGACGGGCCGCGCGCGGGTCGAGGAGCGAGGTCGCCTCGTCCAGGACCAGCGTGTGCGGATCGGCCAGCACCAGCCTGGCCAGCGCGATCTGCTGGGCCTGCGCCGGGGTCAGCGTCAGGCCGCCGGATCCGACCCCGGTGTCCAGGCCCTCCTCCAGTGCCCGCGCCCAACCGTCGGCGTCCACGGCGCCCAGGGCCGCCCACAGCTCCGCGTCGTCGGCGCCGGTGCGTGCCAGCAGGAGGTTGTCCCGCAGGGAGCCGACGAAGACATGGTGTTCCTGGTTGACCAGGGCGACGTGCGAGCGGACGCGTTCGGCCGGCATCCGGGACAGCTCGGCCCCGCCGAGGGTGATCCGGCCGTCCCGGGGTGTGTAGATCCCGGCGAGCAGCCTGCCCAGAGTGGACTTGCCCGCGCCCGAGGGGCCGACCAGGGCGAGCCGGGTGCCCGGCGCCACCCGGAGGGAGACCTCGCGCAGCACGTCGACGCCCTCCCGGTAGCCGAAGCGCACCCGGTCGGCATGCACGTCCCGGCCCTCGGGCGCCACCGACGCGTCGCCGGTACCCGGTTCGATCTCCCGTACCCCGACGAGGCGGGCGAGCGACACCTGGGCCACCTGCACCTCGTCGTACCAGCGCAGGATCAGGTTCAGCGGGTCGACGAGCATCTGCGCCATGAGGGCGCCCGTGATCAGCTGGCCCACGTCGAGCCGGCCGTGCAGGACGAACAGGCCGCCCACCATCAGGACCGAGCCGAGGACGATGACATGGGTGGCGTTGATGACCGGGAAGAGCACGGACCGCAGCCAGAGCGTGTACCTCTCCCAGCCGGTCCAGGTCTTGATCCGCTGCTCCGACAGGGCGACACGGCGGGCGCCCAGCCGGTGTGCCTCGATGGTGCGGCCCGCGTCCACGGTCTCGGCGAGCGCCGCGGCGACGGCGGCGTACCCGGCGGCCTCCGAGCGGTAGGCGGCGGGCGCCCGCTTGAAGTACCAGCGGCACCCGGCCACCAGGACCGGCCCGGCGAGCAGGACGGCGGCCGCGAGCGGGGGCGCCGTCACCACGAGACCGCCGAGCAGCAGCAGCGCCCACACGACACCGATCGCCAGCTGCGGTACGGCCTCGCGCATGGCGTTGGCCAGGCGGTCGATGTCGGTGGTGATGCGGGAGAGGAGGTCGCCGGTGCCCGCCCGTTCCAGCACGCCGGGCGGCAGTCCGACGGAGCGGACGAGGAAGTCCTCGCGCAGGTCGGCGAGCATCCGTTCGCCGAGCACGGCGCCGCGCAGCCGTACCTGCCGGACGAATGTCGCCTGCACGACGAGCGCCAGCAGGAACAGCCCCGCGGTCGGGCCGAGACGCGGATCCCGGGCCCCGTCCGACACCCGCTGGACCAGGTCGCCGAGCAGGTAGGGGCCGGCCATGGAGGCGATCACGGCCACCGTGTTCACGGTGATCAGCAGCAGGAAGGCCCGGCGGTGCCGACGGAACAGCTCGGCTACGTAGACGCGTACGGTCGACGCAGCGCCGACGGGCAGGGTGGTGGCGGTCGTCGGGGCCGCCGGGTCGTCCGCCGGGGGCGCGACGCCGATCATGCGCTCTCCTCGATCTCTTCCAGTTCCTCGAGGGCGTCCAGCAACGCGCCCTCGCCGGCCGCGGCCGGTTCGTCGTCCGTCTCACGGGTCACCACGGCCCGGTACCGGGGCTCGCCGTCGAACAGCTCGCGGTGCGTGCCGTTCGCCACGACCTCGTTCTCGTGGACCAGGACGACCTGGTCGGCGCGGTCGAGGAGCAGCGGCGAGGAGGTGAAAATCACCGTCGTGCGCCCCGAGCGCAGCCGGCGCAGCCCGTCCGCGACGCCGGCCTCGGTGTGCGAGTCGACCGCGGAGGTCGGCTCGTCCAGCACCAGCACCTCCGGATCGGTGATCAGGGACCGGGCCAGGGCGAGCCGCTGGCGCTGGCCGCCGGAGAGCGATCGCCCGCGCTCGGTGATGCGGGCGTCCATCGGGTCGGCGGCGTCCAGGGATCCTTGCACCAGGGCATCCAGGACGTCCTCGCACCGCGCGGCCTCGAGCGCGTCGGCGGCCGTGACGGCGCCGGAGGCGGGCACGTCGAGCAGTTCGCGCAGGCTGCCGGACAGCAGCACAGGGTCCTTGTCCTGGACGAGGACAGCGGCCCGGGCGACGTCCAGGGGGAGTTCGTCCAGGGGCGTCCCGCCGAGCAGTACCGAGCGGCCCGGTTCCGTGGGATGGCCGCCGAGCCGCTCCGCGAGCCGTCCGGCCGCGTCCGGGTCGCCGCACACCACCGCGGTGAGCCGGCCGGCCGGAGCGGCCAGCCCGGTGGCGGGGTCGTACAGATCGCCGCGGGGAAGGTCCGCCCGGCCCCCGCCTCCGTCCCCTGCTGCCACGGTGGACCGCCGCAGCGACAGCACCCGCGCGGCCCGCTTGGCCGAAGGGCGGGAGAACGAGTAGGACATCGCGATCTCCTGGAAGTGCTGCAACGGATAGCTGAGGATCATCACCGAGCTGTAGACGGTGACCAGTTCCCCGACGGCGATGCGGCCCTCGCGGACCAGACGGACGCCGTACCAGACGACCGCGATCAGCAGCAGACCCGGCAGCAGCACCTGGACGGCCGAGATCAGCGACCACATGCGGGCGCTGCGCACCGCCGCGTGCCGCACCTCCTGGGAGGCGCGGCGGTAGCGGTCGAGGAAGAGTTCCTCGCCGCCGATGCCGCGCAGCACCCGCAGTCCGGCGACGGTGTCCGAGGCCAGTTCGGTGGCGCGGCCCGCCTTCTCCCGCTGTACGTCCGCGCGGCGGGTGGCGCGGGGCAGCAGCGGCAGCACGGCGAGCGCCACGACAGGGAGTCCGGCGGCGACGATCGTGCCGAGCGCCGGCTGGTAGACGACGAGTCCGATGCAGACGACGACCACCGTCAGCGCGGCGGCGGTGAAGCGGGACACCGCCTCCACGAACCAGCCGATCTTCTCCACGTCGCCGGTGGAGACGGCGACCACCTCGCCGGCCGCCACCCGCCGGGTCAGAGCCGAGCCGAGTTCGGCCGCCTTGCGGGCGAGGAGTTGCTGGACGCGGGCGGCGGCGGTGATCCAGTTGGTGACGGCGGCCCGGTGCAGGAAGGTGTCGCCGACGGCGACGGCCGCGCCGCACAGCAGCATCAGACCACCTGTCAGGGCCAGCCGGGAGCCGGACCGGTCCACGACGGCCTGCACGGCGTGGCCGACGCAGAAGGGCAGCGCGGAGACGGCGACGAAGTGGAGCAGGCCCCAGGCCAGTGCCTTCAACTGGCCGCCCAGCTGGTTGCGCCAGAGCCACCACAGGAATCGGGGTCCCGAGCGCGCGTCGGGCACGCCCGGGTCGGGATAGGGAAGGTCGTGAATCTGCATGACGTCCAGATGGCTCGTGACAGCGTGTCAGGGAACGGCGGCGGCCGACGGTGACGGCCCGGGACAAGCCGTGAAAGGTTCGCTTCGCCGAGCGGGGAAATACAAACGGTTTTCGCGTCGATCGGGCGTCATGCCGGCGGGGCCCGGTGCGGACAGACCGTGTGCGGCGCTCGACGCGCTGGGCGACTGCCCTCGGAACCCTGCTCGTGACGAGCGCGGCAGGGCCCCCACCACGAACGAGGACGACAAGCGTGGCCTGGTAGGAGTGCTCTCCGCCGTCGGGGTACGTTCACCGCCCCCGGAAGCAGGCTGCCGTACGACCATGACATCGACGGCTACGCGTCCCGCCCGCGCGACCCGGCCCGGCACCCCCGTGGTGATGGGGGGCCGGGCGGATCCCGGCGTCTGACGGTCGCGCGGTCGTCAGTCGTCCGCCGGGCCGTCCTGCGGTGCCGACGTCGATCCCGCCGTGACGGGCGAGCCGATCACGTCCACATCGTTCGAGCGGACGTAGGCGATGCGGTGGTCGAACTGGATCTGGTAGTAGGTCTCCTCGCCCTTGACCACCGGCTCGGGCGTTTCGACGAAGGCGGAGCGCGGGACGAAGGAGCTGTCGATGGTGCCCTCGGTGACGTACCGCTGGCCCGCGCGGAAGTGGTAGGGGAGCGGCGCCTCGGGCTCCTCCTCCATGTCCTCCGGGTAGGCGTCCTCCTCGGGCAGGGCGCGGCCGAAGACCGGGATCTCGTCCAGGCCCTCCTTGGGCGTCACCATCTCGCCGGCCGCGCCGACCGCCGTCGCCTGGTTCTTCGGGTTCTTGAACCAGGCCTTGCGGCCCTGGTACCAGACCGCCGTCCAGTCGCCGCGGCGTTCGGCGACGGCGAAGGTCTGGCCGGCCGAGGCACGCGCCCCCAGGTCGTCGACGTCCAGCGTGGACTCCCCGCCGTCCGGGTGGCGGCCCGGGTCCTGGATGAGCGGTGCCTTCTCGTCCGGGCGGGTGTACATGCGCACAGCGCTGGAGCCGTGCTTCGGGCAGGTCACCCCGGCCTTCAGGCAGCCCGTGAACTTGGGCGAGTGGGTGGCGTAGTCCGGCAGGATCGTCACCATGTCGCTGTCCGGCCCGGCCGTGGCCTTCAGGGGCGCGCCGAGGAGGTCGAAGTAGTGGCGCCAGTCCCAGAAGGGGCCCGGGTCGTCGTGCATGTCGGGAATGGAGCCGCCGGTCGGCGAGGGCACGTTGTCATGGCCGAAGATGTGCTGCCGGTCGAGCGGGATGTCGTACTTCTTGGCGAGATAGCGGACCAGACGCGCCGAGGTCCGGTACATCTGTTCGGTGAACCAGGTGCCGGGCTGCCGGAGGAAGCCCTCGTGCTCGATGCCGATGGAGCGGGCGTTGACGTACTGGTTGCCGGAGTGCCAGGCCTCGTCCTTGGCCTGGACGTGCTGGGTGATGTGACCGTCGCTGGAGCGGATCGAGTAGTGCCAGGACGCCTCGGTAGGGTCCTGCACCGTCTGGAACATGCTCGACAGCTTGGCCTCGGTGTCGTGGATGACGATGTACTCGATCTTCTGGTCGCGCGGCCGGTCGGCGAGGTCGTGGTTGCCGTAGTCGCCGTCGTCGTCGATCTCCTCGTACGGCGCCGCGAGCCAGTCGCAGGACACTTCGGCCGGGCACTCCGTCCCCTTGGCGTGCCGGGGCTTCTCCACGCGCACGGTGTGGGGGCGCACGGAGGGGTTCGCGGGCAGGGAGACCTCCTGGCCCTCGGCGGTGGTGCGGTGGGCGCCCTTGCGGATCACCGCGAAGACGTCGTTCGCGTAGGTTGCGGCCGATGTGATGTCAGGAGTGCCGGGGAAACGTTCCACCGCCTCCCACCAGTCCGCCGGATCGGCGCTGAGGGGCTTGCCCAGCTGCCGCTGTGTGACCGCCAGCAGGGCGGCGCCGCCGCGCACGTTGGCGGTGGCATCCGTGCGCAGGCGGCCGGCCGGAGCGTCGGTCAGCCGGGCGGCGCGCTGCAAGTCCGCCGGTTTCACGGCCCGGCCGGCCAGGACACCGTCGGGCCGCGCGGCGGGCGCTCCCGCCGCCCCCGCGCTGGGCTGGAGCGCACCACCGCCCTGGACCCCCGGGGAGGGCGGCGTGGCCGGAAACCGGCTGGTGTCCACCAGATGCATCGGTCCGTAACCGCCCGCGACGCTCGGGGAGCCGGGATGAGCGTCCCAGCGGGTCTGCACATAGGACACGCTCATGAGAACACTGCGCGGTACATGGAAGTCGTGGGCGGCATCGGTGAAGGCGACCTGCAGGCGTTGCTCCGGCGCCTCGTCGTCGGTCATCGGGGTGAGCAGCAGCGGCGCCAGCAAGGCCGCCGATCCGATGGCACAAGCGGTTCGGCGGCACACGCGGCCGGTGGGGACACGTGGGGTGGTGGGTCTTTTCATGGCACGGGTCTCCAAACATGCTCATCGCGCTCTTCGCAGCCAGGGCTAAGGAGTTGCCCCTGACAACCACCCCTTGTACGTTTCCGTGCCCCGCGTGTCCCGTCGCGCCAACCGTCACCGGGGTGGACCAGCGGCCCGGCAGAGGCCACCCGGTCGGCGGCAGCGGCTCCGCCCCGACGGCCCGTCAGCGCGGGCAGCCGTACGGGCGGGTGACGCGGCACACCGGGCTCAGTCCTCGGCGTTCTCGACCGGGTCGGTCCGCCAGTCGGGGTGCCCCGGCATCGGCGGGGTGTGCGGCCCCTGGAGCCAGGCGGTCAGAAAGGGCTTCAGATCCTGTCCGGCGACCCGCGAGGCGAGGCCGATGAAGTCCCCGGTGCCTGCCACGCGGCCCCGGTAGGTGCTCACCCAGGACTTCTCGATCCGCTCGAAGGCCGCGGCACCGACCTTCTCCCGCAGGGCGTACAGCACCAGGGCCGAGCCGTCGTAGCGCATCACCTTGAACAGCGTGTCCGCGGTGGGTTCGGCGGGCGCGCCGTCGTCGTGCCGCCACTGGTCGTGCTGCTCGTAGGCGTCACGCATCGCGTCGTCCATGCTGACGCCGCCGTGCGCGTCGGAGTACAGCCGTTCGTAGTAACGGGCGTGACCCTCGCTCAGCCACAGGTCGGACCAGCGCCGGATGGCGACGCTGTCGCCCGTCCAATGGTGCGTCAGCTCGTGCACGAGGTTGCGTTCGGCGTCGACGCGGTCGCCGAGCAGGTCGTCCTTCGGCAGGACGGACAGCGACTGGGTCTCCAGCGCCACCGGCAGCTCGGTGTCCCCGACCAGCACGCCGTAGCGGGGGAACGGATACGGCCCGAGCCGCTGTTCGAGCCAGGCCAGGTGTTCCGGGGTGAGCGAGCGGTACTCCTCGGTGTCGCCGACCAGGCCGTCCGGGACGACGTCGCGGACCGGCAACCCGCGCGGGCCGCTGCTGTCGACGACGTGGAACCTGCCGATCGCGAGCTGGACCAGCTGGGCGGCGATCGGCTGCTCGGAGTCGTAGGTCCATTCGACGCGTCCGCCGGGCCGCTTGGCGGTGCTGACGAGGCGTCCGTTGGCCACCGCGGTGATGTCCGCGGGGGTGGTCACGTGAAAGGTGACCGGCGCGCGCAGGCTCGGGTGGTCGTCCGCCGGGAAGATCATCCTGGCACCGTCGGGCTGGGCGCAGACCACGGTGCCGTCGGGCGTGGGCACCCAGCCGTAGTCCCGGATCGCGTCGTCGCGGTGGCGCTGCTGGGTGGGGTCGGCGGTGTACGCGACATGGACGGTGAAGGCGCGGCCGCGGGGGATCGGCCGGGCCGGGGTGACCACGAGTTCGTCGCCGTCGCGTACGACGGCGGCCGGTGCGCCGTCGACCGTGACCCGGTGGAGCGTGTTGCCCGCGAAGTCGAGGTCGAAGCGGGAGAGGGCCTGGGTGGCGGTGGCGCTGATGGTGGCGCCTGCCTCGAAGGGCGTCCGGGGCGCCTGCCAGTCGAAGTCCAGTGTGTAACGGCGGACCGTGTAGCCGCCGTTTCCGGCGAGCGGCATCAGCGGGTCGCCGATGCCGGGGGCGCCGGGCGACGGGGGCGGGCCTCCCGCCGGACCCGAAGCGGCGGCGCGCCCCGGTGAGGCGGCCGGGCCGGGTGCGGGCGAGCCGTGGCGCTCGTGCGGGAACAGGTCGAGGCAGACGACGGCGCCGGTCAGGGTGAGGGCACCGACGAGGGCGAGGGCCGCGCGGCGGGGAGGTGCTGTTCCGCGCCCCTTCCCGGGCCTCTGGCGCGGAGGCCCCACCGGGCTGCCTGCGGGCGTGATCTCCATGAACGCACTATGCCAGCATGATCTGCTTATAGCACTAAATGTCCGTCAGGGTGACGGCGTGCCAGACACGCCCCATGGGGCACTCGCCCGTCGTCGGCTCATGGCGACGACGCCCAACTCGCCGTAGAACACGGGACGACCTCTGTTGCGGCGGCGCCGCGTACACCCTGGACGCCGCGCGCGAGCAGCCGTGCTGCTCGGACCGGCGGGGGTCGGCCGCGTGCTGTGAGTCAGCAGGGCTTCGCGGGGTCTCCGTCGACCAGGGTGTCCAGCAGCACGCCGAGCACCTGACGCTCCTTCTCCGTCAGCGGGGCGAGTATCTCCTCGGCCGCCGAGCGCCGTGCGCCGCGCAGTTCACGCAGGGTCGCGCGCCCCTCGTCGGTCAGCTCGATCCGGGTCACGCGCCGGTTCGCCGGATCCGGTGCCCGGCGCACCTTTCCGCTCGCCTCCAGGCCGTCGACCAGCGTCGTCACGGCCCGCGGCACCACCTCCAGGCGCTCGGCGAGGTCGGCCATGCGCGGCGGCGAGGCGTAGTGCGCGAGGGTGCGCAGCAGCCGGGACTGGGCGGGGGTGACGCCCAGCTCGCGCCGTTCCAGATGGCGCTTCTGGATGCGGTGCACCCGGCGGGTGAGCCGTAGCAACTGCTCGGCGAGCAGTCCCTCGGGATCGGCGGTGGTCATGCGGGAACAATATCAGGATGCGGTTCATTGTGAGTATAGGTAACAATGAGCTACGATCCGTTCCGCCATCGTCGGCCATCCGGACCGGCGCCCGTTCCCCTCCGTAGGAGCCCATGCATCCCGACCGTGAATCCTCCTGGACCCCGCCCGCCGACGCCAAGGGCCAGCCCCGGCAGTGGCGGCGGATCCTCAAGCTGTTCCGTCCCTACCGCGGGCGGCTCGCGACCGTCGGCCTGCTGGTCGGCGCCTCCTCGCTGGTCTCGGTGGCCACGCCGTTCCTGCTCAAGGAGACTCTTGACGTCGCGATCCCGCGGGGCCGCACCGGCCTGCTGAGCCTGCTCGCGCTCGGCATGATCTTCAGCGCGGTCCTCTCCAGTGTCTTCGGCGTGCTGCAGACGCTGATCTCGACCACCGTCGGCCAGCGCGTCATGCACGACCTGCGCACCGCCGTCTACGGCCGGTTGCAGCGCATGTCGCTCGCCTTCTTCACCCGCACCCGCACCGGCGAGGTGCAGTCCCGCATAGCCAATGACATCGGCGGCATGCAGGCGACGGTCACCTCCACCGCCACCTCACTGGTCTCCAACGTCACCAGCGTGGTGGCCACCATCGTCGCGATGGTCGCCCTCGACTGGCGACTCACCATCGTCTCGCTGCTCCTGCTGCCGGCCTTCGTCTGGATCAGCCGCCGCGTGGGCAACGAGCGCAAGAAGATCACCACCGAGCGTCAGAAGCAGATGGCCGCGATGGCCGCCACGGTCACCGAGTCCCTCTCGGTCAGCGGCATCCTGCTCGGCCGCACCATGGGCCGCACCGACTCGCTGACCGGCTCCTTCGCCGAGGAGTCCGAGCGGCTGGTCGAACTGGAGGTCAGATCGAACATGGCCGGGCGCTGGCGCATGGCCGTGATCACCATCGTCATGGCCGCCATGCCCGCCGTCATCTACTGGACGGCCGGCCTGGCCCTCCACTTCGGCGGCCCCCAGGCCTCGCTCGGCACCATCGTCGCCTTCGTCTCGCTCCAGCAGGGTCTGTTCCGCCCGGCCGTGAGCCTGCTCGCCACCGGCGTCCAGATCCAGACCTCCCTCGCGCTCTTCCAGCGCATCTTCGAGTACCTGGACCTACCGATCGACATCACCGAGCGGCCGCGGCCGGTCCACCTCGACCAGGTCAAGGGCGAAGTCCGCTTCGAGGAGGTCGAGTTCCGCTACGACGACAAGGGCGGCCCCGTTCTCGACGGCATCGACGTCACCGTCCCCGCCGGCGGCAGCCTCGCGATCGTCGGCCCCACCGGCGCGGGCAAGTCCACGCTGGGCTACCTCGTGCCCCGGCTCTACGACGTCACGGGCGGCCGGGTCACCCTCGACGGGGTCGACGTCCGTGACCTCGATTTCGACACCCTCGCCCGCGCGGTCGGCGTGGTCTCCCAGGAGACGTACCTCTTCCACGCCTCCGTCGCCGAGAACCTGCGCTTCGCCAAGCCGGGCGCCACCGACGAGGAACTGCACGCCGCGGCCCGGGCGGCGCAGATCCACGACCACATAGCGGCGCTGCCCGACGGCTACGACACGGTCGTGGGCGAGCGCGGACACCGCTTCTCCGGTGGTGAGAAGCAGCGCCTGGCCATAGCCCGCACCATCCTGCGCGACCCCCCGGTCCTCATCCTGGACGAGGCGACCAGTGCCCTGGACACCCGGACCGAGGCCGCCGTGCAGGGAGCCATCGACGCCCTCTCGGCGAACCGTACGACGATCACCATCGCCCACCGGCTGTCCACCGTCCGCGGTGCCGACCAGATCGTGGTCCTGGACTCCGGGCACGTCGCCGAACGCGGCACGCACGAGGAACTGCTGGAGCGTGATGGGCGGTACGCGGCCCTGGTGCGCAGGGACGCGCAACTGGAGCCGGCCGGGTGAAAGCGGTGACCGGGGCCCGTGGGCTCGGGCGGGCGGCCGAGGAGGCGGGCCGAGACGGAGACTAGGGCCGACAAGCTGAATATATGCCGGGTTTGCGGTGATTCGCGTATTACGGTTCCCGCATGCAGACGCACACTCCGCCACGGAGCAGGATCCGACTGACACGCCGGGGCAGACTCGTACTCGTCGTCGCCGGTGCCGTCGTGGCCGGCACCGCCGTGGCGGTGCCGCTGCTGACGGTGGCCGATCATCACGAGGTCCCGAGGCCCGCCGCGCTCGTCGTCCAGGAGGGCTGGCGCGCGAGCCAGGTCTACGACGCGATCGACAAGGCGCTGGCTCTGCCCTCGGGCAGCACCCGCACGTCACTCGGCAAGGCCAGGCTGACGCTGCCCAAGGACGCCGGGGGCAACCCGGAGGGGTACCTCTTCCCGGCCTCCTACCCCCTGCGCAAGGGCTCGACCCCGGAGTCCCTGCTGCGCTCCATGGTGGACGCCGCCCACCAGAAATTCGACGGCGCGCCGGTTGCCGCCGGGGCACAGCGCAACTCGATGAACGTCTACCAGGCCCTCACCATCGCCAGCATCATCCAGGCGCAGGCGGTGAAGAAGGATGACATGGGCAAGGTCGCCCGGGTCATCCTCAACCGGCTGGAGCGCGGGATGCCGCTGCAACTGGACTCCACCCTCACGTACGCGCTGGGCCGTGCGCGCACCACCGAGGAGGACGCCAAGATCGACAGCCCGTACAACACCTATCAGCGCATGGGTCTGCCGCCGACGCCGATCGGCAACCCCGGCGAGGACGCGATGCGCGCCGCCATCAATCCGACGCCGGGCGACTGGCTCTACTTCGTGACGGTCAAGCCCGGGGACACCCGCTTCACCGCCGACTACGACACCCATGTGCGCAACGTGGCGGAGTTCAACTCCGTGCGGCAGAAGGCCGAGCAGCAGACGGGCCAGAGCCAGAGCCCGTCCCCGTCACCTTCCCCGTCCGCGAAGCGGTCCGGCAAGGCCGGCTGAGGCGACCGCGCCGACGGGACGGCCGTGCCGCTGGGACGGCCGAGCCGTCGGGGTCGACCGCGGCGACCGGGTAGTCCGGTCCGATGGGGCCACCGGTCCGGCGGTTCGTCACGCGGCGGCGGGCCGGTCCTCCGCCAGCAGCCGCTTGATGTCCCGCACGGCCGCGCGGCCGGCGCGGTTGGCGCCGATGGTGCTGGCCGAGGGGCCGTAGCCGACGAGGTGGACCCGGGGATCGGCCACCGCGCGTGTTCCCTCCACCTGGATCCCGCCGCCCGGCTCCCGCAGCCGCAAGGGGGCGAGGTGGCCGAGCGCCGCCCGGAACCCGGTCGCCCAAAGGATCACATCGGCGTCCACCCGGTCGCCGTCACGCCACTCCACGCCCTCGGGGGTGATGCGGTCGAACATCGGCCGCCGGGCCAGGATCCCGTCCGCGAGTCCCCGGCGGATCGCGTCGTTCAGGGGCAGCCCGGTGACCGAGACCACGCTGCGCGGCGGCAGCCCCTCGCGCACCCGCTCCTCGACCAGTGCGACGGCCGCCCGTCCCGCCTCCGCGTCGAACGGTCCCTCGCGGAAGACGGGAGGCCGCCGGGTGACCCAGGTGGTCGCGGCGGCGTACGGGGCGAGTTCCAGCAGATGCTGGGTGCCGGAGGCGCCGCCGCCCACGACCACCACGCGCCGCCCGGCGAACTCCTCGGGCCCGGCGTACTGCGCGGTGTGCAACTGCCGTCCACGGAAGGTCTCCTGACCCGGATAGCGCGGCCAGAACGGATGGTCCCAGGTGCCGGTCGCGTTGATCAGCGCCCGGGTCGACCAAGTGCCGTCGGAGGTCTCCGCGAGTAGCCGTCCGCCGTTCCCCTCGCGCACCGCCCGCACCTCGACGGGACGTCGTACCCGCAGGTCGAAGGCGCGTTCGTACCGGTCGAAGTACGCGCCGACCACCTCGGCCGACGGCCGCGCCGGATCGGCGTCCGTCAGCTCCATCCCGGGCAGCGCGTGCATCCCGTGCACCTTGCCGAACGTCAGCGAGGGCCAGCGGAACTGCCAGGCGCCGCCCGGCGCGGGGGAGTGGTCGAGGACCACGAAGTCGCGGTCCGGCTCGAAGCCGGCACGGCGCAAGTGATAGGCGCTGGACAGCCCGGACTGCCCAGCGCCTACGACGACCACCTCGACCTCACGCATTTCGTTCACGCTTCCACCAACAGCGTGCCCGTGCGCCGCTCTTCCCACCCGGTGCTCTACGCATGCGCCACGATGGAGGCATGTCAGATGCCTTCACCACCCGAATCCTGAACGTCTCCACCGGCTCCCGGGAACGCGTCGTCGACCTCACCGGGGACTGCGAGGACTTCCTGCGGGAAGCGGCGGGCGGCCGCGACGGCCTGCTGAACATCTTCGTCCCGCACGCCACCGCCGGTATCGCCGTCATCGAGACCGGCGCCGGCAGCGACGACGACCTCCTCGCCGCCCTGCACACCCTGCTCCCCGCCGACGACCGCTGGCAGCACCGCCACGGCAGCCCCGGCCACGGCCGCGACCACGTGCTCCCGGCACTGGTCCCGCCCCATGCGACCCTGCCGGTGATCGACGGCCGTCTGGAACTCGGCACCTGGCAGTCGGTGTGCCTGGTGGATACAAACACGAGCAACACCAACCGCAGCGTGCGTCTGAGCTTCCTCGGTCAGTGAGCTGCTCTGGTGCGACTGTAGAGGGATCCTCCGGCCGTACCAACTGAGTAGCCCCAAGGGGCGCCAGGTGCGCGTGTCACATCTGACAGCAGGTTCTTCGACTACTGGTGGCACATCTGCCCGCGCGGCTTTGACCAGTGCGATCGATGGCTTGTAAGGCCAGTGCCAAGCCACGGGTCCGCGTGTGGTCCGGATCTTGGTCGTGGGCAGGTCATGGCTGGGGTGCGGCTCTCGTGCGGAAGCTGGCACTGATATGAGGGAGTCCAGGAGGGAAGTTGAGGCCACACACTCGGAGCCTGCGAGGAGCTCGGTTCCGCGGACATCATGGGGTGCGCCGACACTCACCATGCCTCTCAGTGGTGACCAGTACCGAGCCAGCCTCGGCGAGACCGGAGTCTCTGCTGCCGCGAAGGTGGGCCGGTGACGTGTAGTTGTCCGCCCCGGGGTCGCTGAGCTGCGGTGATGGTGCTATCCAGTCCCGGCCGTTTCCTGCCTGAAGGGTGCCCCGAACGAACAGCAGTTCGTCAACTGCCTCCGCCTGCAGGACCCGCCGAGCCTTCGGTCGAGCTCACTTGCTACCGTTCCCCGATCTGGATCCTTCTCGCTTCTGGCGTATCTTGGCCGGGTGCCTTCTGGGATAGGGATAGAGCGCCCGAATGACGATAGCCGACGAGGTAATTAAGCGTGGCATAGCGAACGACGCCAACTAAGGGCTGTCCCGTAACTGCTGGTCACGGGTGAGATGATCTCGCTGTGTCTGGTGTGATCACGGCGTCGGAGCCCTCCTGGATAGCCCCG
>NZ_JBEZND010000067.1:0-26513 GCF_040706415.1 Streptomyces sp. NPDC048106 | reverse complement strand
CGGCTGGCTGCACACCTACAATCACCACCGCGGACACACCGCGCTGAAAGGCCAACCACCCGCCAGCCGCGTCCCCAACCTCACGGGTCAATACATCTAGGCGATTGCCCCGTGTATTCATTGAAACTTCTTCACCCGGACGGGGCATCGGCGTGACTGGTCGCCCGATGGTGAAAACTGGACACGTGAGCGTGATCCGGCAAATGACCTACCAGCCCGCAGGACGCCGCGCCGCCTCGGTCGAGACGATGACGTTCGGCCGCCTTCGCGAGCTGAACGACGGCGGCACGCAGCGCGCCGACTTCCACGTCCTTGCCGTCATCGACGCCGGACCCGGCTCAGTTACCGTCGATTTCCACCTCCACCCGCTCCAAGATCAGTCCGCGGTGTGGATTCCACCCGGCGCGGTGCACCGGTGGGACGACATCGCCGACGTGGCAGGGCACCTCGTGCTGTTCGTGCCGACCGCGCCGGTCACCCACACCACCCGAGAACTCGTCGCCTACCCAGAGGCCGCGCACTGGAGCATCCCCGACGCCGACTGGCCCTTCGCCGACACGGCGCGCAGCCATCTCCTCCTCGAAGCATCCACCCCACCCAGTGACTCCCGGACGGAGCTGCCCGAAATCCTGCTCTCCGCGCTCATCACCCGGCTGCACCCGCCGCACGCCGAAGCACGGCTCACACATCCGGTGTTCCGGTTGTTCCGCTCCAGCGTCGAAGCGCACTTCCGGCAACACCATGACGCCGGCTACTACGCCCGTGCGCTGGGATACTCGCCCCGCACCCTCTCACGAGCGGTGCAGCAGGCCACCGGCCGTACCGCGAAGGCGTACATCGTCGAACGGATCACCTTGGAAGCCAAACGGCTCCTCGCACACGACCGCCTCACCGCCGCCCGCTGCGCCGACATACTCGGCTTCCCCGACGCATCCAACTTCTCGGTGTTCTTCCACAAGGCCACAGGCAAACGCCCGGGCGCGTGGCAGGCGACGGTGGCCGCCGAGTGAGGAGGTGCCCACAAGAACACTCACATCTATGATCACGCGGCGTCACAACCCGTGATCATCGGAACCCCGTGCTCGCCTCTCTGTATCGGTGCCCCACCGTGCCTACCCGCGCGACCTCTAAGCCATCAGGCGCCCGCACCTCCGGCCGCGCTGCCTACTCCGAAGAAGCAGCCGCGCGTGGCGTAGGCGATGAGGAGCCGACCGAAGCGGCCCTCTCGGCGGCGTATCTTGCGCGCCCCATACCGGCACACGCCCCAGCACAGCGTGCCGTCAGCCGGATGTCTCCCATCTGGTCGTGAACAACGCGCATTCGAGCAGGTCGGGGGCTGCACCGGACGGCCAACTGCTACCTCCAGTCCATCGGCTACCCCGCGGCAGGGGCCCTGGCGTCGGATGTGGTCACCCCGACCTACTACGCGCTCCTCAGGCAGACCAAGCTGTCCGGCTCAGGAGGCGCCACCTACACCACCGACACCACCTACAACTACAACGGGCAGGTACTGCAGTACACCTATCAGGCGGCCGGGCAGAAGATGACCCAGGTCACCAACACCTACGAGTGGGGCACCCAGCGCCTGTCCAACTCGCGAGTCGACCGCCAGGACGTCCCCGGCACCGACAAGTCCGCGACACACAGACCACCGCTGACTACTTTGACGGCAACGCTGATGGCAACGTCAGTGGACGGATCCGCTGCGTAACTCGAGCAATGCTCAGTTTCTGCGGATCACTCCTGGCGGAAGGAAGGCGTGCTTTCCCGATGGATCGATCGATAGGTCATCGAGCAAGGCCGACGTTGCCGCGTCGGTCGGGAAGGCACGCCCGTGCTTACGGTCGGTGAAGGGGTCGAACTGGACACTGCCGTAGTCCCGGCAGGAATCTCTGTGGAGATCCCCTCGGGGCGCCGCGATTATGTACGGATGCTGAGGGTCGAACGGGTGGTTTGCGAGGACTGGACTGCACTCAGGGAGCTTCGTTTGCGTGCCCTGGAGGCGGACGCCGACGCGTTCGGCTCCACCTTGGCCGACGAAAGAGCAAGACCTGAAGCTTTCTGGCTCCAGCGAATCTTGCGTAGCGCCTGGTTCCTTGCCTGGTGCGCAGAGCAGGCGGTAGGCGTCGCGGCGTTGGTGGCCCCACCGGGCTCGCTGACCGAAGAACGCCAGCTCGACGCAGTGTGGGTCGCGCCGGCCTGGCGTGGGCGCCGCGTGGGTGAGGCACTGATCGGAGCTGCGATCGGTCATGCTGCGGTGCACGGTGCCACGTCCGTTTCGTTGACGGTGGCGGATAGCAATGAGCGAGCACGAAGCCTCTACCAACGCATGGGGTTCCGCCCCACGGGGGAGCGTTCACCTCGCCCTCGTGAGCCCCACCAGATGCGTGAGCGATTCCGTCTGACCCTGGCGCCGGCACATCACCACACAACCCCTGCTGTGAAGTAGGAGAGCGACGTCCTGCCTGCCCGTCGTAGCGGCGGAGCGGATCTCCTTTCTCGCCAGTAGGACGAGAGAGGAGATCCGGTTGTGTCACCGGCGGGTCGGACGGGGCGGCCCGGTGGGGCCGTGGGGGTGGGGTCAGGGGGCGAGGATGATCGTCTTTCCGGGCAGGCGTCCGGCGGCGGCGTCCTGGTGGACGGCGGCGAGCTCGGTCACCGGACGGCGGGCGGCCACGTGGACGCGGACCTTGCCGGCGTCCACCTTGGCGGCCAGCTCGGTGAGCTGGGCGCCGTCGGGGCGGACCCACAGGTTCGCGTTGCGCACCCCGCGGGCGGGGTCCTCGGGAATCGCGCCACCGCTGCTGGCGGCGACGCCGCCGTCGGCGACGTAGGCCGTCAGCAGCGCGAGATCTTCCGGGGAGTGGCGCACGTGGTTCACCACGACCTGGAACGGACCGCCCACGGCGGCCGGGCCCGCGGCGAGGTCGAGGGGGCCGACGACGCGCTCCGCGCCGTAGCCGCGGAGGCGGTCGGCGTGCTGCGGGCCGTCCACCGCGGTCACGTGCGCGCCCGCGTCGACGGCGAGCTGCACCACGATGCTGCCCACCGCGCCTCCGGCCCCGTTGACCAGGACGGTCTGACCGGGCTTCAGCTCGGCCAGTTCGAACACCGTCTGCCAGGCGGCGAGGCCGGTCAGCGGCAGCGCGGCCGCGTCGGCCAGGTCCAGGGTCTTCGGCGCCGGCGCGATGGAGTCGGCCGGGACGACGGCGTACTCGGCGGCGCCGCCGGCGGTGTCCAGGGGCAGCATGGCCACGATGTGGTCGCCGACTGCCAGGCCCGTCACGCCCGCGCCGAGTTCGGTGATGGTGCCCGCGAGGTCGATCCCCGTCACGTAGGGGAGGGGGGTCGGCATGAGCTCGGCCAGGTGGCCGGCGCGGATGTGGTCGTCGACCGGGTTGAACGAGGTGGCCGCGACCCGGACCAGCACCTGTCCGGCGCCGGGAACGGGCCGGTCCACGTCCTCGTAGCGCAGGACCTCGGTGCCGCCGAACTCGTGGAAACGCATGGCCTTCATGAGAGTTTTCTCCGGGGTGTGTTGATGCCGTCGCCGCGGATGAGGCGATCGGACGTGAGGGTGGAGCACTTCGACGGGGTGTAGAGGTGTTCAGGTCAGTTGCAGTGACCGGGTCGAGTTGCCCATCACCATGCGGTCGATGGCGCTCACCGCGCTGCCGGGGTCGTCGGCGGCGCCGACGGTGGCCAGCAGCGGGACGAAGTGGTCGGCCGTCGGATGCGCGATGTCGGCGGCGGGCGCCTTGCGGCGGTAGTCGACGAGGGCGTCGGCGTCGCCCCGGGCGAGGGCGTCGACGGCCCACGCGTCGAAGGCGGTGGTCTCGGCGGCGAGCTCCGGCCGGCGGAACACGGCGAAGCTGTGGGTCATGAAGCCCGAGCCGAGAACGAGGACGCCTTCTTCGCGCAGGGGCCGCAGTCGCGCCCCGAGGGCGGCAGGTCGCCGGGGACGATGCTGGGCATGGACAGCTGCACGACGGGGACGTCGGCCGCGGGGTACATGGCCATGAGCGGGATGAAGGCGCCGTGGTCGAGGCCGCGGCCGGTGGACTCGTGCACCGGCGTGGGGCCCATCAGGCCCTGGAGACGCCGGGCCAGGTCGGTGGCGTCCGGGGTCGCGTAGGGGAGGGTCTTGTAGCGGGGGTGGAAGCCGCTGAAGTCGTAGTGCAGCGGGGTGCCGGCCGCGGCCCCGGAGATCGCGACCGGCGCCTGTTCCCAGTGGGCCGAGACGACGACGATGGCCCGCGGTTTGGGGAGCGACCGGCCCCAGTCGAAGAGGGCGTCGAGCCACTGCGAATCGTCGAGGGTGAACGGGGTCCCGTGGCTGACGCAGAGGCTGGGCAGGGGCCCGTCCGAGGATTGGTCGCTGGAGTCACAGAGATCAGCTCCTTTACTTGCCTGTACAAGTGAGTTTCCTTGCCCAGGCAAGTGAGAAGGTACCCCGCAATGACTTGCCTGGGCAAGTGAGAAGTTGTCCGAGATGAGTTTCCTGGTCAAGTGAGGTGGCTTGCTGGGGTGAGCGACTGGAGTTGTCGAGGCAAGTGACATGAGTTGCCGAGGCAAGTACACTGGGGCTCATGGACACGCAGTCACCCTGGCTCGACGACGAACAGCAGGACCTGTGGCAGGCGCTGCTGACAGTCGTCATCGCCCTCCCCGCGACCCTCGACCGCCAACTCCAGCGAGACGCGGGCATCTCCAACTTCGAGTACGGGGTACTGGCCCGACTGTCCGCGGCGGACGAGGCCACGATGCGGCTCAGCGACCTGGCCCGGGACTGCGACAGCACCCAGCCCCGCCTGTCAAAGGTCATGGACCGCTTCGAGGCCCGCGACTGGGTCACCCGCCGACCCGACCCCGGCGACGGCCGATACACCCTCGCCACCCTGACCGACGCCGGCCGGCAGAAACTCGTCGAGAGCGCGCCGGAACACGTCGCACAGGTCAAACGGCTCGTATTCGACCCACTCACCGCCGCCCAGCGCCGCCACCTCACCACCGCGCTCACCCGCATCGCCGCCACACTGCGCCAGGAACTCGCAAGCGGGTAGGCACCGCCTCGGACGACCGAGGCGCCCGCTGCCGGGTCCGCGCCTCGGGTCGCGCGGGGTCCTGTGCCGAGCGCGTGTCCGGCCCCGGGGAGGATGCGTCCGGACCCGGCACCGGTGACAGCTCCGCAGCGCCGCCGGAGCCCGCAGCCTCGGCCGCCGCCCGCCCCGCTGCCGATGAACCCCCGCCCGAGGCAGTGGCGTGTGGGGTGGCCGGGACCGCGCGCCGGTGCGGGGCCGGCTTCTTCCCCAGAGGAGGACCCGTCGCGGGGCCAGCTGATGCTGTATCTGCGCCTGCGGGTGGCCGCGCACCAGCTGGTGACGCTGGTACGAGGGCCGCTGAAGAGCACCGCCTGCGCTGCCCGCGGTACAGACACCAGCCGGATGCGGATGACCAGCGCGCACTGGCTGCTGTTGATGACCACCGAGCGGGAGACCTTCGGCAGCCCGCGCAGCACCCGGGCCGGCACGTCCTACGAGGTGCTCAAGCAGATCCTCGCCCAGCACTCGGCCCTCGCCGTGGGGCAGGACGCCCCCGCCGAGCCCGCGGAGGTCGAGCTGGCTGACAGGGCCGGCCGTCGCATCGTCGGTGAGGCGTGAGACGTGCGGCGTGAGGCGCGAGGGCGGGTCTCGGCCCCGGGCCACTTGACCCTGCCCGCAGTAGGCCGCGCCGTGGCCAGGCGGTGCCGACCCAAAGGCCCGGCCGACCTCCGCACCGCCGCCTTGCGGCAGCCGGTCAAGACACCCACGGACGTCGGCCGCGGCGAATTCGGTGTACGTCGCTGTCTGCCGCTGGTAGGTCCGGAGCCAGGCTGTCCTGTCCGGGCGGGCCTGCTCCCGGCCCGCTGCCACCGCGGTGCGAACGGCAGAGCGGGCCGCGTTCGCGCCCGCCGCGGTGGTGGCGAGCGCTGCGGCGAACGCTCTGGTGGAGTCCGGCGGCCGCGTCGGCTGGATGGCTGGGGGAGCGGGTGACGTCGGCAGCTGAGCCGGGGTGCCTGCCAGCACCTGGACCGGAGTGCCTGTCAGCGCCTGAGCCGCAGTGTGCCGTCGCCCGTACGCTTCGCGGGCGCCGCCGGTACGCAGTACGTCTGGTCATGTCCATCGCATGCTGATGGCGGACAGCTGCTTTACCCGCTCCGGGGACAGCGTGGCGGCCCTGCTGCGCTGGTTCCCGATCCACGCCCGAGCTGGAGCTCCCGCTCCTCGCCGCTGCCCGGGTTCCTTCTCGGCCTGGCGCCAGCGGTAGTAGGTCTGTCACCATTCCCCGCATCTCGGGGGAACCGCAATCGTGGTGCGGAGCCGCCGGTATGCCGGAATGCCCCGCTCCTGATCGTGTGCCGAGTCCATGAACGGAGAGCCTCGAATCAAGCATGTGGGACATGGCATTGCGGGATTTCGAAGGCCGCTCCGTGCAGCACCTACAAGCTCCCCAGCGCGCAGACTGGGAAAACACGGCCGGCGGAGCGCCCGCCTCCATTTACACGAACGTCATGGAGGCAAAAATTTTCGAAGACGTAACAGCGAGTTAACTCGCCGGTATCGACGCCTTCCATGCTCACCCTGGAGTGCCATCCAGCCTTTCGGCGTGAGCTCTGGTGCCCGGCGGAAGGCGCCCTTGGGTATGCGCCCGCTGACTCCCGGGCACGGGCCTGCGCATTGTGTGTTTCTGGGCGGCCGGAATACTCGATGGTCGCCGGTGCGCTGATGTCAGAGTTCTTCGGCTCGGCGATCTCCCGTTGCGTTTCAGAATCTTGCGCCCGCATCGCCATCGGCGGGAAACCGGGAAACTACTGCACGTCCGACCACGCCGCCGCGTTCGACGTTCAGCCTCGTCGCTTTCCGCCGCTGCCCGGTGCGCACAGCCGCACCTCTGACCGAAACAGGACTCGGGCCGATACCGTCGAACCGATGGATCGCATTCCGGATGGCGACCCCGTCGGCCTGTACCCACTTCGCGAGCAGGCAGCACCAGCTCCCCGCCGACCGAGGCGGACAACGTCCTCGCCCACCGGAACCGTACCGGTGCTGCACCGCCGCACGCTCCGCGGCAGCCACCGGCTTCCGGCGCCTCGCCTGCCCAGGAAACCGTCAGGACGGACGGCCGGTTCCCGCGCGCATGCTGAACCGGGCGTGACGGCACAGTGAAGACACCAGGACGTCGCCCACCTCCACCCCTGCCACCGCCGACCGAGCCCGGGCCGCCTCGCCGGCGAGTGGAGTCGACCACGCCTGACGCACGACCGGCCGACCCACTCCGGAGGGCCTCTCCGACCAGCCCGGATAACGCACCGCGTCGGCATGGCCAGTTCGATCAGGCAGACGGCCACGGACAGCGGTCGCCTGAAGTTGGGCTCGTGGGGGAGGTTCCTACGAACAGCCCAAGCCGCGATCCGGCAGGGGCACCCGCTCCAGGAAGGCGCCCGGACACCGGCCGCGGCCCGGCGTCGTCAGTTCTTCTTCTGGCGCAGCCCGCTCAGGTGGCCGTCAGTCTTGAGCAACTCGTCGAGCATCGCCTTGGCGGCGCCGGTGGCGACGTCGTTCGCGACGAACCGCCCGTCCTCGATCATCTCCATGGCCCAGGGCACCGACACCGCGTCCAGGACGGGAACCATGCGGAGCGTGGTGACGATCTGCTTGGTCATCTGGACCGCGCGGGTCCCGGCGGAGACCCCGCCGTAGCTGACGAACCCGACCGCCTTGTAATTCCACTCCTCGCTGAGGAAGTCGAGGGCGTTCTTCAGTACGGCGCTGACGCCGTAGTTATATTCCGGCGTGACCATGATGAAGGCGTCGGCCTCGTCCACCTTGGCACTCCATCGCCGAGTGTGCTCGTGGACGTACTTACGCTGACGCGGGTGGTGCGGCTCGTCGAAGAAGGGCAGATTCACCTCTGCGAGGTCGACTAATTCCACCTCGGAGAATCCGCCGTGAGTACGCGCCTCCTGCTCCATCCACTGTGCGATCGGCAACCCGATCCGCCCCGGGCGCACACTGCCCAGAATGATTTCCAACTTGGCCATATCGCCCTTTTGCTCCTGTTTTTTGATGACCCTATCCGGCCCGGAGGTGACGCTGTCACTGGATGAAGCCAGAGCGTAGCAACCGATCCCCGAACCATCCCGGGTAATTTTTGAGAATCTTTAATTAAGCTATACCTTGCAAGGTTCGAGGGGTTAAAGATATCAGGGCGAGTGACGTACATCACCCCGCCCTTGCGGCGCTATGTCGGCCCTGGCTACAGTCGTGGCCGAATTCTGCGCACCAGACGCAATGGAGGGTCGGAGCCGAGGAATCACCAGAGTTGACGCGTCACCGTCGCGGTGACCCGCAGCACCTCCGTTCGGCCCGCTTCGACCCCTTTCCTGCGTCTTTCCTGCCGCTTCCTCTTCCTTGTCGCCATGCATACCCACCGGGCGACATCACCAACAGGCCGGTTTCCGCCCGTTTCTACCAGGCTGTCGCCCCTTGGCCCAGGCTCGCTCGCGGCCTTCCGGGTGACGGCAAGGAGGCACATGTCCGCGAACAGCTTTGGCTGCGAAGACCCGTCAGACCCGGTCGCGATCATCAGCATGTCCTGTCGCTTACCCGGTGGCGTGAACACCCCCGAGGACTTCTGGGAGCTGCTGACGTCGGGCCGGTCGGTCGCCTCGGCCATGCCCGAGGACCGCGGGTGGAACCTCGACCGCATGTTCCGCCCCCAGGGCAGCACGGCCGGCACCTGCGTCACGCGGTCCGGCTGCTTCGTCTCCGACATCGCGGAGTTCGACCCCGAGTTCTTCGGCATCGCCGAACGGGAGGCCACGGCCATGGCCCCCGAGCAGCGGGTGACGCTGCTCACCGCGTGGGAAGCCTTCGAGCGGGCCGGGATCCGCCCTCGGACGCTGCGCGGGGAGGACGTCGGTGTCTTCCTCGGCTACTTCGGCACCGACGACTACGGACCGGCCTGGGACGAGGTGCCGCCGCAGCTGCGGGGCCGGGTGCTGACCGGAACCTCCCCCAGTGTGCTGGCCGGACGGCTGTCGTACGTGCTGGGCACCCACGGCCCCGCGGTCAGCGTGGACACCGCGTGTTCCGGTTCCCTGGTCGCCCTCCACCTGGCGTGTCAGTCCCTGCGGTCCGGTGAGACGGTCCTCGCCCTGGCCGGCGGCGCCACCTTCCATGCCCGGCCCGGCATTTTCACCGAGTTCAGCAAGGCCGGCGCGCTGTCCCCGGACGGCGTATGCAAGTCCTTCTCCGACGACGCGGACGGAACCGGTTGGGGCGAGGGCGTGGGCGTGCTGCTCCTGGCCCGGCTCTCGGAGGCCAGGCGGCGGGGCTGGCCGGTGCTGGCCACGGTGCGGGCCAGCGCCATCAACCACGACGGCCCGAGCCGGACGCTGACCGCCCCCAACGGCGAAGCCCAGCAACGCATGATCCAGCGCACCCTCGCCGAAGCCGGGCTGCGCCCCGCCGAGGTCGACGTCGTCGAGGCCCACGGCACGGGCACCCCGCTCGGGGACCCGATCGAGGTCACCGCGCTCCAGGCCGTCTACGGCGACCGGCCCGCCGACCGGCCGCTGCTGCTGGGATCGGCGAAGTCCAACATCGGCCACACGCTGGCCGCGGCCGGGGTCAGCGGCGTCATCAAGACCGTCCTCTCCCTCCAACACGCCCTGGTGCCACCCACGTTGCACGTCAGCGCCCCCAATCGGCGCTTCGACTGGGCGGCGAGCCGCATCCGGTTGGCAACCGAAACCACCCCGTGGCCCGAAACCGGCCGCCCCCGGCGCGGGGCCGTCTCCTCGTTCGGGGTCAGCGGCACCAACGCCCACGCCATCATCGAGCAGGCACCCGACGCGCCCGGCACGTCCACCGAGTCCACCGGCCCAGGCCCCGCCGCGGCCGCCGAGGACATGCCGCACACCGCGTGGGTACTGTCCGGGCGGACGCCGGAGGCGCTGCGCGAGCAGGCGGCCAGGCTCAAGACGCACATCGAGCGCCACCCCGGGCTGCGGCTCGTCGACGTGGGCTTCACCCTCGCCGAGCGGCGCACGCGGTTCGAGCACCAGGCGGTGGTGACCGGCGGCTCGACGGACGAACTCATCCGTGCTTTGGGCGTGTTGAGCCGGGCCGGGCTGGATGACGCCCTCGTCACCGGGCGCCCGCCCGAGCACGTCGTCGACAACGGCCGGCCCGCGGTGTTCGTCTTCCCCGGGCAAGGCTCCCAGTGGATCGGCATGGGTGTCGAACTGGCCGCCGCCTCCGAGGTGTTCAACCGGCGGTTGCAGGAGTGCGAGGAGGCGCTGGCACCGTACTGCGACTGGTCGCTGCGCGACGTGCTGGCCCAGGCGCCGGGCGCGCCGACACTGGACCGGGCCGAGGTCGTGCAGCCGGCGTTGTTCGCCGTCATGGTCTCGCTCGCGGCGCTGTGGGAGTCCTGCGGGATCCGGCCGGCCGCGGTGATCGGCCACTCGCAGGGGGAGATCGCAGCCGCCTGTGTCTGCGGAGCCCTGTCCCTCCAGGACGCCGCGAAGGTGGTGGCGCTGCGCAGCCGGACGCTGGGCGGTCTCTCCGGCGACTACTCGATGGCGTCGGTGGCACTGGCCCACGAGGAGGTCGAGCAGTACCTGGCCGGCCGGGGCTCGGCGGTTTCGGTGGCCGTCGTCAACGGCCCCCGGGCCACGGTGGTGGCCGGACCGCGTGCCGAACTGCGCCGGATCGTCGCCGACCTGGAGGCGGTGGACGTCCGGGCGCGCATGGTACCGGTGGACTACGCGAGTCATTCGCCGCAGGTCGAGGAGGTCCGTGAGCAGGTCCTCGCGGCGTTGTCCGGCATCACCCCGCGCCCGTCGACCGTACCGTTCTACTCCGCGGTCACCGGCACGGCGCTGGACACCGCCGGCCTCACCGCCGACTACTGGTACCGCAACCTGCGGGCACCGGTCAGGTTCGACCTGGCCGTGCAGACGGCGCTCGAAGCGGACTTCGGCGCGTTCGTCGAGGTCAGTCCCCATCCCGTGCTCGCGGCATCCGTCGAGCAGGTCGCCGAGGCGGCGGGGGCGGACGACGTCCTGTCCGTCGGGTCCCTGCGGCGGGACGACGGCGGCTGGGACCGCTTCAGCCAGGCGCTCGCCACCGCCCACGTGGGCGGACTGCCCCTGGGCGCGGGCTACTTCGCACCGTGGCGGCCCCGGCTGACCGACCTGCCGACGTACGCCTTCCAGACCCGTCGGCTGTGGCTGGAGCCGGCGGTGCCGACGCCGGCCGCCGTGTCGGGTGCGGAACCCACCGGCCACGCCTGGCTCGGGTCCGCGTTGTCGCTCGCCGAGACCGGCGGGCACATGCTGGCCGGCCGGCTGTCCGGGCGCGCGGCGCCCTGGCTTGCGGACCACCGGGTCGGCGGACGGGCCGTGGTGCCGGGCGCGGCCGTGGTGGAGATGGCGGTCCGGGCGGGCGACGAGGCCGGCTGCGACACCCTGCTGGAGCTGACCCAGAACCACCCGCTGCCGCTGTCCGACGAGGAGCACGTCGACCTGCAGGTGACGGTTGGTGGCGCCGACGCCGACGGCAGGCACACGGTGACGGTGTTCTCCCGGTCCTCGGGTCCGGCCGGGGCCACCGGGACGGACTCGGCCGGTGCCGGCTGGACCCGGCACGCCGAGGGCGTCCTGCTGCGCAGCGCGTCCCAACCGGCCGCCGGTCCGGCCGACGCGGCGTGGCCGCCCGCCGACGCGCGGCCGGTCCCTGTCGAGGAGTTGTACGCCCGGTACACCGGGACGGCCATCGACTACGGCCCGGCCTTCCGCGCGGTGACCACCGCGTGGGCCCGGGAGGGCGAGCTGTACGCCGAGGCGGCCCTGCCGGACGACGCCGCTCCCGGAGTGGACGCGTTCGGACTGCACCCGGTGCTGCTCGACGCGGCCCTGCACGTCACCGTGCTGGCCCGGCCGGCGGAGGGGCCGCGGCCGACGATGCTGCCATTCGCCTGGCACGGAGTGCGGCTGCACCGTGCGGGTGCGACGCGATTGCGGGTGCGGGCCACCGTCGTCGGCGACGACGCGTTCCGGCTGGCGCTGTTCGACGACGCCGGACACCCGGTTCTGGACGTCGACCGGCTGGTGATGCTGCCGGCCTCCGACCGGCTCTTCGGCGACCTCGGCCGACACCGGGACGCGGTGTACCGGCAGGCATGGCGTCCGGTGGGCGACACACCGGCGGAAGCACCCGCCGGCGGCTGGGCGCTGGCCGGTGACCCGGCCCCCGCCGTGCCGGTCTCCGCGGCGGCGACCTGTCCGGCGTACCCGGACCTCGACGCGGTACGGGCGGCGGCCGGTGGCGGCAGCGCTCCGGCCGGTGTGCTGTGGGCGGTGCCGTGCACCGGTGACCGGCCCGTGGTGGCCGTCCTCGACCCGCTGCGACGCTGGTTGGCCGACGCGTCGGTGCTCACGACCCGCCTGGTGCTGGTGACCTCCGGCGCCGTCGCGGCTCGCGACGGGGAGGTCGACGACCCGGAAGGCGCCGCCCTCTGGGGCCTGGTGCGGTCGGTGCAGACCGAACACCCGGACCGGGTCGTCCTGGTCGACACCGACGCGCACCCGGACTCCCCGGCCGCCGTGCTGGCCGCGGCGAGCGGCCCGGAGCCCCAGGTGGCGGTCCGTGCCGGCGTGGCGAGCGCACTGCGGCTGGTGCGGACCGCACCCGGACCCCGCGGCGACGGTGATGGTCTGGCGCCCGAGGGGACGGTGCTGGTGACCGGCGGCTCGGGCACGCTGGGCGCGCTGGTGGCGCGGCACCTGGTCGTCCGGCACGGGGTACGGCGGCTGGTTCTGGTCAGCCGGCGCGGCACCGATGCCCCCGGCGCGCTCGAACTACGGGAGTCCCTGACGGAGTTGGGGGCGTCGGTGCGGATTGAAGCGTGCGACGTGACGCGCCGGGAGCAGGTCGCGGCGCTGCTGGACAGCCTGGACCACCCCCTGACGGCCGTGGTGCACACCGCCGGCGTGCTCGCCGACCGGTTGGTGGAGTCGATGACCGCGCAGGACGTGGCGAGGGTCATGGCGGCCAAGGCCGACGCCGCCCGGCACCTCGACGAACTGACCCGCGACCAGCCCCTTTCGGCGTTCGTGCTGTTCTCCTCCTGTGTCGCCACGCTCGGTAACGCCGGGCAGGGCAACTACGCGGCGGCCAACGCCTACCTGGAGGCGCTGGCCCGCGGGCGGCGCGCGGCAGGCCTGCCGGCCACCGCCATGGCCTGGGGCCTGTGGGCGGAGCGCAGCGAGATGACGGCCGGCGTGGACACTTCCTCGTTCGCCCGGCTGATCCCGGGCGTGGACGTCACCCCGCTGCCGACCGAGACCGGGCTGGACCTGTTCGACGTGGCATTGGCCGCCGAAGCCCCGGCGCTCGTGCTGATGACGATGACACCACCGGCGGCCGACGCGACGGTGCCACCGCTGCTGCGCGAGCTGCGGCAGTCACCCCGTCGGCGCGCCGAGCCCACGGCCGCCGCCGGCGCTTTTGCCGGGGCCTCCGTCGGTGGTCTCGGCCGGGATTTCGAGGCGCTGGACGCGGCCGGACGGCTGGCCGCGCTGACCGAGGTGGTGCACGCGCAGGCCGCCGCGGTGCTCGGGGAACGGTCAGCGGCGCTGCTCACCGGTGCCACGACGTTCAAGTCGGTGGGCCTGGAGTCGCTCAGCGCCGTCGAGCTGCGTAACCGCCTGGCGGCGGCGGTGGGCTGCCGACTGGTGTCCACCGTGGTCTTCGACCATCCGACGCCCGCCCGGCTGGCCGCGCACCTGATGACCGTCCTCGATCCGGGCGGCATGGTCGCCCCGCTGCCCGCCGTTGCCTCGGCGACCCCGTCCGCCCCGGCCGCCCCGGCCGGCCCGGCGCCGACGGTGGTCAGCGACGAGCAGATCGACGAGATGGATCTGGGGGATCTGCTGGCCCTCGCGGGCGTGGAGACCGCCGAACCCGGCACGCTGCCTGGGAAGGAGACCGACCGATGACCCGTGAGGAACAGATAGTCGAGGCCCTGCGCCGGTCCGTGAAGGACAACCAGCGGCTGCGGCAGGAGATCCAGACGCTGCGGGACCGCACGCGTGAACCCGTCGCGGTGGTGTCGATGGCCTGTCGGCTTCCCGGTGGTGTGCGGTCGCCGGAGGACATGTGGGAGGTACTGGTCCGCGGTGAGGAGACGCTGTCGGAGTTCCCCGACGACCGCGGCTGGGACCTCGACGCGCTCTACGACCCCACTCCCGGGCTGCCCGGACGCTGCTACACCCGCGTCGGCGGGTTCCTCGACGGAGCAGGCGACTTCGACCCGGCGTTCTTCGGCATCACGCCGCGCGAGGCCATGGCGATGGACCCCCAGCAACGGCTGCTGATGCGGACCGCCTGGGAGGCCGTGGAACGCGCCGGGCTGCCGTCGGAGCGGCTGCGCGAGACGGCCACCGGCGTGTTCGTCGGCGCGCTGAGCCCCAAGTACTCCCCGGGCACCAACCGGGTACCGGAGCAGTACGCGGGTTACGTGATGACGGGCAACGAGACGAGCGTCCTGTCCGGCCGGATCGCCTACCACCTGGGACTGAACGGCCCGGCCGTCACCATCGACACCGCCTGCTCGTCCTCGCTGGTCGCGCTCCACCTGGCCGCCCAGTCACTGCGGTCGGGCGAGTGCGACCTCGCGCTCGCCGGCGGGGTGACCGTCATGTCGACCCCCGACACGCTGGTGGAGTTCAGCATCCAGCGGGGGCTCGCCCCGGACGGCCACTGCAAGCCGTTCTCCGCGGCGGCCGACGGCACCGTGCTCGGCGAGGGTGCCGGCGTGCTGCTGCTGGCCCGGCTGGCCGACGCGCGGCGTCTCGGGCTGCCCGTACTCGCCGTCGTGAAGGGCTCGGCGCTCAACCAGGACGGCGCGAGCAACGGGCTCACCGCTCCCAGCGGGACCGCCCAGCGCGCGCTGATCCGCAGCGCCCTGGACAACGCCGGGCTGGCCCCCGGCGACGTGGACCTGGTCGAGGCACACGGCACCGGCACCGCCCTCGGCGACCCCATCGAGGCCCAGGCGCTGTTGGACGTCTACGGCCGGGACAGGCCCGCGGACAGCCCCCTGCACCTCGGGTCGCTGAAGTCCAACTTCGGGCACCCCCAGGCCGCCGCCGGCGTGGCCGGCGTCATCAAGACCGTGCTTGCGCTACGGGCCGGCCGCATGCCGAGAACCCTCCACCTGGACCGGCCCTCGCCGCACGTGGACTGGGAGTCGGCGCACGTACGCCTGCTCGACGAGGACCGGGACTGGCCGGCCGGGGACCGGCCCCGGCGGGCCGCGGTCTCGTCCTTCGGGATCAGCGGCACCAACGCGCACGTCGTACTGGAAGAGGCGCCGGCCGACACCCCGCCCGGCGCCGCGCCGGAGCCCACCGGCACGCCGGGCACCGCGCCCGATCCGGCCCACCGGGTGTTCCTGCTGTCCGGTCACGGCCGGGCGGCGCTGCGCGCGCAGGCCGCCCGGCTCGCCGCGCACCTCGCCGCGCACCCCGAGGCAGCACCGGCCGCCGTGGCCGGTGCCCTGGCCACCACGCGCACCGCCTTCGGCCACCGGGCCGCGGTGGTCGCCCGCACCACCGACGAGGTGTCCGAGGCGTTGCGGGCGCTCGCCGACGGCCTGCCCCACAGCCGGCTGGTGACCGACGAGGTGCGCCGGGGCCGCACGGCGTTCCTGTTCGCCGGGCAGGGCGCGCACCGGGCGGGCATGGGCGCGGAGCTGCACGCAGCGCAGCCCGCCTTCGCGGACGCACTCGACGAGATCACCGAGGCGTTCGACCGTCACCAGCCGCGTCCGCTGCGGGAGGTGATGTTCGGCACCGGCCCGCAGACGGCCGGCCTGCTGGAACGCACCGTCCACGCCCAGCCCGCGCTGTTCGCGTTCGAGGTCGCCATGTGCCGGCTGCTGGCCTCCTGGGGCCTGCGGCCGGACGTCCTCCTCGGCCACTCGATCGGCGAACTCGCCGCCGCCCACGTGGCGGGCGTGTGGAGCCTGGAGGACGCCGCAGCGCTGGTGTCGGCCCGGGGCCGGCTGATGGACGCCCTGCCGGCCGGCGGGGCCATGGCCGCGCTGCAGGCCTCGGAGTCCGAGGTGCTGGCGGAGCTGGAGCGCACCGGCTCGGCGGCGTGCGTCGCCGCCGTCAACGGGCCGCAGGCGGTGGTCGTCTCCGGCCCGGAGGCGGACGTGCTGGCCGCCGTCGCGCACTGGAAGGCGGCCGGCCGCAAGGCCACGCGGTTGCGGGTGAGCCACGCCTTCCACTCCGACCTGGTCACACCGGTGCTGGAGGAGTTCCGGGAGGTCGCCGAGTCGTTGACGTACCGGCGCCCGGCCGTACCGGTCGTCTCCGACGTGACGGGCACGCTCGCGCCGCCGGAACAGCTGTGCTCGCCCGGGTACTGGGTGCGGCACGTCCGCGAGGCGGTGCGCTTCGCCGACGGGGTCCGCACGCTGCGGGACCAGGCGGTGGCCACCCTCCTGGACGTCGGCCCCAACGGTTCGCTGGCCGCGCTCGCCTCGGGATGCCTGGCCGGCCCGGCGCCGGACGCGGCGTCCGCTGCCTGGGACGCCGACGACGGCGTGGCCACGATCGCCGCCTCGCGGCAGACCGGCACCGAGGCCGAGACGGTGCTGCTGGCGGTCGGCGCCGCCCACGCGCGGGGCGCCGCGGTCGACCGGGCGGCGCTGACCGGACCGGTCTCCGCCCCCGCCGACCTGCCGACGTACGCCTTCCAGGACACGCGGTACTGGTGGTCCCTGCCGTCCGGCGGGGCCGCCCGCGCCGGGGAACCGTCCGCCGATGCGCCCGCCGAACCGTCCGCCGACGCCGTCACGGACGTCCGCGAGGTCCTCGGCGGGGAGCGGCTGGCCGCCGTGGTGCGCGCCGAGGTCGCCGCGGTGACCGGTCTGCCCTCACCGGCCGACGTCGACCCGCAGCGTTCGTTCCTCGACATCGGCCTGACGTCGGTCGGCGCCCTGGAGTTGCACCGACGACTTCAGGCGGCCACCGGAGCCCGTATCTCCGTCACGTTCGCCTACGAGCACCCCACCCCGGCTGCCCTGTGCGCGCACCTGGAGGCGGCCACGGCGACGCGGACACCACCCCCGCAGGTGGTACCCGCCCCGGCGGCACCCACCGCCGACGCCGGCCCGGCGGCACCCGTCGACACCGACTCGTCGGCACCCGCCGCCGACGCCGGCCCGGTGGACGACGACGCGATCGCTATCGTCGCAATGGCCTGCCGCTACCCGGGCGGGGTCACCGGGCCCGAGGAGTTGTGGGAACTGGTCCGGGACGAGACGGACGCGGTGTCCGGCTTCCCGGAGGACCGGGGCTGGCCCCTGGCCGACCTGTACCACCCGGACCCGGAGCACTCCGGCACCAGCTACACCCGGGAGGGCGGCTTCCTCGACGACGTCGCCGGGTTCGACGCCCCGTTCTTCGGCGTGTCCGCCCGGGAGGCCGCCGCGATGGACCCGCAGCACCGGCTGCTGCTGGAGACCGCCTGGGAAGCACTGGAACGGGCCGGGGTGGACCCTTTGTCGGTCCGTGAGAGCGCCCTCGGGGTCTTCCTCGGCATCGCGATGCAGGACTACCGGCCGCACGCCGCCGACGGCGAGGCCGAGGACGCCGATCAGATGGCCGCCTACCGGATCACCGGCCTGGCGCCGAGCGTGGCCTCGGGCCGGATCGCGTACCTGCTCGGCGCCCGAGGCCCGGCGATGACGGTGGACACCGCCTGCTCGTCGTCACTGGTCGCCCTCCACCTCGCCGTCCAGTCGCTCCGCACCGGCGAGAGCGACATGGCCCTCGCCGGCGGCGCGACCGTACTGGCCACCCCCGACTCGTTCATCGGCTTCAGCCGCCAGCGCGGGTTGTCACCGGACGGCCGGTGCAAGGCGTTCTCGGCCGACGCGGACGGCACCGGCTGGGCGGAGGGCGCGGGCATGCTGCTGCTGGAGACCGTCGGCCGGGCCCGGCGGCTCGGCCACCCGGTGCTCGCCGTCGTGCGCGGCACGGCGCTCAACCAGGACGGCGCCAGCAACGGGCTCACCGCACCCAACGGCCTCGCGCAACAGGACGTCATCCGCAAGGCGCTGTCCAACGCCGGACTCGCCCCGCAGGACGTGGATCTGGTCGAGGCGCACGGCACCGGCACCGCGCTGGGCGACCCGGTGGAGGTCAACGCCCTGCTGGCGACCTACGGCGCCAAACGCGACGCCGAACGGCCTTTGCGGCTCGGCTCATTGAAGTCCAACATCGGCCATTCCATGGCCGCGGCGGGGGTCGGCGGCATCATCAAGACGGTCATGGCCCTGCGGCACGAGCGGATGCCGCGGACACTGCACGCCGACCGGCCGACGCCGCACGCCGACTGGGACTTTGGGTCGGTACGACTGCTCACCGAAGCCATCGCATGGCCCCGCCGGGACACCCCGCGTCGCGCCGCGGTGTCCGCGTTCGGCATGAGCGGGACCAACGCCCACGCCGTTCTGGAGGAGGCACCGCGGGAACCGGCTCCGGTGTCCGCCGCCGCGCCGCACGGCGGCCCGCTGGTGTGGCTGCTGTCCGCGCCCACCCGGTCCGCTCTTCGGGCCCAGGCCCGGCTCCACGCGGAACACGCGCGCAACCACCCCGAGCAGGACGCGAGGGCGATCGGCCGGGTGCTGGCCGGCAGATCACTGTTCCGCCACCGGGCGGTGGTGAGCGGCACCGACCGCGCCGCCCTCCTCGACGGACTGGACGCCCTCGCCGCCGGACGCACCTCGCCGGGCCTGGTCGAGGGCGCCGCCGGGAGCCGCCGCACGGTGCTCGTCGAGCCGCCGGGGACGGACGACGGGTGGGCGGACGCCTGGCGGTCGTACGGCGTCGAACCCCACCTGGTGCTGCGCTCCGACGATCCGGAGCTCTCGGCCCGGCTCACTGCGGCCGTGGCCGACGGGCACGACCTCGTCCTGCAGTGCGCGCCCGGCCTCGGTGTGCTCGGCCAGGTGCAGCAGGTGGCCGCCGCGGCGGACCCGAAAGTGACCGTCGTGCTGTGCACCGGCCGACCCGACCCGGCCGACGACCGCTTCGTACGGGCCCTGGCGCAGGCACACGTCGGCGGAGCGCCGGTGGACTGGTCGCGGTTGACCGGCGGCCGCGGGGGCCCGCTGGTGGCGGACGTACCGACCTACGCCTTCCAGCGCACCCGGCACTGGGCAGCAAAGGCCGGGCCGGCCCCGGCGGCCGGCGTGCCCGGCACGGCCCGCGCCGCCGGACCCGTCCCCGACTGTGCAGGCTGGGACGCCGAGGTACAGGGGGAGGAGCGCGGCGAGGCGCTGCTGGCGCTGGTGTGCGGCGCGGTCGCCGACCTGCTCGGGATCGACGAGGCCGATCTCGACCCCGAGGACGGCTTCTTCCAGCAGGGCCTGGACTCGCTCATGGCCGTCCGCCTGCGGCAGAGGCTGGAGCGGGAGTTCGGCAAGACCCTGCCGACCACGCTGCTCTTCGAGCGGCCCACCGCTGCGGCGCTCGCCGCCTTCCTGGCCGAGGAGGTCGCGGTGACCGCCCCGACGGACGGCCCGGCCACCGCCGACGGCCCCCCGATGGAGGACGACGCCGAGCGGCTCCCCCTCGCCAAGGCCGACGGCGAGGAAGGCGCCGGGGCGGTGGGGGCCGGCACGGACGACGACGAAGAGAACGACCTGCTCGCGCTGTTGGAAGCGGAAATCGACCGTGCCACCACGGTCCGGGAAGGAATGACCCGCCGATGACCACGACGACGGACCAGAACAAGCGCGTGGTCTCGCGCGCCCTCGCCGAGATCACGCGACTGCGAACGGCGCTGGAGGAGAACGAACGGGCCCGCAGCGAACCGATCGCCATCGTCGGCATGGCGTGCCACGTGCCCGGCGCCGACGCTCCCTCCGGGTACTGGGACCTGCTGCGAGCGGGCAGGGACGCGGTGACGGAGATCCCGGCCGACCGCTGGGACAACGACGCCTACCGGGCGGCCGGTCCGGACGCGCCGGGCACCATCCGGACCCGACGCGCCGGCCTGGTGGCCGACGTGGACCGGTTCGACGCCGCGTTCTTCGGCGTGTCGGCCCGCGAGGCCGCCCACATGGACCCGCAGCAGCGGCTGTTCCTGGAGACCAGTTGGGAAGCCCTGGAGAGTGCGGGCATCGCCGCACCGAGCCTGGCCGGCAGCCGCACCGGCGTGTACGTGGGCGTGACCGGCAACGACTACTGGCAGTCCCTGATGAGCCGACTGCCGCTGCCCGACCTCGACGTGTACGCGTTGACCGGCCACGCGTCGACCTTCGCCGCCGGACGGCTGTCGTACTGGCTCGGGCTGTCCGGGCCGAGCCTGTCGGTGGACACCGCGTGCTCGTCATCGCTGGTCGGCGTCCACCTGGCGTGCCAGAGCCTGCGGGCCGGTGAGACCGACCTGGCACTCGCCGGCGGCGTCAACGCCCTCCTCGCGCCGGAGGCCTTCGTCGTGCTGTCGCAGGCGAAGATGCTCTCCCCCGACGGACGGTGCGCGACGTTCGACGCGTCCGCCAACGGTTACGTCCGCAGCGAGGGCTGCGGCGTGGTCGTCCTCAAGCGGCTGTCGGACGCGCAGGCGGCCGGTGACCGGGTACTGGCCCTGGTACGCGGCTCCGCCGTCAACCAGGACGGCCGCAGCAGCGGCCTCACCGTGCCCAACGGCAACGCCCAGCAGGAGGTGATCCGGCAGGCGCTGGCCCAGGCGCGGGTGGAGCCGCAGCAGATCGGTTACGTGGAGGCGCACGGGACCGGCACGCCGCTCGGCGACCCGATCGAGGTCCGCGCGCTGGCCGCGGTGCTGGGCGTCGGCCGCGACGACCGGTCCCGGCTCGTCATCGGCTCCGCCAAGGCCAACGTCGGCCACCTGGAGGCGGCGGCCGGCGTGACCGGGCTGATCAAGACCGTACTGGCGCTGCGGCACGAGGAGATCCCCCCGCAGCCGCACCTGCGCGAGGTCAACCCGGAGATCGACCTGGAGCGGCTGCCGGTGGCGTTCCCGCGTGAGGTCACCCCGTGGCCGCGGTCGGCACGGCCTCGGTTCGCCGGCGTCAGTTCGTTCGGGGCGAGCGGCACCAACGCCCACGTGGTGCTGGAGGAGGCGCCACCGGAGGGCCCGGCGCCCGTCCCGGACCGTCCGGAACACCTGGTGACCCTGTCCGCGCGCTCCCCCGAGGCACTGCGCGACCTGGCCCACCGATGGGTCGAGGCACTGCCCTCCCAGCTCGCCTGTGAGGCCACCGGCGCTGGCGACGGCGGCAGCGGGGGCTCGGCGGCGCTGGCGGGGCTGGCCGCCACCGCCAACCGCGGCCGGGCCAGGTTCGCGCACCGGCTGGCAGTGCGCGCCGACTCCTCCGACGTGCTGCGCGAACGCCTGCGACGGCACCTCGAAGGCGAGGAGGCCACCGGGGTACGCAGTGGCGAGGCACCCCCCGGCCGCCGGCCCAAGGTCGCCTTCCTGTTCACCGGCCAGGGCGCGCAGTACCAGGGCATGGCGCTGGAGCTCTACCGCACCGACCCCGGATTCAGGGCCGACCTGGACGAATGCGCCGGACTGTTCGCCGAGTACCTCGACAAACCGCTGCTCACCGTCATGGCGGGCGAGGACGGCACCGAAGGGCTGCTGGACTCCACCCGCTACACCCAGCCGGCGCTGTTCGCGGTGCAGTACGCCCTGGCCCGGCTGTGGCTGCGCTGGGGGCTGCGCCCGACGGCCGTGGCCGGTCACAGCGTCGGTGAGTACGCGGCGGCCTGCGTGGCCGGCGTGTTCGACCTCAAGACCGGCGTGGCACTGACCGCAGAGCGGGCCCGGCTGATGGCCGAACTGCCGCCCGGCGGAGGTATGGCGGCTGTCTTCGCCGAGCACGGGCGGGTCGCGGAGGCGGTCGCCCGGCATGCCCCAAAGGTGGCCGTCGCCGCGGTCAACGGGCCCGCCCACACCGTGATCTCCGGCGCGGAGGGCCCGCTGTCCCAGATCGTCGAGGCGTTCACGGCGCAGGGCGTACGCACCCGTCGGCTGCCGGTGTCCCACGCTTTCCACTCGCCGCTGCTGGACCCGATGCTCGACGCCTTCCATCAGGTGGCGGCCGGTCACTCCTACCGCTCGCCGCGGATCCCGCTGGTGTCCACCCTCACCGGCGAGACGGTGACGGGCCATGGCTACGACGCCGACTACCTGCGCGACCACGCCCGCCGGCCGGTGCGGTTCGACCAGGCGCTGCGCCGGCTCGCCGACCTCGGCTGCCGCACGTTCGTGGAGATCGGCCCGAGCCCGCATCTGTCGGGCATGGCTCGGACCGCGCTGCCGGGCGAGGAGTACCGGTGGATCGCCTCGCTGCGCCGCGACCACGGCGACTGGCGGACGCTGCTCGACGCGGTCGGCGCGCTGCACGTGGCCGGCACCGACGTCGACTGGTCGCAGGTGGACGGCCACTGGGCGCCGCGCACCACGGACGTGCCGACCTACCCGTTCCAGCGGCGACGGCACTGGTACGTCGGCGCCGACGGGCTCGCGGAGCGGCACACCCGTACAGACACGCCGGCCGCCGCGGCCGGGACGCTGGTCGGCAGCCGGCTGTCCTCACCGCTCGCGGACATCCAGTTCCAGGCGGAGCTGTCGCCGAAAGCCCACCCCTGTCTCACCGAGTGCGTCTCGGGCGGCGTCGCCATCGTCAACGCCGGCTTCTATCTGGAGAGCGCGGTGCAGGCGGCGGAGGAGCTGTGGGGCGGCCGGGGCGCCACGGTGCGCAATCTGGTCATCCCGCGGGCCCTGGTGGTCCCCGAACGGGGTCCGATCACCACGCAACTCGTGCTGTCCGGCGAGGACTTCACGTACCACAGCCGGTCCGCGCCCACGGCGGAGTGGGAGTTGCACGCGCGCGGCGTCCTCGGCGCGTCCTCCGCGGAGCGGCCGGCCCCCCCGACACCCGACGACCTGGACCGGGCCGCAGGACGATGCACGACGACGGTGTCGGCGGAGGACTTCTACGCCGACCTGCGAGCGCGGGGGCTCGACCTCGGGCCCTCCGCGCGCTGGCTGTCCGAGATCTCCCGGCGCGACGGCGAGGTGCTGGCCCGGCTGCGTCCGGCCGAGCCCGCCGAACAGGCCCTGGGTTACCGACTGCATCCCGGCGTCGTGGACTCCGCGTTGCAGACCCTCTTCGCCTGCCGGCCGCACGGCGACGACGGCCAGGTGCTGATCATGGTCGAGATGGAGCGCTACGAGTTCTTCGGTCACGACGGCGGACCCCTTCTCTGCCACACCGTCGTGCGGGACACAGCCGGCTCCACGGCCACGGGTGACCTCGGCGGTTCCGCCAACTCGGCGGTCGCCGACGTGGACCTGTGCACCCCCGACGGCCGGTACGTGGCCCGGATCACCGGCGTGCACGTACGCGCCATCACCAGCGAGGCCCTCGCGGCGTCCATCGCCTCCGCCGCCCGGCCCGCCGCACACGCCGCCGGTGCGCGCGACCGGCGGACCGATCCCGTGGGCGGTGTCCGTCCGGAGGAGATGGCCGGACAGATACGGGCGGGCCGGGAGGAGGACGTGCGCGCACAGGTGCGGGCCGGACTCGCCGAGGTCGCCGCCCTGGTGCTCGGCGGTGCCGCCGACGACGTCGACCGGCACGGGGCGTTGTCCGACCAGGGCATGGACTCCCTGCTCGCGGTGGAGCTCAAGGAACGCGTCGCCGGCCGGTTCGGGGCGTCCCCGCCGACCGGTGTCTTCCTGGACGGCCCGAGCCTCGTGGATCTTGAGGACGCTCTGCTGGACGCCCTGCGCGGCCACCGGGAGGCGCAGCCGGGCGGATCCGCGGGCGCGCCCCGTCCGGCGTGGGCGGCCGGGGTGGAACGCCCCGGACCGGGCGGCACACGCGTCACCGAGTACGGGGACGGCACGCCGGTCGTCTTCGTCCACGGCGGGGTGTTCGGGGGCCTGGACTCCTGGCAGGCCCAGCTGCCGCTGGCGAAGAGGTGGCGGCTGCTGGTGGTCTCCCGTCTCAACTACGACCGCAGCGCCCCGAGCGACCGCGAGGACCACCGCGAGGACGGCCGGTTGCTGGCCGAGCTGCTGACGGAGCTGCGTGAGTTCGGCGGCGCGCATGTGGTCGCGCAGTCCTACGGCACCCTGGGGGCGCTGCACGCCGCCGCGGCGGTGCCGGAGGCGGTCCGCTCGCTGACCCTGGTCGAGAGCGCGGCCAGCGCGCTCGCCCGCGGCACGGACGCCGTGGACCATTACGAGAAGGCCATGCGTGACCTGGTCGCCGACCCGCCCGGCGACGTCGAGGCGTTCTTTCGCACGTTCTTCGCCGGGATCGAGCCGACGGCCTCCTTCCCCAGCCCGTTGCCGACGGCCCTGCGCGCGTTCGCGGAGCGGGCACACCGCCTCCGCGTCGCGTGGCCGTGGGAGGCGGAGGTACCCGTGGCGCAGGTGAGGGCCGCCGGAACCCCGGCCCTTGTCATCACCGGCGGACAGCGGCCGCTGTTCGAGGCGATCGGTGACGCCCTCGCCGAACAGCTCGGCGCGCGCCGGGCGGTCGTCCCCGGCGGCCACGGCACGCAGAACGTCGGCGCCCCGTTCAACACCCTGCTCACCGACTTCCTCGACCGCATCGACGCCCGTACCGAGGTGACGCCGTGACCGCTGCTTCCGCTTCCACCCCTCCCTCCACCGGACTCGTCGAGGACCGGCCCGGCAAACCCTTCGACGTGCCGGGGGACGCCGCCGTCGTCATCGCCGGCGGCGGTCCGGTCGGCCTGGCCACCGCGATCGAGCTGGGTACCCGAGGTGTCGACTGCCTGGTGCTCGAACCCCGTACGCAGGTGTCCTCGCTCCGCCCCCGGGCGAAGTCGAGCAGCGTGCGCACCATGGAGCACTTCCGCCGCTGGGGCCTGGCCGACCGCCTGCGCGCCGCCGCCGCGCTACCGGTGGACTTCTCCCAGCAGGCGGTGTTCTGCACCAGCCTGCTCGGCCACGAGATCACCCGTGTGGACGACTGCTTCGGGCTGACGCCCGAGCGGCGGCCGGAGTTCGCCGAGTCGGCGCAGCAGGTGGCCCAACCCGTGGTCGAGACGGTGCTGCGCGCGGCCGCCGCCGAACTGCCGACGGTACGGCTGGCGCTCGGATGGTCGCTGACCGACTGCACGCCGTCGGGACCGGACGGTCCCGTGGTGGTCGGGGCGCGTGCCGCCGACGGACGGACCACCCAGGTCACCGCCCGTTACCTGGTCGGCGCCGACGGTCCGGGCAGCGTCACCCGCTCGGCCGTGGGCGTCCGGTTGGAGGGGGCCGACGACGCCCGCGCCAACCGCAGCATCGTCTTCCGCTGCCCGGGGCTGGCCGAACGCGTGCCGCACGGCCCCGCCGTGCACTACTGGGTGGTCAATCCGCGGTTCAGCGGCGTCATGGGCCGGATGAACCTGACCGACACCTGGTGGCTCAACGTCAGTGTGACCGCGCTGGAGGACGACGGGCCCTTGTCCGCCGAGGAGTTGGTGCGCGCGTACGTCGGCGGCCCGGTCGACGTCGAGGTCCTGTCCACCGACACCTGGCACGCACGCATGCAACTCGCCGACAGCTACCGGGTCGGTCCGGTGTTCCTGGCCGGTGACGCCGCCCACCTCAACCCCCCGTGGGGCGGCCACGGGTACAACACCGGTGTCGGCGACGCGGTGAACCTCGGCTGGAAGCTCGCCGCCGTACTCCAGGGCTGGGCAGACCCCGGGCTGCTCGACAGCTACCAGGCGGAAAGGCGGGCGGTGGCGCAGGAGACCATCGGCTGGACCACCTCCAGCATGCGGGCGTCGGTGGCCATGCGTCCCGGTCCCGCCCTGGAGGCGCACGGTCCCGACGGAGTGCGGGAGCGGGCGGCGCTGGCCGGAACCGCCAGGGCCACCATGGACGGCGAGTTCCACAGCCTCGGCCTCGTCCTGGGCTACGCCTACACCGGGTCGCCCGTGGTCGAGCACGGCGAGCGGGACGCGGGCGACCCGCCCCCGGTGGTCGAGTCGCTGACCACGTACCGGCCGAGCACCACCCCGGGGGCCCGGCTGCCGCACGCGTGGCTGCCGGACGGCACGTCCCTGTACGACGCGCTCCGCGGCGGCCTGACCCTGGTGGTCTACCAGACGGAGTCCGGTACCGACGAACTCCTCACGGCGGCCGACCGCGCGGGAATCCCGCTCACGGTGGTACGGCTGGACGGTGTCCTGTCCCGGCCGGACGACCGGACCGCGGCGGTGCTGGTCCGCCCCGACCAGCACATCGCCTGGCGTGGCCTCGGCAAGCCCCTGTCCGCAGCCGAGGCCGACGCGGTGCTCGCCCGGATCACCGGCCGGGCCGGCTGATCGTCCGTCCCGTCCCGCGCCCGGGCGCCCGCCCCCCCCGCACCGACCACCC
>NZ_JBEZND010000066.1:0-27958 GCF_040706415.1 Streptomyces sp. NPDC048106 | reverse complement strand
CTGAGGAGCATCACGTGACCGCTGCTGTCCGTACCCTCGCGCGCCGCGCGGCGATGGCCGTCTCGGTGGCCGGCCTCCTGGCCGGGCTCGGCCTGGCCGCTCCCGCGGCCGCTGTCGCCGACCCGGGCATCGCGATCTCGTGCGAGTCGTCCGGTCCCATGCGCTTCAGCCCCGGCGTCCAGTTCTTCCCGCTTCCTCAGCACGTCGTGTACGACGGGCAGACCGGCCCCTGTGGCGACAACAGCGGTGTGGAGATCCGTGCCGCGCGCCTCAGCGCGGGTTTCGAAGGCGTCGTGATCAGCTGCGAGGCCGGCGGCTTCGACACCGGCCACGGGACCGGCACCGTCCAGTGGCTGACCGAGGACGGCGGCGTGGTGGAGAGCACCGTCAGTCTGGAGTTCGACCACAACGTCGGCCCGCTGGTGGGCGTCTCCGGCACCGTCACCTCCGGTCTGTTCACCGGCCGCACCTTCCACGGCTCGTTCAGCACCGAGCTGTTCACCGGTGCCGCCAAGTGCACGGTCGGCGCCCCCTTCGGCGGCGTGCGTGAGGCTCGCTTCTACGGCCAGTTCGGCATCGACTGACCAGGCCGGCCGGTGAGGGGGGACATGGTCCCAGAAGGGCGGAGTCAAGCCGCGGCGGTCGCGGGGGCGGGCGATTGGGACCGGCGTGGCCTGGCCTGCCGCAGGTGTCACTTCCCGTGCTTCCAGGTGGTCAGTGGACGGCGGTGAGAAGGCGGTCGCCTTTCCAGGGGGTCGCCTTTCCGTTGCGCGTTGATCGTCACACCATAGGCTCCGGGGCTGGGATGCCCGCGCCCGGGTGGACGACGCCGTTGGCCGTCAGGGGGTGTGGCGCTGCTGGAGATCGCCGAGGGCGTCGGCGTGCCGGGTGCCGGGATGGGCTCCCCCGCGGTGTGTGTGCTGGCGGAGATGGCGGTCCTGGTCGCCGCGCTGGACGACGACCGGCACTGCCGTGCCGAGGAAGCCGGTTGCGGCCAGAGCGGCCAGGACATCGTCACTGTCCTGATGGCGCAGGACTTTCTTTCGCTTCGGTGAGCGCTCCACGAGGCCGTCGTGCTGCGGGACCGCGTCCTGGACAGGTTCCTCGCCCTGCGTGATGTGGTCGCCCGCCGCGCAGGCAGTGATCTGCGGCGCTGCCTCGGCGGCCTCGCTCACGGTATCCGCGGTGACATCGGGTGGGGTCTGTGTGTCCCCCGCTGCCTCAGTGGCGGCGGCGCTGCCTCCGGCCCCGGCGGCGGCGCCGTCCCCGAGCGCTTCCCCTGGATGGACAGGCCGCTGGCCGGCGGCCGCGGCCCGGGGAGCCTGCCCGCCGTCTCCTGGTGGTGGGCAGGGTCTCGGCGCGTGTCGCGGCCCGGGCCTGCGTGTCTGGCCGGGGTGCCGCCGGCGGCCGCGGATCAGCCGGCGGAGACCGCTTCGCCCTCGCGGTGCCTGATGAGCAGGTCCAGCATCTTGGCGAACTCCTTTGGCGGCATCTTGCGGATCAGGAGCTGGGCCGCGAACACACCCTCGTTGTAGGGGAACATCTTCGGCTGGTGTTGTTCCTCTGTGTCGGGTGTCCCCTGGGCGCCGGTGGGCTGCCCCGGTACCGAGGGCGTGGATTCCCCTGCCCCGACGGCAGGCGTCTCGCCCGGGGTGCCCGCCGGCACGGGGGCCAGAGTCTCGTCGGCGGCCGTCGTCCGCGGCGCCGAGGGGGAGGCCGCATCCGGCCCGTGAGTGATTACGCCGTAATCACTCACGGAGCCCGTCTCCGTGGTGCCCGCAGGTCTGTCCGCGCGTCCGCCTGCCGTCTGCTCTGCCGTCTGCCGGCTCTGGGCCTTCGCTGGGCGTGGTCTTGCCTCCTCCTTCCGGGCCCGCTCCGCCTTCAGCTCTTCCAGGGCTGCTTCCTGTTGGTCGGCGGGTTTGTTGCCGACTGCGCGGAGAAGGTCGATGGGTTCGTCGCCGATGCGGGCCTGCAACGCGGGCGTGAGGTTGAGCAGGGCAAGGCGCTGCGACACCCAGCCTTGGGAGCGGTGGAGACGCTTGGCCAGGGCTCGTTGGCTGCCGTGGATGGCCAGGAGTCGTTGGAGAGCGCGTGCTTCGTCTATCTCTTCGAGGTCTTGGCGGTGGATGTTGGCGACGAGGGCGGACTCGAGGAGTTCTTCGGAGGTGGCGCCCTGGTCGTCGCTGACCATCACCTTGAGCGTGGCGAGCCCGGCTTCGCGGGCGGCGGCGAGGCGGCTGCTGCCGTCGACCACGACGTGGGTGGTGTCCGGTTCGAGCGCGGCTTCCTGGCCCGGGTTGGCTTTGAGGTAGGCGTCACGGTTCATCACCGTGATCGCCTGCTTCTGGCCGTGGGTTTTCAGGCTGCCGGCGAGGTCGGTGAGGTCTCCGAGCGCGGAGCGCGGGTTGTCGGGGTTGGGGCTGACGCGGTGGACGGGGAGTTCCGTGGGGTCGGCGATGCCTTCGGTGGGGACCCCGGTGGCGGCGGCCACGGCCTGGCGGCGTGCGCTGACGGGGCGCATTCCCCCGCCGAAGCGGCCCGCGCCGAGCTGGTCGGCTTTGCTCACAGGACCTCCCTGGCCAGGGCCCGCATGGCGATGGCCTGCTGCGACTTGGGCGCGTAGGCCAGCAGGGGCTTCTTCACCCGGACGGCTTCCTTCTGTTCCTTGAGGTCGCCGATGAGTCCGACGACTCGGGGGTCCTTTATGTCGACCCATCCCTTGAGCGAGGAGGTGGCGATGTAGCCGCGGCGGGAGTCGTAGAGGTTGACGACGATGCCGAGGTAGTCGATGTGGATCTGCAGGTCGCCGCGGAGGTCGTCGATCTGGGTGGTGAGCAGCTCGTAGGCGTCGGCGGAGCTGTCTTCGGCCTGGACGACGATGAGGGCGCCGGACTGGCCGGGCTTCTCGCCGTCACGGCGCCGGCCGTAGTAGGCGGCGGCGTCCATGCTGAGGCCGAGGCTGGGCGGGCAGTCGACGATGATGACGTCGTAATCAGCCTCGATGGGGGCGAGGGCCCGTTCGAGGGCGGCTTCCCGGGCTCGCACCGCGGAGAGACGTACATCGAGCAGGAAGGCGTCGTTGCAGGCGGGCAGGAGGTGGAGCCTGCCGTCGAACGTGTCGTCGTCGATGGAGACGATGAGGTCGCGGAGATCGCCCTTGGGGTCACCCGCCATGTGGTTGGTGAGGCTGTCGCCGTTCATCGGCAGCGGTGCGGCGCCGAGCTGGTTGGTGAGGTGGCACTGCGGGTCGAAGTCGACGAGCAGCACCTTCAGGCCGGGGCCGGGGAGGTTCTCGATTTCGAGCGGGTCGTCCGCCGGCGGTGCCTGACTTGCGTGGGTCTCGCTCTCTCTCAGGGCTTTGGTGAGCGCCTTCGCCACGCGTACGGCGTGCAGGGCGCCGGGATCCTCGGCCAGGGCCTCCCCGAGGCCTGCGGTGATCGCGGTCTTGCCGACACCGCCCTTCTGGTTGCAGACGATGATGCGGCGGGTGTTCTCGGGCCGTTCGACCTCCGGGGCGGGGTTGGCGTCGAGCCACAGCTGGACGGACTGGGCCAGCCCCTGGATGAGCGAGACCCGTCGGTCGGCCGCGGTCTGCCGGAACTCTTCCCACTGCCCGAGCGGCAGGAAGGTGGAGAAGGAGTCGGAGCCGGCGGTGTCGATGGTCGCCACGGCGGAGGCCAGGCCGCACCAGTCTCTGATGCCCTGTTCCACCGCGGCCTGGATCTCGACGCCGTGCTGGGCGGCTCTGACTTTGAGGTTCTGCCGGAGCCATCCCGGCAGTTTGGAGACGACCTTCTCACGGTCGCTCAAGGAGACTGGCGCACTCATGAAGACACCATACTAACGTTCAAGATCACTTGCTTCATCGACACGTTAGTTAAGCACCCCTGTGGGGGTGTCAGCTCCAACGGTGAGTGATTACGCCGTAATCACTCACCGAAGGGCCAATCACTCACCGAAGGGCCGAGGGGCCTCATGCCCTCCCCGCCCTCCCCGCACGCGGCGGGTGATTACGGCGTAATCACCTGGGGTGGGTCGGCGGGGAGATGCGCGCGGTGCCGGTGGGTGATTACGGCGTAATCACCCACCGGCGTCTTTGCGAAGGGGCCGGGCCGGGAAGGCGGCGCTGACGACGGCGGCCCGGACGATGCCCGGCCACGAGCCGGGGAGTCATTCGCGCGCGGTAACGTGCTCACCGCCCGGGGGCTCGGGGCGCCGTTCTCCCGCGTCGCGCACGTTCCCCGCTGCGGTTCCCGGGCGGGGAAGGGCAGATGGCCCTCCCCCTAAGGCGGCTCCCTCCGGGCGGCCCGGGCCCCCGGAGTCCTGAAGGGGGCTGCCGCTGATGAGCTTTGGGCCGGTACATCGTCGCTCGGTCATGTCCGTACGCACGGCGTGGCGCCTGCCCGTTGCGGATATCGTGCGAGGGCGTCGAGCCCTGTGGTGGAGCGTTGGCCCCGGCCGGGAACTCGCGGTCCTCCTGGTCCATCGTCGCTGTCTGACCCGCTCCCGCTATGTGAAGGGGTGGGTCGGCCGGCGCGTGGAAACGCCGTTCACCGCTGAACCGTGGTCAGAGGGCAGGAGGAGCAGCGCACTTTGGTGAAGGACATCCCTCTTTGCCCCAGCCGTCTGGCCATGCTGCCCGGATCCCGGCTCCTGCTGGTGGGCGGGCGTACTTTCCGGGACGCGACGGGAGACGCCTGGGAGCCGAACGCCGTGGTTCTCTCCGCGTCGGGGACGCCGGCGGGCGATGGCGAGTTCTGCGTCGGCGATGACGTCCCCGCTCTGCTCGGTGACCGGGACGGCGGGGGTCTGGGCCGCCTTGCGGAGACGAGGGCATCTGCGGAGAGCATCCCGAGTCGGCGGGCGGCCTGGCCGGATGGTCCACCGAGGGTCGCGCGGCGTGGCTTTTGCAGGGCCGGTTGCCCAGTCCCCCTTTGCAGGGCCTCACCGCCGCGTCTGAGGGGGATCGGGTCTGGCTGGTCTGGTACTCGCACAGCACAGGCGGCACCTTCCTGACCCGCGTCACACCGTCCACTGGCGGGGTGACGAGCTGTCGCGGTCCGGTCTCGCGGCCGGACGGGTTCGCGGTCCGCGGCGGGAGGGCGGTATTCACCGTCCGCAACCGCAATCAAAGATCCACCGGGCTGGTCCGCGCCGAGTCGGACGGCCCGGCGTGGACAGTGACCAGCCGGCGCAGGCTTCGGGTGCCCGGACGAGTCGTCTTGTGCTGCGGCCAGGGCCGCGGCGGTTCCCTCTGGCTCCGCACCGGCGGCACCTGGCTGCGCGTCGGGACATGAACCGGCGACCGGCTCCCGCGGCCGGGCGTCAGTGCTGCGGGGTGCGCAGCACGGAGCCGGGCGGGTAAGCGGACCGGATGCCCGGCTGCCATCCGTGTGCGAGGGAGGCGAGCGCGGCCGGCGCGGCGGTCCTGACGGGCAGCAGGGTGCGGGGCGCCGGTCCGGGGCCGGCGCCCGCGCGGTGCTCCAGGAGCCTTTCGGCCAGGGCCTGTTCGAAGACGGGCTGGTCGTCGTCGGGCAGGATGCGCAGCAGCCGCTGGTCCGCGTCCGGGGTGCCGGCCGCGTCGGGCCGTTCCGCGGCGCGGGCCCGTGCCTCGGTGCCGGGCTTGTCCAGCGGGACGGGATTGGGAAGGGCGCCGGGGTGACGCCCCTGCGTGATGGTCAGGTAGCCGCACAGCGCGTCCGTCTCGGCGAGGTCGGCTCGGGCGGACACCGACTCCCGCTTCGAGCAGGGCACTTGGCCGCGGATGGCGGGAGCGTAGTCCTCGTGCGGCAGCGGGCCGATGACCCGGCTGCGCTCCCGCACGAGGCCGCTGATCACGCATCAGGCGAGGGCATGGACCCAGGTCTGCGCGGTGGTCGCCGGGGAGGCCGGCTCCCGGGTCTCCTCGTAGGACGTCTCTTCGCCGGTAAAGCGTCTCGTCGGCGAGGGGGAGGGGAACGTCCCGGTCGCCGTCGGGGAAGCAGCCCGGGCTCAGTTCGCCGAGGGCGCGCTCCGCCGCGGTGAGCAGGACCTCACGCGCCCTCGGCGCCTCCAGGGCGGGATCTTCCAGGGTGCCAGGCGGCAGCGAGGCCGAGGAGATCGCCGTTCATCTCCCGCAGCCCCTGCCGCAAGGGGGCGGCCGCCGTGACGCATGTCGGACCAGTGCCCGACGGCCCGGCGGATCCCGTGCCGCAGGACGTCCCCTGTCCGCTCTCCGGCAACGTCGTGGCGGGTCACGTCGCTGATCGTCATGTTCCTCATCCTGGCAGCGGGCACTGCCAGTTCGGGGCGTCGCGGCAGGCCGCGCCCGGGCTCCGGCGCCGGCGCGGCGGGCGGTGCCTCCGGGGCGGGGCGCGCCGGTGCGGCGTTCCACAGGGACGTTGCGGAATTCGGCCCCCGAAGGGGCGGCTTTTGTCAGAGGGGACGTGTAAGGTTCGGCGGCTCATGTCGAGGGGCCCTGATGATGCATGTGCACGATGATGAACCCCTGGCAAACCGCCGTAAATCCATCGCACGTCAGTGCGGCCACTCACTCAAACCGGTGTGTGATATCAGTCACGCCCACACGGGAAAAATCGGTAACTACCAGCATGGTTTCCCGAACGAGGTACCGGATGGCACTCGATCAACATGTGGGTACCTGTCGCACGAGTGAGGCAAGGCAAGGCATAGTGGGGACATCGCCGACTACGAGTGTGACGGGCCTCACAAAAGGCCCGTTTCACTTGCGTACGCGACGGTAATCGCATTCGGGCATAAGAGAAGGCCCCGCCCGACGCCCGCGAAGCATCCTGGTGGAGCCTTCCCTCGCACACCGTGTGCAGTGCGGCCGGCCTGTTCAGGTCGGTCGGGCCCCGGCTGTCAGGCCGGGGCTTTCCGCTACCAGGGCCAGTTCAGCGCGATCTCGTAGACCACGCGGATCAGGATCCCCAGCCACCGGGCGGCCCGCTCGGGCCGGTCCCGCTTGCTGCAGCACTGGCAGTGCCCCTCTGACTCGGTCGACTTGGTCATCGGGACCTGTCACCCCATTCCTGTGGAGACTGCGGATTTCGCAGCTCCGCGGAGGCCACGGCTTTCGTGGGCCCCGCGCGGGGAAGTCCACGCGTGTGCGTAGGCCCCTGGGGTAAGAGGTGAGCCGACTTTACCGGAGCGCAACGGATGTCGTTTCCCGGCAACTCCCCTGCTGGTAACGGGAGTTATGGCACCCCGTGCCATGCCGAGCGGTCGCACAGGACATCGGGCCCGTTGCTCAAGCGATGCTCAACGCCCTACCTGGCCAAGCTTCTGACGGCACGTCGGGTACGGCGTGCCAGTTCCCCGCACCGGCGTGCTGAAGCTCACACGCGAAGCACACGCCACGAGTGAGCGCTTGGGCCACCTCACCACGCAGGGGCGGCTCTTCGCGCCCAGGGCCGGTGCATCCTCGGCCCCAGGGGGCCTGCGGGTGCCCGGCGGGGCACGCAGGCGACCGGGCGGCCGCGGCTCGCCGGCGCTGTTCGACGAACAGCGTGGCTGAGGCCGGGGTGGGCTGAGGGAGGCATACGTGGCGGGTACTTCGCCGGGTGCGGCCGCGTCGTGGCGTGCTTCCGTCGGCTGAGGACCGGGGGAGGGGAGGCGAGGCTTTCGTCGACGGGTGGGGAGGGGCCAGGGTGTGAACGCCCGCCGGAGGAACTGACCAAAGCCGCGCGCGACCACGCATCGGGACCCGGGGGGGGCGGCAGGGAACGGCCTGTCCCACTACTTAAGAGGGTGCGAGCGGTAGAGGCAGGCTGACCTGCGAAAACAGCTTCCGGACCACGTTCTGACGAACTGCCACCCAGTTCCCAGCATCGTGCACCCAGTTCCTAGGAGCTTGGCAGGCAGTTCCTGAGGCATGAGTGCCCAGTTCTCAGGAACTGACCAGATTGACGTCACGTTCATGAGGGAGCGCCGTTTCCAGGCGGGAAGACAGGCTCGGCGGATCGATGCCTGATTCAGCGACACGCCCTGGAAGCGGAGTTCATGAACTCCGCGCTCATGTACGCTAAGTTCATCTGGTCGGCCAGAGGGTCTCTACTCGTTGAGGCAACGGTCAGCCACGGAGGGCCCATTGGGAGCAGTACGCAGACTGGTCGATGTCGACACGGGCGAGGCCATCCCGTATGCGCCCTACGCCTTCACGGGCGAGCACATCCAGGTCGACAAGGCCAGGGTCGAGGCGATCACCGAGAGCAAGGAATTCACCCCGAGCCAGAAGTTCATGGTCCTGTGGTGGATCGGCGTCTCCCCCCAGGGGATGGCACCGTTGAGGGCAACCGGCGCGGACATCGCCACGAGAGTCGGGATGACCACCGATGCCGTCGGGAAGATCAACCGGAAGCTGCTCAAACTGCGCATCCTGATCGAGCGCGGGCGCATCGGCAACTACCGGCTCTACCGGATCAGCCCGTACATTGCCTTTCACGGGACTGGGGTCGAGCAACGGGAAGCGATCAAGACGTGCAACCCACCGGACATCCCCGGCTTTGACAACACGACCCCTTCGCTGTGGGAGGCCCAGTGAACAACGACGACAAACAAAAGCTCCTGGACGTCCTCCATCGCACCGCCGGCATGACCGCCAACCAGCGCCTGATCGTCATGCTCTACGCGATGCACCCCGCGGACCGGGCCGGCGCGGTCATCGAGACCGGCGCCAAGCTCGCCGAACTCGTCGGCATGTCCCCGACCGTGTTCTCCCGCACCCGGCGCCAGGTCGTGGAGGCCGGGTGGCTCGAGGAATCCGAGCGGCTCGCGCACATCAGCTACTACCGGCTCAGCACGAAGAGCACCGGCGAGGACGTCGTCGTCCCCATGCGCCGGGCGACCTGAGCAGCTCCGGGAAACAGAACTCATGTACGTGAGGTCAATGAGCACTGGTCTCGGAGCCGGTGCTCATTGACCTCACGTACATGAGCCCCCGTCTCCTGGTGCCCTCGGCCCGGGGCCGCGTACAGGCCACCCGGGCGAACACGCCCAGCGGGACGCAGCCGTGGCCGGTGGCGCGCCTGGTCCCCGCGGCCGCCGGGCACGTCTCGCCGAAATCGACCGCCGGATTGCCCAGCCCGCCGCCCCCGGCCGGCACCTCACCGGGCCCCACTCGGCATGGGCAGCGTCCGTAGCACCCTGCACCGGCCGGGCTGCCGGCGCAGGCGCTGCGGGGGCGTGCCCGTGCCCGTGCACCGCACGCAGGTCTGAGGATCGCCGCGCGGAGACCGAGGCGGGTGACCCGGCCGACCCCCCGGCCGATACCGGACTCCCGGCCGATACCGGACGACTGGCCGAGGGATGCCTGCCCGCTGTCGCACCCCGTACCGCGGGCGCCGCGTCCGGCCCGCCTCCGGTGGCCGCCTGCCCCGGTCCGCAGTCCGCGCGGACGACCGCCGTCCGCCCCGGCGGCACGCTCACCGAGGTGCCGGACCGGGTCGTGTGGCACTGGAGGGTGCACATCGCCACGGGTGTGAAGGCCTGCGGGGTGCCGGTCCCGTTGTGGACATCGCCGGACCGGTTGAGCCCGCTGGGCCGCCTGGCGGTCACGAACACCCCGTTGCCCGCGGTACGCACACCCTGCGGGAGACGACCCGGCCTTCCCGGCAGGGGACGTCGGCCGGCTCGCCGGGTGCGGGGCCACGGCCGAGGGCCGGCCCACGGCGATCGTGTGCGGGCCCGCGTCCGGACGGAGGCGGATCCGGGGCCGGCCGGAGCCGCCCCGGCGCACAGGGCACGGCGGGACCGCGGGAACCGCCGGCCCGGTGCCCGACCGCCGGCCGCCGTCGCCGCCGTCGTCGCCGGGATGGTGATCACCTTGACGGTGTCTGCTGTGAACCCGTCAGAGGTGGACGATGAAACCGAGGGTCCTGGTCAACGAGGTGAAGGGCGAGGGGCCGCCGGTCGTCCTGCTGCCCGGCGGGCTCACCGGATGGGTCTCGTGGACGCCGCTCGCCAACGCCCTGGCGGCGCGGCGGCGGACCGTCAGGGTGCAGCCGATCCCCAACGAGCTCGGCTCGGCCGGCGAACGCGGGGACGCCGGGCACACCGCGGCGATCGAGCGTGAATCGCTGCTCATGACGGTGGACGCCCTCGGGATCGGGACGGCCGACTTCATGGGGTGGTCCAGCGGCGGGCGGGCCCTCATCGAGTTCGCCCTGGCCCATCCGGAGCGGGTGAGGACGCTGACGCTCGTGGAGCCCGCGGCGTACTGGATCCTCGACCGCCTCGGCGAGTCCACCCCAAAGGTCGCCCGGTTGAACCAGTTCCTGCACACACGGGCCGGGCAGGACGTGAGCGAGGACGACCTGGCCGAGTTCGTCGAACTCGCCGGACTCGTGCCGTCGAAGGACCAGGCCCGCGACCGCCCCGCCTGGCCGCGCCGGGTCCGGCACCGGATGGCCCTGTCCTGGAGCTCGGAGCAGGCCGGCCGGCCCGACCGCGACGTCGCCGAACTCGCCGGCATCCGGTGCCCTGTCCTCCTCGTCCGCGGCTCCGAGACCGCCGACTGGCTGGGGCGGGTCGTCGCCGTCCTCGACGACCGGCTGCCCGGCACCCGGGTTCTCGAACTGCCCGGCGACCACGCCTGCCACCTCGAGAACCCTGAGGCATTCCTCGCCGCGGTGGAGCGACACCTGGCCCAGTGAGCCGCGTGCGCGTGAGCCATGCCCGCCACGTGGACCGTGTCCGTACCGAACTCCCTTGTATTCCACCGGAGTTCGCGAACGGAATACACCTCGTCGCCGGCGAACCAGCGGGTCGTCCCGCCCGACTCGGGCCGCGGGGGCCAAAAGCAGCGCCGTCACCCCGAGGGCAAGATCAGGACGGGCAGATCACGAAGCAGATACCCGAAATCCAGACACGCCCGGCGTAACGGATAAGGAGCGATACGCACCAAAGGGAGGATCATGTCATTCCAACCCGCCTTCTTCGCGCCCCCGGAGACACCATGCCCTCTAACACCGGCGCATCACGAGACACCTCCCTCCCCGTGCCACGCTCCGACCAGAATTCGCCCGCCGAAGTACGGGTGGAAGAGCGGACGCTCACCTTCGAGGGGTTCGTCTACCACTGCCGCATCGTCCACCAGGACAACCCCAAGACCGAGCCCCTGGTGCTGCTGGGCGGATCCTCGCAGAACCGCTACGCATGGCTGCGACACCAGAAGTGGCTGGCCGAGCACTGCACGATGGTCACCGTGGACCTGCCCGGCTACGGCGAGGCGGACTTCCTCCCCGCCAGCCACGGTCTGGACTTCCTTGCCGACAACGTCCGTCGCATGCTCCAGGAACTGGCCATGCCCGAAGTCAACCTCGTCGGCAGTTGCTTCGGCGGAGCCATCGCCCTGCGCTTCGCCCAGCGCTATCCCCAGTACCTGGCGAAGCTGGGCCTGATCGGGATGACCAAGGCCATTCCCGAGGACTACGCCGCCGCGGTACCGCGCTGGGCGCGCATGCTCGAACTCGGCAACCGCTCGCAGCTCGCCGCCGAGCTGGTCCAGCGGTTCATGTCACCCCCGGGTACCGGGGCGGTCTGCAAACACCAGGTGGTTTCCCGCCTGCTCTACACGCAGTTCATGGCGCAGTCCGACGAGGACATCATGAAGTCGGTGGAGCACAACACACGCCTGATGAGCCACGACTGGTACCGCGACGAGCCGGTACCCGCCGTGCCGACTCTGGTCTGTACGGGGGAACATGACACGCTCTGCCCGCCCGCCACGGGACGTGAGGTGGCCGCCGCGCTGCCGGCGGCGGCCTTCATGACCATCAAGCACGCCGATCATCTGGCACCGGTGGAACGGATGGAGGAGTTCTGCGACCTCGTCGTCAGGTTCTGCACCTGCCGGTCACTCACCGCTCTGCCCTACGCCAACCCGGTCGAATGGGTGGGCACGGCTCCGGGGCCCCACGTCGGTCCGGCGCCGAGGGACCCGGGCGAAGCGGCGCTGGCCCGTCGTTGAACTTCCCCTCCCCGACCGGCTGTCCGTGCGGCGGGGCCCTGCGGCATGGTGATCGCCGTGGATACCGGAATACTCGTCGGCGTCTGGCAGCGCCTTCTGGCAGGCCCTGGCAAGCCGTGGGTGCTGTTCGAACACGGCACCTGTGTGGTGCTCACCGCTTTCGACGGGGACCTGTCCTCACGTAGGTCGCGCCCGACGAGCCCGGTGGCCGGGAGAACTTCGCCGTCGGGATATGCGGACGCTCCAAGCGCCACCGGGACGGCACCGATCTGCGCGTGGTCCACGTCGAGGACGGGCGCGGCCCCGCGGGTCCTGCGTAAGGGCAGGCAAAAGGGCGGTCGGCCCCGCAGTGATACGGCGCGCGGGACACGCACCGCCGGGTGTGCCGTCACCGCCGCCGCGGGTGCCGGCGCGGACCGGCCGGACGGAGCGATAGAGCTTGAAGAGGCCTGAAGCCGCGTCAGGAAGCTGCCGGAGCCCGGCGGCGAAGGAAGAAGCCCTGGCCCCAGGACCAGGTGCTCGCAGAGGTCCGGAGAACTCGCGGGATGCCGGACACGAGCGGGCAGAGTCCCCGTCTGGTCACGCGTCACCCGGACCGGGATTGCCGGCCGCACTCACCGGCTGCGACCGGACCACCGGTCGGCTCGCCCTGCGGCCGGCCGGACCTGCCGCTCGGTTCAGCGTGAGAAGACGGGGGCCTTGAAGCCCTTGGGTGCCGGTACGTTGCTGGAGCAGCTCACCGAGGGCCCGATATGCGTCGTCCCCTGCTGCCCCACCCCGCTCTGCGGCGTCTGGACCACATCGTGCGACACGGTGGTGCATTCCTGCCGCTGCTCGACGTGATGTGTGCCGTCTTCGCTGGTGTAGACGTGCTCGGTCTTGTGGACGCAGACGACGGATCCCTGCTCGTCGCGCGTGCACTCACCCGAGGGACCCGAGGCGTAGGCGTGGCCGATGCCGGCGCCGGCCACGAGAAGGCCGCCCAGGACCCATGAGACGGTCGTCATCTTCTTCATCTCGAACATATGCCGTATTTCCTTCGCAGGCAGTGCCGGCCGGCACCAGGCTTCCCTGGTGCCGGTCCTGACTGGTTCGACGACTCGGGTCCCGGCGCCTGGCGTGGATTCCGGGACCCGTCGTCAGTACCTTTTCGGCCGAGCTCAGAAGGCGCTTTCGTTGCAGCCCAGGCTGGAGCCGAGACCCGTGGCCTGGCCACCGGGGTTGCCCTCGCCGCCCAGGACGTTGCCCGCGACGCCGTTGAGGATGCCGACCTCACCGAGGATGTCGACGTTCAGGTCGTGCGACTTGCACACCGTGCTCTGGTGCACGTCGACGTACGGGTCGCCGCCTCCGGCGAAGGCGGTACCGGCGCCGGCGAACCCGATGCTGCCGAGCATGGCGGCCAGGACGGCCACCTTCTGGATCTTCCGCATTCAATCCTCCGATTGACGAATCCGTCACGTTTTTGTGACGAGTCGGTCTCAAGCAACGCAAACATATGGGAAAGGCATCTTCCCGACACCGAGCGGCGCGCTGAATCCGTCCGCTTGGAGCACAGAAGAACGACCCCGCAGGGGACGGCACAACCCGCCTGGCCCACCGCGGCAGGAGCCCCGGCGGACCACCCTCACGCGTGTCCTCAAAGGCACGACGTCGTTAAAGGAGCGCGTTCCCTTCGCGGTCCGGGGTTCAGGGGCATGACATGTCTCTCTGGACCCCGGACGTGTTCTGCTGAAGCCGGTTCCAAGGGCCCTTGTGCCGAGCCTTGACGGCCTCGACGACTGGGGTCAAGCCGCAATGATGCGCACAGACGACGAGGCCGACGCGATACCCGTGGGTATGGCGACGGCCTCGACGAGGTTGCCGGTGCGCTTCAGCCGGGTCCGGGGCTGGTCACCGTGCCTGGCTGCTGCAGCCCATGGAGGAGCCGGGGTGGCTCTGCTGCGCACCCGGGTTCCCCTCACCGGAGAGCACGTTGCCCGCCAGACCGGTGAGGGCGCCGAGACCGCCGATCACCTCGATGTTCATGTCGTGCGAGCGGCACTCGATGCCCTGCGTGACGTCGATGTCGTTGTCGTGGCCCGGCTCGCCGTGTGCGAAGGCGGTGTTGGCACCCACGGAACCGACACTGCCGAGGATCGCGCTGACGAGGACGAGCTTGTGGAACTTCCGCATGGGTTCTCCGTCGATGGAATGGCCGGGTTCGGCACGTTGTCAGGGGAAGGCTTCGGTCTCTTCGACGGGACCGTCAGCCGACTTGGGGAAGCCCCAGCTGTCCGACCGGGGGCGCCGCGATCTGTCCGAGGGCGACCGGAGCCAGCTTCGGTGCACCCGTCGGCGAGAGGGCCGGGTCGACGACCGGGTTCACCTGGGGGTTGATCTGCGGGTTCACCTGCGGGGCGATCAGCATCGGGGCCTGTGAACCGAGTGCCTGAGGTACTGCCACCTGCGGGGCGACCTGCGGCATGACCTGCGGGACGACCTGCGGCACGATCCGCGCCGGCTGTGCGGGGGCGGCTTGTACGGGCTGCTGCCCGGCAGGGGCCTGCGGCAGGCTCGACGTACCGGAGGCATGGGTCGTCGCCTGCGACGAGGCAGTGGCGGTGGCAGTGGTGTAACCGGTCTGCTGCGGCGCCGGCCGTGCGGCTCGCGGTGCCGACTGCGCGGCCTGCGGTGCTGACTGCGCGGCCTGCGGTGCCGGCCGTGCGGCTCGCGGTGCTTGCTTGGGAGCGGAGGCAGGAGCAGGAGCAGGAGCAGGTGCCGCGGCCGGAGCAGCCGCATGGTCCGGAACCGATGCCGCGGTGCCACTGCGGTCTGCGCCGGGAACGTCGGCGAAACTGCCGCCGACGCCGATGCCGGTCAGACCGCTGGCCGCTGCGACGACGAGCGCGGCCTTGCGAAGCTTGCGCATGAAACCCTCGGCCCTTCAATAGCTGAAATGAAAATCCACTGCATTCGGTGCGGTCAGCGTGTCGATGGTGCGGTACTCGTATCGCACCGTCAGCAACGGTCTTTTTCGAGGAGCACGCGGACTTCGCATCGGCAGCGGAGTCTTCCAACCCCTTGATGCTCTGCGTCCGCTGCCCTCTCCGTGGTGGAACGAGGATTCCGCCGCCGCGGTCACGGCGTCCGGAAATATTCATCCTTTTGCCGTCTTCCGGTGTGGGCGTAATGGCTCAACGGCCCTGCGGCAAATGGGTGACCGCATCGCGGCGCCCGCATCGATTTCGTCCTCATCTCGTTCCCAACGGGGCGAGAAAGAGTGGTCCGTTGCGGCCACGAGGGGCGGCGCGAACAGCGAAGACCGGCTGCCTCATCGCCTTCCGTCAGCTTCCGTGCACAAGTCAAATCGAAGGGCCGAGGATTTTATGCGCAAGCTCCACAAGGTCGCGCTGGTCGTCGCAGTAGCCGGCGGCTTGGCCGGCATCGGCGCCGGCCCCAGCTCCGCCGCCTCCCTCGCGAACGACGGCGCCGCACCGTCTCCTGTCGCGCAGTCCGACGCCGATGCCTCCGCCGCGGCCTCCGCCCACGCGTCGGCGCAGACGGGCGGCTCGACGGCTTCGCAGCAGGCGACACCGCAGCAGGGCACCCAGGTCGCTCCGCAGCTCAACCCGCAGGTGAACCCCCAGCTCAGCCCGCAGATCACTTCTCCGGCCGCGCCGCCCCAGCAGGAACAGAACGCCACGGCGGGCCAGACCAATCTGTTCCGCCCGTACGAGGAGTGCAGCCCGCAGACGGTGCTCGACGTGAATGTCCCCGTCGCTCTGCTCGCCGACTCCCAGACCCGGGGCGTCGACTGCACCCAGGCCAACAACCAGTTGAACTCGTTCGCCAGCGCGCAATAGCGAGCGCCACCAAACGTCCAGGACCCGGCACTTCGCCCGGGCCGTGGGCGGCGCCGCACCGACTCGCCCATGAGCAGCTTTTCTCACTTGGCCGACATGATCCCGAAACGGTGCGCCATCGCACGTTTTGCGTCCTTTGACGCTAATCTCCCGTAACTGTAAAAGGTCGATCTGGAACAGATCGACCACTCACCTCTCACCGGAGATGACATGCGCAAGCTTCGCAACGCTGCTGTCCTGTTCGCTGCGATCGGCAGCATCGGCTTCCTGGGCGGCACGGCCCACGCCGGCGGCGACCACGGAGACCACTTCAGCGTCACGCAGAGCACCACCTGCAAGTCGCACGACCTGAACCTGGACGTTCTGGGCGAGGTCGGCGTGCTCAACGGCCTGCTGGGCGACGCCCTCGGCGGCGAGGGCAACCCCGGTGGCCAGGCCACCAGCCTCGGCTCCACCATGGGCTGCAACGAGAGCGCCTTCTGAGACCTTCTCCGGCGTGAAAGCGCCGGGTGATGAACGCCTCCTGGCGCCGGGCATCAAGTCCGGCACCAGGAGGCGTTCTCGTACGCCGGCAGGCCGCGGCGCCGCCCGGTGGCCTCGTGGCCGCCGGAAAGGTTGCGTCCGCCGAGTCGCCGTCGTCCCTGCGCGGCCGGCCGATGCGCCGGGACCGGTGGCCGGGTCCGCAGCAGACCGGCACCACCGGCTTGCGGCAGCGCTGTGACCAGGTCCTGGCCTGCGGCGGCGTCATGGCGAAGACGGCAAAGCCCGGCTTCGTCCTCGAAGACGAGCCGGGCTCCCGTCGTCCCGCTCCGGCTCAGGCCGGGCCGGGGCCGGGCCGGGCTGGGGCCGGGCCGGGGCCGGGCAGGACCAGCCGCCTATGACGTGGGGAGTTCGGCCTCGGTGGAACACTTCGCGACCGGCCCGCCGTTGGCGGGTTCGTCCTTCAGGAGCGTGCCTCCCAGGCCGGCCACGTGCGGCCGGCTGGTGGTCGAGCAGTTCTGCTCCTGCTTGATGGTCTGCGTGCCGTCCTTGTCGACGTACGTCCTGCTCTTCTGCACGCAGACGACGCCGCTGCGCGCGGCGCGGTGGCAGTCGTCCGGTTTTCCTTCGGCGTGCGTGGGTCCGGCACCGGCGAAGAGCACGGCGAGCCCTCCCGTCAGTGCGGCGGCGGCGGTGGCGGTCTTCCGCGAAGAGAACATGTGCTGCGTTCCTTTGCCATGAAGGCCCGGGCGTATCTGTGCCGTTGACCGGCGTCGCCCCGGCCGGAGAGGTCGTAGAAGGTGATCGTGCGGCCGGCGGTGGAACGGCCCGCAGCCCGGACGCGAACCCGCGTCCGGGCTGCCCTGGCCATGGCGACACGCCATGCGCGGACCGGGCCGGTGCCCTCCGGCCGGGCCCGGGGCCGCGGGTGGTAACCACCTGCCGCAGCCGGGGAGTCGGCGGGCGGGTCAGCGAGCCGGCGGCGGTGGCCTGCGCGGGCATGCCGTCGTCGCCACCGCTGTGATGCGGTGCGCTGGGGGACCTGGGGGCTCAGCGATGCTGGTCGGGCGTCTCCCGCTCGGTGCCGACCCTTTGCGGCGCCCTGGACGCGAGGGGCGCACAGGTCACCGCAGGCCCGATCCGGGACGTGCCGCTGCCCAGGGCGGCGGGCAGCACCGAGGGCTTCGTCGGCATGCAGTTCTCCTGGTGGGGGACGACGCCGTTCTCCGGGATCTCACCTTCGATGTGCTGTGTGCAGGTGATGGCCCCCTGGGCGTCGCGCACGCAGGTTCCCGGGTCGCCCGCGGCGTGCGCGAGCCCGGCGGACGCCAGGGCGAGGCCGCCGACGAGCCCGAAGACAGCCACGGTCTTCTTCCTGCTGAACATGTGATGCGTGTCCTTATTCACGGGCGCCCGGGCACCGTCCGCCGTGAACGGTGCCCGGGCGCTGTCGGTGACATTCGGCCGGCCGGCCGGGCGGTGGCCCCTGGCCGGAGACGGCCCGAAGGGATCCGCGCCAGGTTCCGCCCTGATGCCGCGACCTTCAGTGAGTGGAAGGGTTGTTGTGCTGGTTGCAGGTGGTGTCCATGGTGTGGCCGAGCCCGAGGACCCCGACCGGGATGTCGTTCTCGAGCACCGTCTGCGGGCTGCACTCCTGGTAGGGGCGGTACGGGTTGGTCACGTGCGGCCCGTTGTCGTGGCTGTCGGCGACGGCGGTGCCGGCTCCGGCACCGATGGCGGACAGGGCGCCGGCCGCCACCGCCGCTGCGAGCACGGCCTGCTGGAACTTACTCATGGGACCCTCGGTTTCCATTGCTTGCACAGAAGGCTGATTGCCTAGAGTAACGGGGGAGACACTAGCAGTAGCAGCGCGAGGCGTTCCAACTGACGACCCCCATACGTGTTCTTCACGTGCGGCCCCCGGGATGCGCCCCAAGTTGCCAACTCACCATTCACGACCGCGTTTTACGGTCAGGACCGCGACAGGTGTTCCCCGTGCATCGCGTCAACTTTGGTGAAACGCAGGGAACTCGCTTCAGGACAAAGACGGCTGCGCTGTCCGGAAAAGATACGAGACGCTTTTCCCGGACCCGAACGGCGGCACACTCCCGGCCAATGGACAGGGCATGCGGAAATCGTTGCCCGGTCCGGCTGTTGACACTCCAGGCGGGGCGGGGACGACCGAAGGCGGTGTGCATGCCGGGGAGTTGGACTTCGGCGCAGTGGCGTCGGCAGCCGGGCTACCGGGTGAGAGCGGCGAGAGGGGCGTCCAGGGGCTGCACGTACCCCGGGAGGGGTTCGAGAAGGTCCCACCGGCAAACAGCCGCGATCTCCCCGGTGGGCTCGAAGGTGCGGGACCTGGTGCAGGACCCTGCGTACAGGGCCAGGTACTCGGCTCGCCGGTCAGGCGCCAGCACGAACCGCGCACAGCCGGTGAACCGCAGCCGTTCGTCGGACTGCTGCCCGCTCTCCTCCCTCAGCTCGCGCGCGGCAGCCCGGCGAGGGGATTCGCCCTCTTCGATGCTCCCCCCTGGAAGCTCCCAGGACTGGCGGTACCGGTCGAAGACCATGAGGGCGCGGCCGGCCCGCCACAAGGTGACCAGCGCCGCCGGCAGCGGGGCGTCTGGCGGCGGCGCTGCCTCGCCGCCCCGTGTGAACGAGATCAGGAAGTTGCCGCGGCCGTCGGCTGCAAGCGGTTCATGTGCGGGGAAGGCCACGGCCGGATGCTTCCCCGTGCGACTCCACGGGAAGCCCCCGCCTTCGCGCTCCGGCCGGCCGGACTCCCGCCACCGCCCAGCGAAAGCCTTCGTACGCGATCCGTACGGTCAGCTTACGCGAATGGTGCGGTTTCTGGTTAGGCTGTGGGGCAGGAGGTCATCGATGTCCGAGTTGTTCGACGCGGTCGACGCGCTGGTCGCGTCCCGTTCTGCGCTGCCGCCGGCGGAGGAGCGCAAGCGGCTGCGTCAGGCCCACGGCCTGACGCTGGACGACGTGGCCGCCGCGCTGAAGGTGCGCCGGGCGACGGTGTCCGGCTGGGAGTCGGCCAAGAAGCCGACCGAGCCGCGCGGCCCCGAGCGTGAGGCGTACGCACGGCTGCTGAACAAGCTCGCGGAGCTCTACCCCGCCCCCGCCCCGGCCGCGGTGCTGGCCGCCGGCCGGCCCGCCCCGCAGGAGCAGCCTGCAGCCCCGGCCTCGAACGCCGCGGCCATGACCACCCCCGGGAACGCCCGGACGGCCCCCGCCCCCGCCCCGGCCCCCGCTGCGCCCGCCGCACCGCGCCCGGCACGTACCGCCGGGAGCACGTCGGCGTCGCGCCGCCCCGGCGCGCGGAAGGCGGCCCCGGCCGCGACCCCGGCGGGCGGCGCCGAGCCGCGGTTCGAGAACGGCCCGCTGGCGGTCGTCGACGTCGATGCCGAGGGCACGGTGCTGGCGTACTGCACCGGCGGCCTGGTCCTGGAGGTGCCCGCCAAGTCGGTCCCGGCCCTGGTGGACTGGACGCTCACGGAGGCGAAGCTCGGTCAGCCCAGGCTCGCCGGGCCGGGCAAGGACGCCGACCCGCTGCTCGTGCTCACCGGGACCGCGCTGAAACGCTACGGCCTGCCCGTCGCCCTGACGCAGGAGGAGCGGCTCGCCGGGCGCCTGCCCGAGGGCCACAAGGTCGTCAGGCAGCTCGCGCGTGCGGAGTGGAAGCTGACGAAGCGCGGCTTCGGCCCGTGGGCGCGGATCTACCGACCCGCGACCGGCTCGGAGCGGGCCTGCGTGCAGTTGTGCATCCCGTCATGGCACGCGCTGGACACCCGGCACTGGGGCGAGGCCGCCCAGCTCCCGCCGGCGGAACTCGCCCGTGTCCTGGGCGTGTACGCGTCCCGGGTGATGACGCCGCGCGGCTCCACCGCCGTCACCGGCCTGGAGCTGATGACCGCGCTGCACCCGCCGACCCGCGCCTCCGAGCCCGGCCCCGACGGCAAGCGGCACTCCGAGCACAACCCCGGCTCGCTGGGCAAGGACCCGGTCGATCCGGCGCCGTGCGAGGCCCCCGACGGACACCCGCTCCTCAAGGACCTGCCGCGGTTCCACGTACGGGGACCTGCGGAGAAGCTGTTCGAGGAGGCGTACGACTGGGCACGGCCGATGACGGACGCCGAGTGCGCCCTGCGCCACCTGGTCGGCATCGACGTCAACATGGCCTTCGCCGCCGGCGCCAACGGCCTGACTGTCGGCCTCGGCGCGCCGACGCACGTCACGAACCCGGTCTTCGACCCGAAGCTGCCCGGCTCGTGGCTGGTCGACCTGTCCCACGTCGATCTGTCGAAGGTGAAGGTCGGCAAGGACAAGTGGGCGGAGCTGGACGCGGGTCTGCTGCCTTCCCCGTTCACACCGAAGGGCGAGCGCCCCGAGGGCCCGGCCTGGTACGCGACGCCCACCGTGGCGTACGCGGTGGAGCTCGGCTACGGGGTGCGCCCGCTGGAGGCGTGGGTCCGGTACGAGAACGGCCGGTACCTGGACGGCTGGTACAGCCGGCTGCGTGACGCCTACCTCGCCACGATGGCCGACCTCGGCGTGCACGCGGACATGGCGCCCGAGGATTTCCTGGCGGCGATGGACGGCTGCAAGGAGCGCGACCCGGATCTGGCGATCGTCGTCTCGGCGATCAAGGCGACGGTCAAGGGCGGCCTGGGCAAGCTGCGCGAGCGGCCCCGCGGGGAGGGCTGGCGGCCGGGCGAGCCGTGGCGGGCCCTGTCCCGCCCGACCTGGCGGCCGGACATCCGGGCGGCGGTCATCTCCCGCACGCGGATCAACCTGCACCGCAAGATCGTCAAGCACGCGGCGTTCACCGGGCAGTACCCCATCGCGGTCCTGTCCGACTGTGTCGTCTACGCGGCGGGCGGGGAGAGTCCGCTGGACTTCCTGCCCTATCGGGAGGGCAAGCCGCTGCCCGGCGGCTTCAAGCTCGGCATCAACCCGGGCCTGGTCAAGCACGAGGGCACGCAGTCCGTGCTGTGGGGCGAGGCGGTCCGCGAGCAGTTCGACGCCCCGGAACTGAACCTCGCCCGCTACATCAAGGACGGCACCGTCACCGACGCCGACAACGGAGAATAGGGGAAGGCGACGATGACCCTGTTCGGGGACGGCCTGGAGGCCGCCGTGCAGAAGGCGTTCACCCGCCCGGCACCCAAGAGCGCGCCCGCGCAGATGCGGTACCTGGTCAAGCAGATGAAGGGCACCAGGGCGGTCGCCCAGATGCTGCGGATCTCCCAGCGCACCGTCGAGCGGTACGTGAAGGACCAGATCAAGAAACCCCGCCCGGACCTCGCGGCACGCCTGGAACGCGAGGTCAAGGCCCGGTGGCAGCCGCAGATCCGGGCCAGGGCCCGGCAGAAGGCGGCGACGACGGGCGGCATCGTCATCGACACCCGCGCCCGCATGGGCTACACCGCGCCGATCGGGTCGACGGACCAGGACCGCATCCGCCACCTGACCGTCGCCCTGCCCCCGCAGTACGCCGCCCGCCTCTTCGACGCCCAGGAGCAGGGTGCCGGCGACGCCCGCCTCCGGGAGATCGCGGCGGAAGCGCTCAAGGAGGTGTACTTCCAGGACGGCGGCCGCCGTGCCGGCTCCCTGGAGGAGGTCCGGTTCACGGACATCGAGTACCTGGAGTTCGACCTGTAGCAGCGCCGCGCCTCCCGCGATGCCGTGTCCCACGATGTGACTGAGCGCTTCAGTTGGCGAGTGAGCGCTTCAGTTGGCGAGTGAGCGCTTGGGTTGGCGGATTGAGTGTTTCAGTTGACGGCGTGTGTCGCGTCGATGCGGATGGCGAGCTCGCCGCAGTACTCGCCCAGTACGGGTTTCAGCAGCGTCCAGCAGTCCGCCGCCGGCTCGGATCAGGCCCCTTCGGAAGGAACCAGCACCAGTCGGCCGCGTATATTGCCCGCCGCAAGGCGATCGTGAGCCTCGGCCGCGCGCTCAAGCGGGAGGATGTCGGCAACCCGCAGAGTCAGATCCATGGCGGCGAGCTCAGCCAAGGCGGCCCCGTCAGAACTGATCCACTGCTGGTGGACCCGGATGCCGCGCAACGGGAGCGGGGCTGAACCGCCGACCACCGTGACGTAGGCACCCCTGGTGCGGACGGCGGCCAGGGCGCGCATTTCGAGTCCTGCCGTGTCGAGCGCGCCGTCGGTGCCGCCCGGCACCAGGCGCCGGACATCAAGCGCGAGATCGGAGGCGTCACGGCTGACGATCCATTCGGCGCCGAGACTTCGAACGAACTCTTCGTCGGCGGCGCCGGCCTGGGCGATGACGCGCAGGCCGCGCCGCGCCGCCAGTTCGACGGCAAAGCCACCGACCGCCCCGGCCGCCCCGGTCACCAGCACGGTGTCGCCCGCAGTGAGATCGAGCAGGTCGAGGGCCTGGAGGGCGGTGAGACTGTTCAACGGCAGCGTTGCCGCGGCCACAGCAGAGACACCGGGCGGAGCGGGTGCGACTGCCGCGGCGTCCAGGACCAGGTATTCGGAGTAGGCCCCCAGCGATACGTCGAGCAGGTTTGCGCAGCCCGATCACCTGCTGGCCCGGCGCGAACGCCGTTATGCCCACTCCGAGCCGGTCGACCACGCCCGCGACGTCCCAGCCGATGCCCGTGTGCTCGCGGGCGGCCATCAGCCCGGCTTCGACGAGTGCGCCGGAACGGGTGGCCAGGTCGACGGGATTGACGGTCGCGGCCTCGACGCGGATCCGTATCTGCCCGGGGCCGGGTTCCGGCAGCGGAACCGTCATCAACTCGAGCACCTCGGGTCCGCCGTAACCGCGGGCGACCACCGCCCTCATCCGCTCTTCAGTAATCATGTTGCACACCGTAGAGATTGCTACTCTCCACTGGGAAGTACGCACTTCGAGGTGCCTACGGCACCGGAAGGAGGGCCATGGCCACCCGCACCGCCGCCCAGCGTCGAGCCGAGGCGCGCGTCTCCTACGACGCCTACCTCGCCGAATGCCCCGCCCCGCAACTGTTGGACCGCATCGCCGACAAGTGGGTCAGCCTCGCCGTCAACGCGCTTGCTGACGGGCCACAGCGGTACACCGACCTGCAACGCAGGCTGGCGAGCGTGAGCCAGAAAATGCTCACGCAGACTTTGCGACATCTGGAACGCGACGGGCTGGTCTCGCGGACTGTGATCCCTGCCGTCCCAGTCCGCGTCGAATACGAACTGACCGCGCTCGGCCGCTTGCTGCTGCCGGTCATGTGCGCGATCAAAGGATGGGCAGAGGAACACATGGACGAGGTGCGCGCCGCCCGCGTCGCCTACGACGCGCGGGCTGACGGCCCGGCGGCACGTTGATACGTACGCCGACAGCTCAACGCTCAACTCGCCAGCTGAAGCGCTCAGTCACACACGAGCTGCTGCACGGCGAGGACCCGCGTCCGGTCAGTGGGGGCGGCCTCCAGCCCGCGCCGAATCGATGAAGGACCGGGTGAAATTCCTTCTCACGCGGACCATGGACTCAACGAAGGACCTGGCGGCGCACCTGGGCACCTCACGCCGGATGACGGGGAGCCACCACACTCGGAAACCTGGCGAGACCTCAGAAACGCCACCGGCCCACCCTGTCGGAAGCGGCGCACTCGAGGAAAACAGCAGGCCAGACCCGCACGGAACGCGAGCGGGCAGCCACCCCACCGGCACGATGGTTGAGTGAAGGCGCACTTCGGATTTACGTCCAGGGCAGCCCGGACGACGGCCGCAAGCGCACTGCCACCACCGCGATCTCCCTCACCTACACGAAGCGGATCCTCGAACCACAGGAGGCCGGTGCGACGGAGAGAGACCTACGTCCGGCCGTCGCTGACGCCATCATCGAGTCGCAATTCACCAAATAGGGCACCCGCACCGAGGCGGCACGCGGATTTCAGGGAATGTTCAGTCCATAGAATTCCGGTCCAAGTACAGCCGAATCCAGAACAGACGTATTGTCACCGGCAGGCCCGCGGGTACACGAGGGCGACCCGCCAGGTACCTCCGAATATAGCCACGCCGACGCCCTTCCCTCGCCCTGCGAGCCGGTCAATCCCGCCCACGCATCGGCTGACGCGTGGTACGCGCCGGGCGGGGGTACGTCCCGGCCGATGTCGATGCCTGGGCCTGCGGTCAGTGGCCGCCGCTCGGGGGCTCGCAGCCGGTGCCGTCGGGGTAGCCGCCGAAGGCATCCGCCTTGGTGGAGGCACTGCTCATCGTGCCCTCAACACACCAGGGAGAGGCGCCGATGTCGATGAGGAATCCGACTCCGGTGGGCCCGTTCTGGTAAGCCTGCATCTTCCCTGCGGAGTAGCCGAGCCTGGTCAGCGCCGCACGGACGCTGTCCGGTTGGAAGTTGCCACGCTGACGCAACGGTTCGAGTGCACTCAGGACCCGTCCGACGGCGGTGAGCCCGTCGCAGCGGCTCTGGCCGTGGAGCGGGATGGGGACTGTGAAGCCGTGGTTTTCGGCGTAGTGGTCGGTCGGCGGCACGGTTGAGCTGGGGGTGGTGACGGCCCTGGGCGCCGTCGGCTCGGGGCTCTCCCCGGGGCAGGGGAAGTCCGCTGGTCTGCTCGGCGTTGGGTGCGAACGCCGGTACGCGTCGGCGGCATCCCCTGCGCGCTGCGTTCCGCATCCCGCCGCCAGCAGGATCATCACCGCCAACGGCAGCATCCTGAACCGGGTTCTCGTCTTCCTCAGCGTCGTCATCCCTCCGACCCTTCCCCACGGATCGGTGCGCGTCATGGGTCCTCGGTCGGAGAAACCTCCGCGGGTGAGGACACCCTCGCAAAACCTGCCGACGATGACGGACATGGGCCACCGTTCCGCAGCCGAGGGGGCCCGGAGGTCGCAAGGTAGCCGCCCACCAGTTGTTCTGGAGGAGCAGAACAACGCGGTTTACCTAGTGCTACCGGCAGTACGGGAGCCGACCCGAATGGGCTCCGTTCATGGCTTCAGTGCGTCGGCCAGGTAGGCGGCAAAGCCGGATTGGTGGGTGCGGGCCTGGTCCACCTCCTGCACGCGGCGTTCGGCGCGGCGGGCCGCCTTGAGCAGTCCACGGCCCGCGCCAGGCCCACGGCGTTCACGGCGATTGTGAAGAACGACGTCAGTGGCTCTGTACTCGCGGGCCAGTCGTTGGCGGGGAGGCCGTAGTGGTGGGCCAGTTCCTGGGTGGAAGCTGAAGTTGTGTGTCACGGCCTACTCGTACCGCGTCGGCAGGGACTTGGATGGTGGCGCGTGGGTTCACCTGCCCGGAACGCCCGTAGGGGCCGTCCTGGCTGCGGTTTCCCCTCCAGGGGAATGGTGTACCGCTCCGGGCATGAGAACGGCGCCGCACCGATGAGGTGCAGCGCCGTGGCGGCCAGCGTCGGCGGTTGAATCAGTGGACGCGCTTGAGACGGGGCGGTTTCGTGATGGGCGTGACGTTGCCCTTCGCCTTGGCCTCGGCCTTGCGGGCCTTTTCGTTCAGGTGGAGCTGGAAGCGGCGTTCGTACTCGTCCTCGAAGTCGCCGGCGTCCAGCCGCATGTCCTTCGGTATGGCCTTGATGGCGCGCTGCTGCTCGCGGGGATCGTTGAACGCGGCGATCATCGGGTGAAGCTGGAACCGTCCGCGGCGGACCACGGTGACGAGCCGGGCGGCGACCAGGTGCGGCATGGCACGGCTGATCATGCCGCGCTCCATCGCGAGGCCGGACGCGAGTTCATCGTGCGTGGCGACGACCAGGCCGCCCGGCTCCTGCTCGGTCATCATGTGCAGCAGCAGCGTGTAGGCGGTGGGAGGAAGCCGCGGTACGTACGCGAGACCGTTGAAGCTGCCCCACAGCACGTTGCGGCGCGGAACCCATTCCTCGGCAGCGGACGTCATGACGTGGCCTTCCCTTCCCCATCCGACTCCTTGCGCACTTCTAGTTTCGCGCCGGGAGCGGCCATCGCCCGGAACGCTTCGGGCGCGTCCGGGTCCTCCATGATCTCGCGCAGCAGGTCCAGCTGCTCCACCCTGTCGCCGATACCCGCCTTGGAACGCTTTTTCTCGCCCTCGCGCGGCTCCCTGAGCCCTCCCCTGAGCGACGCGGCGGGGTTCAGCTGGTACAGGCCCCGCTGGAGCCGTCGCAGCGCGCCGTCGGCCTCCAGGACGTTGAAGACCCGGCTGATGTGAGGCCGGCTGTACCCGAGAGCTTCAGCAACGTCCTCGTGGGTCGCCTCGATCAGGCCGCCCGGCTTCTGGGACCCCATGAGGGTGAACAGCACCACCAGGACGAACCGGTCGCCGTCGTACCGCACGGCGGCCCAGCGCATGAACTCCAGACTGTCCATGGAGAACGCCTCGCCGATGAAGCCCGTGCTGGCGCCGATCGGGAAGACCTGGGCGGCGTGGCCGGCGGGCAGCTCGATCGTGGAGCCGGAGGCCCGGTTGTACGCGGTGGGCGGAGGCTTCGGACGGCGCCGACGACGGGACGGCGCACCAGGCAACTTCGGCGCTGCGCTCCCGTCCAGGGGCCCTGAGCTCATGGGGTCGCTGTCTCCTTGATCGTCGTGACCTCAGCACCCTAGCGGAGAACCGTGGCAGTAGTGCCACCAAAACGCGGCAGCGCCGCCACGAAAGTCACACGAAGGTCAGCCCTGGACTGACCTTCGCCGTCGGCCACCGACGACCGGCCCCCTGACGCACCGCAAACCGTTTCGTGGCAGCAGTGCCACGAAACGGTGTTCACGGGTCAGGACCGTCTGACATCCCGACCGAGATATGTCAGTCCAGGGCTGACATATCTTTCCGCACGCGGCTCGCTGACCTGCGGAAACGCCCGGCTCTTACCTCTAGAGCGTGCGCGCGCGTGATACCGGATCTCTGTCGTTCGGATCAAGCACCGCCACGCCGCGGGATCCGCCCATCAGCAGCAGTGCCGACCGGGCCCCGTCGTGGCGCAGCGGCTTCGTGTGCGGCTCCGCCGATCTCGCGCGCCGCCGTAGGCGGCAGCAGCGACTCTGAGCCTCGGGTGGTACCGGCCCTGACGTTCAAAAGCACAGAGGTGTGGCTGGTCCCCGCGAGTGGTTCCGCCGCCCGGCCCCGGGGGCCGTTCGGCTCCCGTACCTCCGCACGCTGGAATTTCCACTTTCCGATATCCGAGGTACCGTTCTGTGGCTGAGGTCCGAGTATTTCCAATTCGTAATTCCTCGCCTAAGTTCTGGGCCGACTACGGCCGCTGATGGAGTCTCAAAAATGGACCTCCCACCTCGGTCGTTAGTGGGTGTCCCGTCTTTCTGCCAATAGAACATGGTGCATCAATCTGATGCACCCGGTACACTCACGAACTCTCACGAATGAGCTACCCCCCACCCCTGTAGCCAGCTCGGCCCGCGTTAGCGGGCCCAACGGTTCTGGAGGCGCAACCGGAAGGACCATTGGGCGGGGGAGCGCAGCGGACCCGCCGACTCTCGGCCGGAGCGAAGCGGAGGCCGGTAAGTGGGACGCAGTCCCACCCGTCCGGAAGCGCAGCGGACCGACCATCAATCCCGGTGCGCAGCACCGGGATTGTGCGGGACGCGCAGCCTCCCGCCAGCGCTCCCGCGGAGACGGAGCTGCCGAGCACGCGGGCCAGCAGTCGTCCCGCGGCCGCTTTCGCCGACGGTGCCTGGTAGTTGACGACGAGGGTGCTGCC
>NZ_JBEZND010000065.1:0-30234 GCF_040706415.1 Streptomyces sp. NPDC048106 | reverse complement strand
GAGACGCTCGGCAGACAGGGCGTCGGCCACAACGAACGAACCGTCACGAAGAGTAGCCGAAAAACTACACTCTGAAGTCATCTTGTGCAGGGCGCGTGCGGAAAGCGGATTCTCCGCCATGACGGAGGGATGCCTCGGCGGCTGCTCGGCCCGCCCGGCAGGCCGAGAGCGCTGCACCTCGCCCCTTGCGGATCACGGTGCAGCACCGCCGGCCGGGGCCGGGCGCCGGCGCGGTGGACGGTGAGCGCCCTCTCCACGCCGTCGGGCGAGTCCCCCCGACGGGAACTGGGGGCCTTCCTGCGGTCCCGCCGTGAACGGCTGAAACCGAACGATGTGGGCCTGCCGGAGGCCCCGGGCCGCCGAACGCCGGGGCTGCGGCGGGCCGAGGTCGCGGAACTCGCCGGCATCAGCGTCTCCTGGTACACGTGGTTGGAACAGGGCCGGGTGCGTACCTCGGAGCAGGTACTGCGCGCGGTGTCGCGGGTGCTGCGACTGGACGCCGCCGAAACCGCGCACGTGATGTCGTTCGTGGAGGAAGGCAGGCCGCCCGCCGACGCTCCCACCTGGGTGTCACGCAACCTGCTCAGTCTGGTGCAGGCCATCGCACCCCACCCGGCCGTGGTCCTCGACCCGCACTGGGACCTGCTGGCATGGAACGCCGGGTATGCCGCCCTGCTGACCGATCCGGCGCGGCTGCACCCCAAGCAGCGCAATCTCCTCTGGCTGGTGTTCCGCTGGCCGCCGGCGCGCACGCTGCTCGCCGACTGGGAACAGGAGGCCCGCGCCCTGCTCGGCCAGTTCCGGTCACGGGCCGCTCGCCGGCCCGATGATCCGCGGTTCGCCGAACTCATCGGCGAGCTGCTGTCGGACGGTGACGCGGCCCGGTGGTACGAGCGCCGGGAGACAGCCGGGTTCGAGCCCTCAGTCCGTCGTTTTCGGCATCCGGCTGTGGGCGAACTGCGCCTGCGGTACGTGAAACTGGCCGCCGTGGACGAGCCTGGCCACCACCTCCTGGCCTACCTGCCCGACGACCAGGACTCCGGGGACGCCCTGCGCCGTCTGCAGGCAAGCGAGTGATCCCGCGGGCCCGGGCGTTGCGGACGCGGACCCGCGGGGCTCACCTCGGTGTGCCGGCTGCCATTGCGGCACGCAGGCAGACGTGCCCTTCAGCGGCCGGTGAGTGGCGGCTCTCACCGCACGGCCGCTCACCCGGTCAGTACGGCTTTCAGGACGGCGCCCGCGGCGACGTCGGCCAGGGCCTCGCGATGGCTCTCCAACGGGTAGGCCGTCACCATGCTCTCCAGGTCGAAGCGCGCGGCGAGAGCGGGAAGCACCCGCACGTACCCGACAAGGTGCGCGCCGGTGAAGGCCCACGACCCGATCACCTCGACCTGCCGGTACACGATCTGGTGGGGATTGAGTCGGGTGTCACCGGCGTCGGTGTATTGGCCGATCACCAGGTAGGAACCGCCCCTGCGGGCCAGGGTGAGGCCCTGGGCGACGGCGTCGGGAACCCCGGCGCACTCGATGACGAGGTCGGCGCCGTCGGGGCCGGCGGCGGCCTGTGCCTCGCCCAGCACCGCCGCCGGGTCCGTGCCGCCCACGACATCCAGGTGCACGTCGCCGATGCCGGCCGCCGCCGCGGCCAGCCGCCCTTCGGGACCGCCCACGATGATCACACGTGCCGCTCCGGCGAGCTGGGCGAAGGCCGCCGCAGCCAGCCCGACCGGGCCGCTGCCCTGGACGATGACGGTCTCTCCCAGACGGACGGACCGCCGCTCGTACAGGGCGTGCACGACCGTGGGACCGGCGCAGGCCAGTGCCATCGCCGCCCGGGCGGACACCCCCGGCGCCGCCCGCACCACCGTCGTACCCTGCTGAAGGACGATGTGGTCCGCCCACGAACCCGACCACGCCACACCATCGGTGAGCGCGCGGTTCACTCCGTAGGTGCGCCGGTTCTGGCACAGGGTGGTCCCCGGCCCGGCGGCGGCCGCCGCCTTGCGGGCGTATGACCTGCGTCGGCGGCGATGCGACCGGCCTGACACCGCCCGGGGTCGCACTCAGCGTAGTGAGCGCGACCCCGGGCGTCCGGTGCGGAGCGGGACCGGCTTTTGGCCGGGCCCGCCACGCCTACGGGATCGTTGTCAGACCTTCTTCAGGGTGAAGTTCGTCGTCACTGTTCCCTTCTTGACGACCTTGACGGTGGCCACCGTCGGTGCGTAGCCGTCCTTGGCGACGATCACGGTGAGCGGGTTGTTGCGGACGTCCAGCCACAGGGCGTAGTGGCCGTCCTTGTCGGTGATCAGGGTGAATGACTGTGCCCACGAGTCGACCTGGACGGTGGCCCCCTTCAGCGGGGACGTGCTGCCGTCGGTCGCCTTGCCGTACACCGTGCCGGTGATCTTGCCCCAGGTGTTCGGCGGGGCCACGGTCATGGTGACGGGGACGTCCGCCACCGAGTACGGCGTGTCGGAAGCGATGCCGATCTTGGCGGTGAACTCACCGGGCTGGGTGATCTCGTCGACCGACGACGTCACCGACACGGTGACCGTGACGCTGGCCCCCGGAGCGAGCGTGACCTGCGAGGTGTCCAGCGACAACCAGCTGACGTCCGAACCGCCGACCTGGTCGTAGCCGGGGAGCAGTTCGACGGTCTTGACCGGGGTGGCGTTGCCGATCGCGCCGCCGACCTTGTAGAAGCCGGGGGCGCCGCCGCCGCGGTAGGTGGCGGTCTGGGCGTTGGGCAGCGACGACCAGGTCCCGGCCGCCGGGTCGTAGGAGTAGCTCGCGTTGGTGAGGGTGCCGCTGCTGACACCGGCGGTGATCAGCAGCATGCCGTTGGCCACGGTGTAGGAGGAGCCCCACAAGGTTTTCGGCATGTCCGGCAGGGCGGACCAGGAGTCGGCGGCCGGGTCGTAGACGTACGCGGACTTCAGGTCGCCGGAGCTCCCGGAGCCGCCGGCGCAGTACAGCAGCCCGTCGATGGCGCCACAGGACTCCCAGGAGGTGCTCACCGGGTAGTTCGCCGCGGTGGACCAGGAGTCGTTCGACGGGTCGTAGACCGTCACCGAGGTGGAGCCGCAGGTGTCCGTGCAGCCGCCGACCACGTACAGCTTGCCGTCCAGGACCGCGGAGCCCGAGCCCGCCAGCGGTGTCGGCGACGAGGCGCCGGTCGTCCAGGTGTTTGAGCTCGGGTCGTAGATCTCCAGTTTGGCGTCCGTGCTGCCGCTGGCGCCCCAGCCGCCGACGGCGTACAGCTTGCCGTCGATGAATCCGTGGGCCGGCGACTCCCGGGTGTCGGCCGCGTCGGCCAGCTTGGTCCAGCCGCTCTCGGCGTCGTAGGAGTACAGCGACTTGATGTCGTCCGAACCGTCGTAGCCGAACGCCGAGTAGACCTTGCCGTTGTCGGCGGCCACGGCGTTGTCCTGGATGGTGGCGGGCAGGTTGGCCACGGTCTGCCAGGCGTCGCCGCCCTCGGCCGGGGCCGCCGTGCTGTCACCGGACGTGCCGGCCTGGCTCTTCGCCGACAGCGGCGAGTAGTGGCCCTTCACGCTGATCAGCGGCGCACCCGAGGTCGCCTGGGTGAAGCTGCCGGTCTTCTCGGCCAGCTTGACGGTGGCGTCGGCGCCACCGGTGTTCTTGACCGTGATGGTCTTGGTCGCCGAACCACCCCAGGCGACCGGGGCGTCGACCGAGGCCGGCGTGATCTTCAGCTGCCCGGCCTTGAGGGTGAAGTTCTTCTGGACCGTGGAGTCGGCGGCGAAGGTCACGGCCTTGGCAGCCGAGGTGTACTTGGACTTGGCGGCGGTCAGGGTCTGCTGGCCGGCCGGCGCGAAGGCCCAGTAGAAGCCGTCACCGAGGGCCGCGTCGTCCGGGGTGGCGGTCGAGATGGTGCTCACGGCGCTGTCACCGGTGCCGGTCAGGGTGGTTCCGGGGATGCCGTCGCCGGTGTTGGCGTCCTTGACCTCTCCGACGACCAGGCCGCCGGGGACGGTCGAGAAGTCGCGGGCCCCGATGAACACGTCGTCGACCTCCCACCACCAGCCGAACTTGCTGGTGAAGTGGAAGCGCACCCGTACGTCGGACCGGCCCGCGTAGTCGGCCAGCGGAATCGTGACCTTGGAGCCGGTCACGGAGCTGGTGAGCGAGGAGACCACGGTCCAGGTGGTACCGCCGTCCGAGCTGACCTCGACCTTGCCGGTCTGTCCGCTGTACGACTTGTAGGTGGTCCGGTAGCTCAGCTCCGGCAGGTCGGTGCCCGAGAAGTCGTAGGACGGACTGGTCAGCGTGGAGTTCTGGGTCTTGCCGCTGCCCGCCTTGTCGCTGTCGACGATGGCGAAGGCGCCGGTGCCGCCGGTGGTGTTCTTACGCTTGCCCGGGTCGTCGAACTCCCAGCCGCCGGTGGTGCCGTCGGCGTTGACCACGCTCCAGCCCTCGGGGGCGGAGGTGGTGGAGTCGAACGGCTCGGTGGTGCCGTCGTCCGTCGCGGTGTAGCCGGCCGCGGAGCCCGACCATGCGTCCACCGGGAGGCTCACGTTGGCGGAGACCGCGGAGTCACCCACGGTGATGTCCTTGGTGGCGCTCTTGTAGCCGGGGTAGTTGCTGCTGACCTTCAGCGTGTACGTCTTGCCGGCCGGGAGGTTCACCGAGTAGGTGCCGGTGAGCGGGTCGGTCTGGATGGGCGCGCCCGACACTCCGTCGACGGTGATCGCGGCGTACAGCGGCCAGCCGTGTCCGGAGCCGTCGGTGATCTTGCCGGAGACGGTCTCGGTCGGGACCGGAGTGAGCGCGAAGCTCTTGGTCACCGTATCCCCGTCGGTCACCTCGACCCCGGAGAGGGTGGCCGTGGTGTAGCCGTAGGCGTCGACTGTGAGGTCGTAGGTACCGGCCGTCAGGGTCAGCGAGTAGCTGCCGTCCGCCGCGGACTTGGCCTTGGAGTCGCCCGCGGTGATCTCCGCGCCGGCGATCGGGTCCCCGGTGGTGCTGTCGGTGACGGTGCCGCTGAGCACGCCGTGCGGACCGTTCTGGAAGGCCTGGACGCCATTGGGGGTGCCGAGACCGGTCGGGCCGTCCCAGCCGTCGCCCGCCGTGCACAGCTTGGCGGGGGTGCAGGAGCCGTTGTGTCCGTCGACGACGTCGTTGAGACCGCTGCCGTCGGCCGCGTAGGGGTAGGCGGCGGGGTAGGTGCCGGCGGTCGGGGTGCCGGCCGCGGCGTAGACGCCGGCGATGATCGGCGAGGAGGCGCTGGTGCCGCCGTAGACGGCCCAGCCGCCACCGCCGTAGGTCTGGTAGACCGAGACACCGGTCAACGGGTCGGCGACCGCGGAGACATCGGAGACCGCGCGCATGCCGCAGTCGGTGGTGACGCTCTCCTGCCAGGCCGGCTTGGCCTCGTAGACCGAGCAGCCCGAGCCCGGACCACCGTAGCTGTTGTACCAGACCGACTCGGACCAGCCGCGGCTGGTGGAGGAGTCCTGCTCCAGTGCGGTGCCGCCCACCGAGGTCACGTACTGCGAGGCCGCCGGGTAGGCGACTCCGTAGGCGTCGTCGCCCGAGGAGGCGACCACGGCGACACCCGGGTGGTTGTAGTGGGCGTCGAAGTCGGTGGTCTCCGACGGGTCCTCACCACTGCCGGGAGCGCTGGTGTAACCCGTGCCGTAGGAGTTGGAGATGAACTTGGCGCCCTGCGCGACCGCCTGGTCGACCGAGGCGCCCATGTCGTCGAAGTTTGCGGAGTCGGCTTCCACCAGGACGATGTTCGCGTACGGGGCGGCCGCCGAGACCATGTCCAGGTCGAGCGAGATCTCACCGGCCCAGCCGCTGTTGGCGGCCGGGTAGTCGGTGCCGCCCCGCTGGTCGACCTTCTTGAAGCAGCCGTTGTCCGTCGTGCAGGCGGGCAGTCCGTACTGCGCCCGGTAGACCGCCAGGTCCTCTTCGGCACTCGGGTCGTCATAGGCGTCGACGATGGCGACCGTCTGGCCCGCGCCGCCGTCGGCCGGAAGGTTGTAGGCGTCCTGCAGCGCGGTGGCGCCCCAGCCGCTCGGGGTGGTGGCGCTGGGCTGGACGCCTTGCTCGGACTTCACATCGGTGCGGCGCAGCGCGAAGCAGCTCACCTCACCGGGGCCGGGCTCGGCGCACGAGGCCTCTACGGAGGGCTTGGTGGTGTCGTCGGTCGTCGCGGAGGTCGCGGAGGTCGCGGAGGTCGCCGCGTTCGCCTCCGGGGCGGTAAGCCCCAGTACGGCGATGGCCGCGGCGCTGGCCAGGGCGGTCAGCCCAGTCCGGACCGGTCTCCTTCGTCTGGTGGCCGGTCTGGATATGCCGGTGACTCTCAATTGCGTGTCTCCCATGTATGCACGGGTCGACCACACTTTTTTCAGGTCGACGACGAATTGCATTCGCCGTTCACCAACTGTTCGGGACCAGGGAGAGATCCGTCAACGGCGCCGCTGTTAATGATTTATTTCTCCGCAACGTCAAAACAGGCCGTTCCGGATCAAGTCGAGAGAAAGGTGTGCCCGATCGGTGACTCCGGCAGAAATCGCCTGGTACCGGGCGACAGTGGTCTGCACCTCTGTCGCCCCAAACTGCGTTTCTGCAAGGTGAGTTGGTCAGTCCGGTTCGGCCACCTGGTGAGTGCCGGACATCCCTCCGAACCTTCCAGGGCGATAATGGCCAGCATTTTTCCACGAGTGCGGCCGTTTTCTGCCGGGAAGGGTTTTGCGGAATTCGCCTCCCTCTCGACGGCCCTACGGGCCGGTTCGTCGACCCGATGGGAAGTCAAAAAGTTTCAGAGGGTTCTGTGAGGTTTATTGGCTGCGGCGCGGGGGAAATTCCGCAAGGATTCGGCAGATAAACGCGACGCAGCGGATGAACCCGCCCGAAGGGAAAGCCCCCGGCCGTAGGCCGCGTGCGAAGCCCCGGAGGCATGGAGGGGGCCTCTGCCCGGCACCGAGTGCCCGTGGCTGTGGCCCCAGCAGGGAGTAGCCGGCCGCTTCGAACACCACTGCCGCCCCCACATGTCCAGCCCGAGACCACCCCCTTGCGTGCCGGTATGCGGAGCGAACATGCCCGCACTGCGGGCAGGGTCCTGCCCGCGGCCGGAGGCCAGCGTGTGCCCTGGTCAGCCGCAAGGGGGGTCTGTGTCGGATGCCTCAACCCGGGTGGCACCGGATCGTCGAGCCGGGCGCAGGACCGAGGTGAGGCGCCTGGCGCACGGGTCGTCTGGCGCCAGACGGTGGTGGCGGGGGCGCGGCCCTTGTGCTTGTCTTTCTTGGTCAGGATGGGGGTGCGACAGCCTGCCCGTTCGCGAAGTCGGCGTTGTCCGGATGCTCCAGGGCGTCCCGAAGGGCCTTCAGGAACCGATCTTGCGCGCGGGGCTGTTGTCCTCCTTCCCGGCGCAGCCGGGCGTCCCAGCGTTCCAACTGGTGTGCAGACCAGCCACGGCGATCCCGTCGAGGTCACCGACGGCGGACGCCACGCCCTCCAGGCCGCGGCGGCGCACACGTGACGGCGCCCGAGCCGCGGGTGCTGCCCGGGCCGGGGCGCGACGCGTTGCTGTCAGCTGTGTCCCTGTGTGCCCCCGTCTGCTCGCCCCTCGGTGCCCCCATGGTGCCACCGTGCCGACGGCGTCACCCTGCGCCGCTGGGTACCCCGGCTACGAGCCGCCGATCCCTCCCGGCCCGGCATCGTCACCGTCATGGCCGAAGGCGTCGTCATGGTCCGCCGCGACGCATTCAACGCCGCCGGCGGCCGGCCCGGCCACTTCTTCCTCTTCTACGAGGGGATCGATCTGGCCTGGCGGCTGTGGGACCAGGGGCGCACCGGCCGATACCTCCCCGGCATCGTCGTGCACCACCCCGCGACCGATCCGGCCCGGCACGCCAGGTTCTACCGGCTCAACGCCCGCAACCGAGTCTGGTTGGCCCGCCGGAACCTGCCCCACCCCCTGGCGCTGCTGCACCTCGCCACGTTCGTGGTACTGACCCTGACCCGATTCCGGGACCGGTCCGCACTCAAGGCATCCCTTGACGGCTTCCGGGAAGGTCTGCGCGGCGGACACGGCGAACGAAAGCCTATGAGCTGGAGCACGGTAGCCCGGCTCACCCGCGCCGGGAGACCACCGATCGTCTGATGCCGCCCCGAGGCTCCTCGGAATCTCGGAGCAGTCGTTTGCTGGATCGCGGGAGTTGACGTAACAGAGCATGGCTAGGAGAGCACCTTGTCCGCCCGTCTCCTGTCCGCGCCCTCGCCAAGGGCGGCCGTGTCGGTGTCGTCTCCGCTCCCGACCAGCGCACACCACCCCGGCTTCGACGCGGTGGTGTGCGCTGGTGGCGGCAAGAGCGCCAACCGCCTGCTACGCGGCCTCGATTACGAGCTGATCGCCGAGCGCCTCAAGCCGCTCGTGGGGGTGAGCGACCCGAGTTTGCTGCTGAACGCGAACACCGCCCGCACCGGCCTGTTCACCTTCCGCGGCCCCGCCGTGCTGTGGGACTTCGGCGCCGAGGAGCCGCGCGCCGCGACGGGGGCCTCCGGCTGCACCATCAAGGGCCGCGCGGCAGCTATGCGGCCCGACACCGGCACGGCAGCGGTCCATTGGTCTCCTTCCCGGCTCCGGATCGGCTCCGTGTCGGTCATCCGTCCTGTCCTCGTCAGACGCTCATGCTGATCGGCTTCCGCCGGCATCACGTCGGCCAAGCCCTCGGGCCCCGGGCGATCGGCCTGTCCGGCCAGGTGGTCATGCCATGCCCCTTCGGCTGCGCCCAGCCGCCTCGAACAGGGAAGGCGAAGCACCAGGTGCTCGCTTCTGCTGAACGCGCGCAGCGGCAGCGCTTGGATGTCGGCGTTTCGGCCAACCCGCCTCCGGCCGTGTGCTCTTGCATGGCAAGGGTCGGTGCACTGCGCACCTTTGAAGAACCGCTGAATCCCGTAGCGCACAACCCGTCCGAAAGACAGGTGTTCGAAATTGCTGCGGCGTCGTTGGACACGCCGACACCACCATCACGTCTCCGAGAGGCAACACATTGACGAACGCCGAACCAGACGGCGACGAGAGCGCGAGCCCGCCGAAGGCCACCGCGACGGCCACGACCGGCATCTCGGACGCCGAGCGCGAGTTGTACGGCGGCCGGCTGCGCTACGACCAGTCTTACGTCCGCCACGAAGGACCGCTGACCCGGCTTGGGTTCGGGCACATGGCGGCAGCGCTGCCCCGGATGGTGGGCATGGTGCTGCGCACCGGCTGGGAGACGGACCGGCGGGCGCTCGCCGGGGTGGTGGTGGCGCAGCTCGGGCAGGGTGTGACGGCGGGCTGGGGGCTGGTGGCGGTCAACAGCGTCCTCACCGAGTTGTTCGCCGACGGTCCGACTCGGGACAAGCTCCGCGAGTCGCTGCCGTCGTTGGCGGTGCTCGCGGTCGCGGCGGTGGCGACGGCGGTGCTGTCGGCGTGGTCGACGGCGATGTCGGGCCGGCTGGAACCGCAGGTGGAGCGGGCGGTCTCCGCCCGGTACTACACAGCCGTCACTCACGTGGAGGTGGAGGCGACCGAACGGCCGGAGGTCCAGCGAGTCCTGGAGGCGGGCAGGTTCGGCACGGACTCAGCCCGCAGCATGCTCCGGCTGTCGGTCGGCGTGGGCGATGTGGTGATCGGCATGGTGGCGGCCGCCATCGTGCTGGCGTCGCTGCACTGGGCGCTGCTGCCGATGCTGCTGGCGATCGCCCTGCCCAAGGGGTGGGGAGCCGTCCGCTCCGCTCGCCGTGAGTACCTCTCGCGCCTGACCTGGGTCGACCACCGCCGGGCGATCGCCTCCCTGCTGGCCTACCTGACCCGCCCGCACGCCGCCGGGGAGATCCGCGTGCACGCCGCCGGCACGAAGCTGCTGTCCAGCTACGAGGAGATGTCGCGGCAAACGGAGGCGGAGCAGCGGCGCCTGGCCCGGGCGCAGGCTTCCACGGACCTGGTCGCCGGAGGCTTCGCGGGGCTGGCGTCGCTCGCCTGCTACGGGTTGCTGTGGTGGCTCCTTGCGACCGGTGGCCTGCCACTCGCCGTCGGCGGCACGGCGGTGATCGCCATCCGCACCTCGACGGCACGCCTCACCTCGCTGGTGCAGCAGGTCAACCGGCTGTACGAGGAGCTGCTGTTCCTCACCGACACCGAGGACGCCATCAAGGTGGCAGGCGAGAACGCCATCCCGGTCACCGGTACGCCGCTTCCCGCGCCGGTGCGGGAGGTGCGGACGGAGGGCGTGTCGTTCACCTATCCGGGGGCCGACGGTCCTTCCCTGAAGGGTGTGAGCGTGCGGGTGCCCCGGGGGAAGGTGACGGCCCTGGTGGGTGCGAACGGCTCGGGGAAGACCACGCTCACGAAGGTGCTGGCCGGGCTTCTGCCGCCGTCCGAAGGGACGGTGTGGTGGGTGGGCGAGTCGGGCGAGCAGGTCGAGCTCCGCGAGGCCGACCGCGCCCAGGTCTTCCGTGCCGTCGGGCTGTTGGCGCAGGACTTCCCGCGCTGGGAGATGACGGCGGCTGCGAATGTGGCCATCGGCGCGGGCGACCGTCCCCGGGACATGGACCGCGTCCGCGGCTCCGCTCGGGACGCGGGCGTGCTCGACCTGATCGAGGGCCTGCCGCACGGCTGGGACTCGATCGTCTTCAAGGGCTACGAGCGCGGTGTCCAGCTCTCGGGCGGGCAGTGGCAGAAACTCGGGTCCGCTCGAACAAGATACCGGCAGGCGCCGTTTCTGCTGGTCGACGAGCCAACCAGCGCGCTCGACCCGCATGCCGAAATTGCCGCGTTCCAGGGGCTGTGGTCCCTGGCCGAGCAGGGGCACGCGGTCGTCCTCGTCACCCACCGGCTCGCCGCGACCATGAACGCCGACCACATCTACGTCCTCGACCAGGGGCGCCTCGTCGAGGAAGGCACGCACGAGGACCTGATGGCCCACGAGGGCGGCCTGTATCAGGGGATGTTTACCGCCCAGGCCGCCCAGTACGGGCTCGCGCCGGGGACCGACAAGCTCCCCGCCCCCCGTGGTGTCCAGCCGTCCGGCCACGAGGCGGCGAGCTGACCTCCAGCAACGCGACTTCCACCCGCCGACCCCGCAGCACCCCGCCCCCTCCATCGAAGGCGAGACCGTCATGCCACCCAGCTCCTCCTCGATCCGCAAGACCGTCGAGACGTACCTCAGCCGCCACCCAGGCGAGCGTGACGCCCTGACCGGGCTGCTCGCCGCACTGGACCGTCCCGTCGACGTGACGGCCCGGGCGACGCTGCCCGGGCACGTCACGTGCAGCGCCGTCGTGATCGACCGCCGGTGCCGGGTCCTGCACATCCGGCACCGGGCCACTGGTCTCATGCTCACCCCTGGTGGCCACATCGAGCCCGAGGACCGCACGCTGCTCGCCTCAGCGCTGCGCGAGGTGGCGGAGGAGGCCGGAATCCCGCCCGGGGCTCTGTGCCTGACCCGGCAGACGCTCGCCTCCCCAATCGACATCGACGTCCACCCCATCGACGCCAACCCCTTCAAGGGCGAACCTGCCCACGAGCACTACGACTTCCGCTACGCGTTCTACCTCGCGGGCGAGGAGCCGCCGGCCGTCACCTTGCAGGACGAGGAGGTGTCCAGCGCCGAGTGGCTCGCCATGTCGGCGGTCACCTCGCCGACACTGCGCGCGAAACTTCTCGACGCGGGGGTGGACGGACAGCCGGAACCCCTGAACGCCTCCGCGATCATCCACGACGGCCACGGCCGGTACTTGCTGCACCTGCGGGACGCCAACAAGCCACAGATCTGGGAGCCCGGGTGCTGGTCGCTGCTCGGCGGCGGCCGGGAGCCGCAGGACCGTACCCTGCTCGACACGGTACGTCGGGAGCTGCGCGAGGAGGCCGGCCTGACGGTCGCGGACCTGGAGCCGTACGCGGTCGAGCACGTCACCGGCACCGACGGAACAGGCGTGCCGATCCAGCTGTTCACCGGACTCTGGAACGGCGACCCCGCCCGTCTTCCCCTCACCGAGGGCGTGATGCTCGCCTGGGTGCGGCCCGAGAAGTTCCCGCACATGACGATGCTGCCCTCGACCCGGGACCTGCTGGAGCAGCACGCCGCCGAACATCCCCTGCCCGCCGACGGTCCGACGACGCCCGCACCGACCGCGCGGGCGAAGGCACCGTCCGGGACCGTGCTGAACGTGGTCGGTGTCCACCTCTACCTTGAGCGGGACGGCCATGTCCTGCTGGGCCTACGGCATCCCGACTCGGCGTACGCGGGCGGTTCCTGGCACGTGCTGGCGGGCCACTGCGAGGCAGAGGCAGCGAGTGCCTGCCTCGTGAGGGAGGCGGACGAAGAGGCGGGAATCGTCCTCGAACCAGCCGACATCGACCTCGTCCACACCGTGCACATGCGTGAACGACCCACGGACCCGCCCCGCGTCCAGCTCTTCTTCCGCGCCCGCCGCTGGCTGGGTGAGCCGAAACTGCGGGAGCTCGACAAGTGCATGTCCTGGCAGTGGTGGAACGTCAAGGACCTGCCCGGGCTGATCGTCCCCTACACCCGAGCGGCCATCGAGGGCATCCAGGCCGGCCGGACCTACACGGAACTGGGATGGACGCGGTGACCGGATTCGACTCGGTGGGGGCCGCGTACACCGCCCACTCCGACAGCACGCGGGGCCGCCTGCGTCACGACCTGGTGGAACGCCGACTTCTCGCCGAGCTCCCGGCCACGCCCGCTCGGATTCTGGACGTCGGCTGCGGGAACGGCGAGATGACGCTGCGCCTCGCCGCGGCCGGCCACCAGGTGACCGGTGCCGCTCCGGCCGCCACCATGCCGGCGGCCGCGGCTGACCGTCTCGCGGGCCGCCCCGAGCTCGCCGACCGCGCCCGGCTCGTCAACGCCGGTTTCGAGTCCCCCTCCTTGGACGGGGAGCCGTTCGACGCGGTGTGCTGCCACGGCGTACTGATGTACCTGGACGATCCCGGTGAGGCCGTCACCCGGCTGGCAGGGCTCGTCGCGCCGGGCGGCCTGCTGAGCATCCTCGCCGAGAACCGTCGGGCCATCGGCGTACGCGAGGCTCTCGTCGGCGACTCCGAGACCGCGCGCCAGCTCATCGTGTCCGGAGCAGACCGGAGCGTCGGCAATCTCGGCCGGGAAACCCGCGGTGACGACCCCGACGCCCTCGACCGGCTCACCGCCGAGCACGGGCTGGTCCGCAGCCGTGCCAGGGCGTGCGGATCTTCCACGACCACTTCGACGACGCCTGGGCTCCGGATCCGGCCGCACGCGCGGCGGCACTGGAGCTGGAGTGGGCCGCGTCCTCGCGGAGCCCCTACCGGGACATGGGTCACCTCATGCACACCCTGGCTCGCTGGCCGGAGCGGAGCCGATCGTGACGCCCACCAGCACAGTCCGCGGCGCGGCCGCGGAGGGCGCGGCCTCCCTTCCTCTGCGCACCAACAGGTCCTTTCGCGCGTACTGGGTCGGCGAGGCGGTGACCCTCGCGGGGTCCTCGGTCCACGGTGTGGCGCTGCCGGTGATCGCGGTGCTGGAGCTGGACGCCTCCCCTGGCCAGGTGTCGCTGCTGGCCGCCGCCGCGACGGTTCCCGCGTTCGATCTCGCGCTGCCCGCCGGGGTGGCCGGTGGCAGGTACCCGAAGAAGAAGATCATGATCGGCACAAATTTCGCCGCGGCCGCGGTGGTGTCCGTGGTGCCGGTCTGCTGGGCCGCGGGAGTCCTGTCCGTGCCCGTGCTCTACGCGGTCGCCCTGCTGCTGGGGGCATGACCGTGCTGCACCAGGCCGCGTCGATCGCCATCGTGCCCGAGGTTGTCGACCGCGCCCACATGCATGCGGCGAACGCGCGGATCGCCGGCGCGCGGAGGACGGCGGCCGCGGTCGCGGCGGGCACGACCCAGCGGTCTCTACGCCAGCAGTTGTGCCCTTCCGAGCTGCAGTCCCGCGCGCAGCAGACCTCCGTCTGGCTGGTCACCGGCCTGCGCCCGGCCGCCGCCCTGACGGCCGGCGCCATCGCCGCCGACTCCTCCGTACACGCCGCGCTGAACGGCGGGACCCTGCGCTACCTCGTGCCTGCAGCACTGCTGTGGGCCTCGCCGGTCCGGCACCTCACCACCATGCCGACTTCCGCGAAGGACTCCGCTCATGCCTCTTGACCTCCGCGAAGCGACGAGTCGTCGACGTGCCGGCATGGTCGACCGGCTCACTACCGACGGCGTCCTGACCGACAAGCTGCTGCGCGACGCGCTGCTTCGCCTGCCGCGCGAGGCCCTGCTCCCGCACGCGTACGTCCGGGTCAGCGGCCCGGGTGCGGATCCGATCGACTGGCGCCTCCTCGACGGCTCCCACCCCGACGACCAGGAGGAGTGGCTCGACCTGATCCACAGCGACGAGTCGATCCTGCTCCAGCGCGACGGTGAACCCCTCGACGCACTCCCCCGCGGCCCGGTGACCGGCGGACACATGACGTCCATGTCCACCTACACCCCCGCCACCGTCGAAGCCCTCCAAACCGTGGAGCTCGGCCCCGGCCACAGCTATCTGGAGCTCGGCCCCGGCCCCGGTGTCTCCCTGGCCCTCGCCGCCACCATCACCGGCCCCGGACTCGCCACCGGCGTGGAGAGGGACGGACACATGACGGCCTTCGCCCAGCGGAACCTGGACCGCCTCGGTGTCGGCGCAACCGTTGTCGAGGGCGACGCTCTCGAAGGGCACGAGCCGCGGGCACCGTACGACCGCATCCACTCGGGGATCGGCGTTCCCTGCGTCCCGGCGCCGTGGGTGGAACAGCTCGCACCCGGCGGACGGCTGCTGACCACGCTCGCGACCCGCACCCCGAGCTGGCCCGGGCAACTCCTGGTCACCCGTACCCCGGCCGGCACGGTCAAGGCGGTCCTTCAGGGCCGGCCGCGCGGGTACCGGCCCGTGCTCGGCTACCGGTGGCTCAGCGCCCTGGACCACCGCGCCCGCATCAAAGCCGACCCCGGCAGGACACGACCGACCCGGCTCGCCCCGCCGTCGAACGACGCCTACGGATTCTGGCTCGCCGCCGCATACCTCGCGCCCGGTCTGGTCCGGGACTTCCAGGCGGAGACCATGACCATCGTCGCGCCTGACGACGACTCGTGGGCCGTCGCCGGCCCCGGCGACGGGACTGTTCGCGTCTGCGGGCCGCGTGACGTGTGGGCTGAACTCGAGGAGCTCCACGCCCGCTGGGAGGAAGCCGGCCGGCCGGAGTCGTACACCGTCGACCTCACCGTTGGCACCGGAGCCCAGACCGTCACGTCGGGCGCGAAGCCGAAGGCGCTGACCTGGACGCTACCGACCCTCGCCGGCATTCCCCGGCCGAGGTCGTGACCTCGCCCGAGCGAACGGCCCTTATCCCGCCCGTCAGCCGCTCAGCGAACGGAGTACGGATGCCCCGGCATCACCACCCCCTTGCTCCCCAAGCCGACAGCTCCTCCGTGCCGGCCGGCTGGCCCGAGGACTTCCTCCGCCACCGCTCCGGCGACGGGTGCCCCATGTGTGCGAACGACTACACCTCGGCCGACATCGGCTGGGGCGTGCTACTTCGCCGCGGTGAGGTAGCCAACGCCTGTCTGTGGCGCAGCGGGCGCGTCCGCGGCTACTGCGTGCTCATCCACCGCGGCGCCCCGCACGTCGCCGAGCCCACCGACCTGCTGGAAGCCGACGCCGCCGCCTACTGGCGCGACACTCTCGCGCTCGGCAAGGCCCTGACGGCCTTCTACGAGCCGGTGAAACTGAACTACTCCACCCTCGGCAACGTCGTACCCCACCTGCACAGCCACATCTGCCTCCGGTACGCCGGTGACACCGATCCGGCCCCGGGCGGGCCACTGCCGTGGGAGTTCCTCGACGGCGGACGCCAGGACGAGGCACAGTTGCTGGCCGACGCCGCCGCGCTGCGGACCTTGTCGGGGGACGCATGACCGGCGGCCAGCGGCACACCGAGCCGCTCGACGTTCACCTGATCGCCGTTCGCGACGGCCCGGCGGGGTCCGAGGTGCTGCTGTCGAGGCGGGCCGGCGACGTGTACGCGGCCGGATGCTGGCATCTGGTCAGCGGGCGCCTGGACGGTCCGTTGGAGGACATGGTCACGGCCCTGGTGCGCGAAACCCGGGAAGAGGCCGGCATCGTCGTCGATCCGGCCGATGTCCGCGCGGCCGTCACCGTGCACCACCGCTCCCCCGCCGGAGCCGCCCGTCTTGGGGTGTTCTTCGAAGTCCGGCGCTGGGACGGCGCCCCGAAGGTCATGGAGCCCCAGGTGTGCGACGCCATGGACTGGTTCGCGCTCGACAAGCTTCCGGAGCCGATGGTCGCGTACTGCCGGGCTGGACTGGATGCCTACCGGGCCGGTGCCCGGATGGCCGTGCACTTCCAGGAGCCCGGCGACGCCATCGCCTACACGCCGACCGCCGACCGGCTGGCCCTGGTCCCCGAGCCCCGCAGCCCTGGGACGGTCCCGCAGGAGGTGTGCGCCTTCGCCGAGCACGCGGTGGGCCGAATTACCAACTGGACGGACGTCTCCTGGAGTCGTGAAGAGAGCCGCGTATGGCGGGCGCGGGGCGCCGAGGACGACACCTGGTACGTCAAGATCCACCAGAACACGCGCTTCCACCAGCGGGAAGTCGCCGCGCTCCGCGGCTGGGCGCCCTTCCTCGGTCCGGCTGCGCCCCGCCTGGTGGCTGCCGACGCACATCTGCGGGCGGTTGTGCTCACCGCGGTGGGAGGCCGGTCCCTGCACGGCGCCACCTATCCGCCCGAGCAGCAGCGTCGGATCTTCCACCGCATCGGGCAGCTCGCGGCCGCCATCCACACCAGCGCTCCACCGCACCCGGCCGCTACCCTGTCCCTGGGGAAGCTGGAGCGGCACCTGGACGGAGCTCGGCCTCACCTCGCGCCCGGGGACGAAGAGTTCATCCGCAGCACCGCAGAGAAGGCCGCCCACCTGCCCGCCCTGGAGGCGGTCCCCACACATGGTGATCTCCAGCTCCGCAATCTGCGATGGGACGAAGACGCCGATGTCCTGTACGTGATCGACTTCGAGCGGTCGGAAGAGGGCCCGGCGATCAGGGACTTCGTTCGACTGTCCGACGCCTGGCACGGCCGCCCCGACCTTCTGCAGGCCGTGCTGGACGGCTACGGCCGCCCTTTCACCCCGGAAGAAGAAGCCCAGCTCACGGTCCTGTCCGTCCTGGACTCCGTCTCCGGCATCTCCTACGGCGCCTCCCACGGCGATCCCGAGCTCGTCGAACGCGGCCGGCGCACCCTGGCCCGCCTCCGCGCCGCACAACACTCCTGACCCCACCACACTAGGTACGAGGAGCAGCACCTTGACGTACACCGTCCGCGACCAGTGGCAAAAGCACTACAGCGACGGCAAGAACTTCCGACGGCTTGGCGAGCGCGAGCGGGAACTCCTCGCGGAGCACGCCCCCGTCCCCGAAGCCGGCGGGCGGGCGCTTGACGTGAGCTGCGGAACCGGGGAGCTGGCCGCCTACCTCGCCGGTCTCGGCTACCGCGTGGACGCGTGCGAATTCGCGGACAGTGCGATCGCCCGGGCCCGCGAGGAGCACACCAACATCGAGGGCGTGCGCTGGCTCCATCTGGACATCGAGCGCGACGGCCCCGCCCCGCTGGACGACACCCTGTACGACCTGGTGGTCTTCCGGCTGTCGGTGGCCTTCCTGCACGATCGCATGCGTGTCCTGCACGCTCTGGGGCGCCGGCTGCGCGAGGGCGGCACCGTGCTGGTCATCACCCCGCTGGCCGCGCACACATCCGCCGAGAAGCGGCACATCGCGCTGAACGAAGATGAGATCAGCGCTCTAACCTGCGGATGGACGAGCGTGCAGCGCATCGCCGTCGGCGACCTGGCGGCACTGGTCCTGCGCGGGCCGTGCGCGGGCACGGTCGCCACGGAACGGTCCGTGCCGGCCACCGGCTACGCCGTTGCCGGGGCGCTGGCCATCGTCACCAACGAGCACGGGCGCGTTCTGCTCGGCTGGTCCAGACGCGGCATGTGGGAAATTCCCGGCGGGAAGGTCGAGGGTGCCGAGCCGCTGGACGAAGCCGGGGTGCGCGAGCTCGCCGAGGAGACCGGCCTGCACGCCACCGGCGCCAGCGTGGTGACCATCCTCACCGACGCTGCCCAAGGTGTCCCGCGCCTGACCGCGGTGATCCGGATCGCCGGCGTCACCGGCACCCTCATCACTGCGGAGCCGGAGAAGTTCACGCGCTGGGAATGGCACGATCCTCACGGTCTGGGATGTCTCGGCCCGGTGTTCACCCCGAGCGCGCAGGCCCTGAACGCCGTCTGGCCCGGCGTCATCCCCGGCCTGCCGCCCGTCCATTCCTATCCGGTCGCCGCCAATCGGCCGCCCGTGCCAGGTGAGCCGGCCGAGGCCGTCCGGCGGCGCCAGGCGATGGCCCAGACGGTCATCGGCCGCGGCTGGGCCTCGTCCGAGCCCGTCCGCAGCGCGCTGCGGACCGTGCCCCGCCATCGTTTCGCCCCGGAGGCGAACCTGGCGGTCGCGTACGACGGCGGCGACCGGGCGGTCATCACCCGCCGCGACGAGACGGGGACGGCCATCAGCTCGGTGTCCGCGGCCTGGCTCCAGGCCGACATGATCGAGCACCTGCATCTGAAGCCGGGCGCGATCGTGTTCGAGGCGGGCTCCGGTGGCTACAACGCCGAGCTGATCGCCCACGTCGCCGGGCCCGAAGGGCGGGTGGTGACCGTCGACATCGACCCGTGGGTCGTATGCCGCACCCGCGCCTTCCTCACGGAGGCCGGCAGCGGACGCGTCACCGCCGTCGAGGCCGACGCGGCGCTCGGCGCGCCCGCCCACCTCGTGCCCCGCAGCGGCTTCGACGCCAGCGTGATCACCTACAACTGCTGGGACATCTCCCCGGCCTGGCGCGAGCAGTTGGCCGAAGGCGGGCGTCTGGTCCTGCCGCTGGAGATGGGCGGCTACACCAGGGCCATCACGTTCGAGCGGCATGGCGAGGTGCTGCACGCCCGACACTTCACCTACTGCGGATTCGTCCGCGACCAAGGACAGCAGGCCCACGCCGTCCCGGTCGTCCCCCTTTTCGACGGCGCTCTGACGCTCCGCTTCGACGACGGCGCCGCCGCCGACACAAAGGGCCTGGAGGAGGCGTTGCGCGGGCGGCGGCACGAGGTCACAACCGGCGTGACGATGGGGGCGAACTCGTACTTCGGCTCGCTGCAGCTGTATGCGGCCACGACCCTGCCGGCCTTCTGCCGCCTGCACGCCCACCAGGACACGGGCCTCACCGCCATCACGAAGGACCGTGACGCACCAGCCGTCCTCGGCACCGCCTCGCTCGCCTATCTGACCTACGTTCAGACCCGGCACGGCGAGTGCCCGGAGGACAAGGAGTGGGAATGGGTTGTGCACGCCTTCGGCGAGGAGGGCCCGCAGCTCGCCGAGCAGCTCGCGGCCACGGTCCGGGCATGGGACCGTCATGTCCGCGCCGACGACAACGACCAGCACGCCGATCCCGTCCTGACCGTCCACCCGGCCGATACTCCTGACCATCTGCTGCCCGCCGGAGACGTTCTGGACAAGGCCTCCTCCCGGCTGGTGTTCCGGTGGCCGGGCCGGGACGGACACATCCCGGCCCCTGCCCGGCGCACCGACACGGTCGCCGCGACCACGGGAGAAGCATGATCCTCAGCCGGCCGGCCACGGCGGCCCGGATCCGCGCCGAGTTCGCCCATGTCCTGGACACGCCTGCCGGACGGACCGGGGAGCTGGTCGCGCTCGCCCAGCTTGTCCAGGTCTCCAGGCGTGGCGGCCACCCGGAGCTCGCTCCTCACCTCGTCCACCGGGCCGGGCGCCTCGCCGGCGCCCCCGTCCCCGTACTGTGACCGCCTTGGAGATCCCCGTGCTGCCCAGCCTGCTTGCCGGCTTCGCCCACCCGGACGACGAGGCTCTCCTCGCCGGGGGCGCCCTCGCCCAGCGTGCTGGCCCGGCTACTGGGCGACGGATGCGCCGACGGGCGCTGGAGCACCCTCCTCGAACTGGACGCGGTCGCCGGATTGCAGCCCAGTCGACGACCGGTGCTGAAGCGGAGCAACGTGCCCTGTTCTGAATCAGCGTCCCGGCAGGAAGGACGCGATGCGATCAGCCTCTTCAGGGCTGGTGCCCGTAGAGCCAGCCCTGACAGTCACCCGCCCGAGGCCGTTGATCAGACTGACGCGAGATGAGGTAACTAGCCATGACCACGCTGGTGTTCACCGCCCCGGACGCCGCCGAGGACGTCGCGCGGATGCGTCGCGCGTTCGCGGCCGCGACCCACGACCTCCAGGTCACGCCGTCGGGCGGGGAGGTGTGGGGGTGGCAAGGCCGCACGCTCGGACGGCGTGCCGGCACGAGCTGGCTTCGCCTCGTCTCCGCTCCGTCAGAGAAGGCCGGGGGACGGCTGTGGGAGGGCACCGCCCTCGCGGACACCGCCGTGCCACAGTCGGTGCCACGCCCCCGGCTGCGCAACCTCCTGGACTGGACGTGCGGCTCGTACGCGTACCGGGCCGAGCTCACCGAACTCGTCACCACCCCGGCAGTCGTCGTGGGCAGCCCCGTACTCGACCGTGATCCCGGGCTGCCGGATGCCTGGTGGCGAGACCTGCGCGCCGCATCGCGCGCGCTCGCCGCGGTCCCGACCGACCGTGAGGCCGTGCGGCAGTCCTGGATCGACCGCAACTTCCGCCGCTTCGTAGGCATCGACCCTCCGCGGATCAGCGACCGCACCACCGGGCACGCGGACCTGCACTGGGCCAACCTCACCGCCCCGACCTTGATCATCTTCGATTGGGAGGGTTGGGGCGTCATGCCGGTCGGCTACGACCCGGGCCTCCTTCACGCCTACTCGCTGACGGTGCCGGCGGTCGCCGCACGCGTGCGGCACGAATTCGCCGACGTCCTCGACACACCCGCCGGCCGGGCCGGGGAACTCGTCGCCCTCGGCCAACTCCTCCAGGCCTGTTCCCGGGGCGTCCACCCCCACCTCGCCCCGCTCGTCGCTCGCTGGGTCGAACACCTCACTGAAGTTCCTGTCCCCACGCCCTGACCGCAACACGGCCCTCGACGGCCTGGAGGAGCCCGTGCTTCACCCACGTGTAGACGTAGTCGTGCTGTCCATGAATGACCGGCCGGACGAAGAGGCCGCCGCGCAGGCGACGCTCCTGGCGCAGAGCGATGTCGACGTCCGGGTGGTGGTGGTCGGCACCGGCTGCAGGCCCCAGGTCGTCCCGCCCGGCGCGCTCACCGTGTGCCTGCCCAAGAACCTCGGCATCCCCGGCGGCCGCAACGCCGGCGTCAACGCGCTGCGCGACGCGGGCGATCCGGCCGAGTGGCTGTACTTCCTCGACAACGACGCGAGCTTTCCTCGTCCCGATGTCCTCGCCCGGCTCGTCGCCGAGGCCAAGCTTCATCCAGAAGCTGCCTGGGTCCAGCCCCGGCTGACCGGCCCGGACGATGCGACCACGCCACGCCGCTGGGTCCCCCGGCTGCGCGCCTCGGACCCGGGACGGCCCGGGAGGGTCACCTCGATGACCGAAGGCGTCGTCCTGATCCGGCGCGACGCTTTCGAGGCGGTAGGAGGGTGGGAAGGTCGGATATTCCTCTATCACGAGGGCGCCGATCTTGCCTGGCGACTGTACGAAGCGGGCTGGAGCGGCTGGTACGCGGCGGCAATCCACATGCACCACCCGCTCACCACACCCGCCCGCCACGCGCTGTACCACCGGCTCGCCGCCCGCAACCGGATCTGGATCGCTCACCGCAACCTCCCCGCCCCACTCCTCCCCCTCTACCTGAGCGTGTGGACGGCGATCATCCTGGTCCGGGCCATGCGCGGCGGCGGGCTGGGCGAGACGCTGCGCGGCATGCGCGAAGGCTGGACGACGCGGCACACGCAGCCGCGGCGCCCGATGAGCTGGCGCACCGTCTACCGGCTCACCGCCGCCGGGCGGCCGCCGATCATCTGACCTCCCTCCCATCCAGCGCCTCGAGGAGGCCTCTTCCATGAATCACCCGTCCCTGCCCTCGCTGCTGGGGGTGTTCGCGCACCCTGACGATGAGAGTCTTCTAGCCGGCGGTGTGCTCGCGCAGCACCACGCCGCCGGCGCCCGCACAGCGGTCGTCACCGCCACCTGGGCCCCCCACAGCCGCCGAGCGCCCGAACTCGCGGACGCCCTCGCCGCCCTGGGCGCCGGCTCCCCACGCCTGCTCGGCTACGGCGACGCCCGCAACCCCGAGGCCGCGCCGGGCCAGCCCCGGCTCGTCGACGCTCCCCTCGATGAGGCCATCGGCCGCCTCGTCGCCCACATCCGGGCCTTCCGCCCCGACATCGTCGTCACCCATGACGCGGTCGGCCAGCCGACCGGCCACCCCGACCACGTACGCACCCACCAGATCACGCTGCTCGCCGTCGAAGCCGCCGGACTCGCTCACCTGCATCCCGAAGCGGGGCCGCCCTGGCAGCCGGCCGCGCTGTACGCCGCCACGCACCCCGAGTCCGGCGTCGGCCTGCTCCGCCCGCTGCTCGAAGGTGTGGGAAAGAAGGTGCTCGCGGTGCCGGACTCGTACGCGACCACCAGCGTCGACATCGCCCCCTGGGCCGACGTGAAGTGGCGGGCGATCCTCGCGCACCGCGGCGAGGTCGCCCGTGAGCGGCCCCTGCCCGGCATCCTCGCCCGCCTCCCCGAAGCCGACCGCACCCAGATCATCCAGACCGAACACTTCACCCGCCTCACCCCCGGCCCCACGAAGGGCGACCCGACCCAGCTGACCACCTGACCCCCGCCACACCTTCACCGCCCACAAGCAAACCCCCGCTGATCGGAGAGAAATGACGACTCCTGCACTCGACCAACGCCCCAGCCCGTCCAGGACATTACGGCTGGCAGTCGCGCAGAGCACGGTGCCGGAAGATCCCACTGATCGAGGAGCACTCCGAGCAGCCGGGCAGGAAATCCGGGCCCTGATGGCGGAGGCAGCCGGGACGGGTGCGCAACTGGTGCAGTTCCCCGAGGGGGCGATCGTCTATCCGAGCAAGCACGTGATGGCGGCCGGCTCGAACGGCAAGCTGGTCCCGGCCGACTGGAGCCGTGCCGCCTGGGACGTCATGCGCGAGGAGGCCGAGTCGATCGCTGCGCTGGCTGGGGAACTACGGCTGTGGACAGCGTTCGGGTCGCTTCACCCGCTCACACCACCGCGCAGGCCCCACAACAGCCTCTTCGTCGTCTCCGACCGTGGCGAACTGGTCGCCAGGTACGACAAGCGGTTCCTGTCGCATACCGAGGTCTCCTACCTGTACACCCCGGGCCGTGAGCCGCTGGTCTTCGAGGTAGGCGGCATCCGGATCGGCTGCGCGTTGTGCGTGGAGGCGCACTTCCCGTCGCTCTTCGCCGAGTACGAGCGCCTGGACGTTGACTGCGTCCTGCTCTCCGTGATGGTCGACGATGCCCCAAGGGCACGCGTCGCCCAGGCCTACGGGACGCTGTACAGCTACTGGCTTGGCTACGCCGTGCCGGCGCAGTTCAGCACCACGGTGCCGTCCGGGATCGTGGCGCCCGGCGGCCGGTGGCTGGCCCAGTGCCCCGCCGACGGGCAACCCGCTGTGGTGGTCGCGGACATCGACCTCGACTCGGCCGACCCGGACATCGACGTGGCCCTTCGGCACGCCCGACCATGGCGCCGCCGGGCGCAGGAAGGGCTTTACAAGGACCAGTTGGTGGCTGGCGACCCGCGCAGCGACATTCGCACGGCCTTCTGAGGACGGCCCGTTCACCTCTTGGGCCTGGGCAACAACGGGTCGGTGCGATGAGGCGGGTGTCAACGAGGCTCGGACAGACTGGTGGCGAGTTTGACCCAGCGCTCCAGCAGCGTGGCGGCGGCGCCGCTGTCCACTGCGGCGCGCGCCCGGTCCAGGCTGTCGGCGAAGGCGGCCTCGAACACTGCGGCGTCGGTGGCGACGCCAAGGTGGGCGACCAGGGCGCCGGCGGCATTGGCGAGGACCGCGTCGCGGGCGGCGCCGGGAACGCCGGAGAGCATGGCGTGTACGGCTGCCGCGTTGTACGCGGCGTCGCCGCCGCGCAGCGCGTCCGGGCCCGGTCGGCCCAGCCCGAAGCGGCGGGTGTCCAACTCGGCCTGGACAACGCCGCCTGTCGCCGTGGTGGTCCACACGTCGGTGGGGCCGGCGGTGCTGATCTCGTCCAGGCCCTCGTGGCCGCGGACCACCAGCGCGCTCGCGCCGCGCTCGGCGAGCACCGAGGCGAGGACGGGGGCCAGCGAGAGGTTCGAGCAGCCGACCAGGGCCGAACCGGGGCGGGCCGGATTGGTCAGCGGGGCGAGGAAGTTGATCGCGGTGGGCACGCCCAGCGTACGCCTGACGGGGGAGGCATGCTTGAGGCCCTTATGGAAGGCCGGAGCGAAGGTGAAGGCGATGCCCAGGTGGCCCAGACACTGCGCGACCTGCTCGGGGCCCAGGTACAAAGGGATGCCGAGGGCCTCCAACACGTCGGCGGAGCCGCTCTTGCTGGAGACGGAGCGGCCGCCGTTCTTGACCACCGGCGCGCCGGCGGCAGCTGCGACGATCGCAGCCATGGTGGAGATGTTCACGCTGTGCGCGCCGTCGCCGCCGGTGCCGACGATGTCGACGACGTCGCGGCCATCGACGGGCAGGGGCACGACCCGCTCCATCAGGACGTCCAGGAGACCGGAGATCTCGGCGGCGGTCTCACCCTTGGCGCGCAGCGCGACGAGGAACCCGGCGAAGGCAACGGGCTCGTGGGCGTCGTTCATGACCTCGCCCATGGCCCATCGGGTGTCGTCCGCGGTCAGGTCCTCGCCGCGCAGGAGCGTGGCCAGGAGCTGCGGCCAGGTACGTACAGCGGGCGCGGTCACGGGACTCTCCTCGGTGCGGCCCGACGCGGCGAACGCCCGCAGACCAGTCTGCTTCGTACTTCGAGCCTAGCGAGTCGCGAGCACACGCCTGCCGTTCGCCAGGCCACGGCGATGTCGTGGACCACACCGCCGCGCGGCCGCCCGCTGCGCGGCCGCCGGACGGCGGCCGTGAGCACGAACTCGCGTACGCGTCCGGGCTGATCACTCAGGCGCCACCCCGGCTTAGCTGCTCGATCTTGATTACGTCGTGCAGTTCGCCGGTACGGTACATCGGCTGCCTCCTGCGGTGGGCCGTGACCGGACGTGGATCAGTCGTACAGACGTCCCAGCAGGGCACCCTGCCCGGACTGAAGAACGTGGGCGGCCTCGAGCGGGATCCAGAAGCATTCGAAACGGGTGGGCTCCCGCTCGCCGTCGTGGTCCTCCTGGCTGGCCCACCGCTCCGGCGTGGGCTCGGTCAGCTCCAGGTGGAAGACATGGCGGTGCTGGACCTCGCTCCGATACGGGCTGATGTCGTAGTCGCTCTCACCGAGCTTCCGCACGATCTTGAAGCCCTTCAGACCGGTCTCCTCGCCGGCCTCGCGCAGCGCCGCCGCCTCCGGGGTCTCGCCCGCACGGATGCTGCCGGCCGGGACCTGAATACCGAGCGCGACCCTCAAGACCACAGGCACGCGCGCCTCGGACGCCGGACCGCTGGCTGTCCCCGGCTTCCTGCAGCGGCGCGGTGTGGAGCCGGGCCGCGAACTTCTGCGCCGCGTTGGCGGTCTGCACCGGGTCGGTGTCGGCGACCAGTAACTCGCCGAGCGCGCCTGAGGAACGCAGGCGGGCCAGATACGGTAAGTGCACACGGCGGGAGATCCACCCGGCCCCGACCACGAGGACTCGGCCTATCTCCGCAGTCATGACACGGGCTCTTTCTCCCAGCGGGCGGTGAGGTCCGCGAGCAGGCCGTGGAAGCCGGGGCAGGTCTTGATCACGCAGTCCGGATCGTCCAGTTCGATGCCCCCTGGTACGCGCAGGCCCAGCACGGAGAACGCCATGGCGATCCGGTGATCCCGTCGGGTGGCGATGCGGCCCGCAGTCGGCTGCGCGGGCTGGACCTCGATCCAATCCTCCCCCGTGGTCACTGGCACCCCCAGCGCCCGCAGCCCAGCCGCGCAGGCCTCCAGCCGGTCGCATTCCTTGACCCTGGCGTTGGCCACGTTGGTGATGCGTACCGGGGAGGTGGCCAGCGGGGCGATGGCGGCGAGGGTGGGCATAGTGTCGGACAGGTGGTGCAGGTCCGCCGTCACCCCGGTCAGCCGGTCCGGCCCGGTGACGGTGACCGAGTCCGGTTTCACGTCCACGACCGCGCCCATGCCGGCCAGCACGCGGGCGAATCCGAGGTCCCCCTGGGCGGAGTCGGAGCCCAGCCCGGGGACGGTCACCGACCGGCCCGGGCTGACGGCAGCCGCCGCCAGGACGTACGAGGCGGTGGAAGCGTCCGGCTCGACGCTCACCTCGCCGGGGCTGGTGTAGCCGCCGGGCGCGACGCGGAAGACGTCGCCGGTGCGCTCGACGCGGGCCCCGAACAGGCGCATGAGCGTGAGGGTGATGTCGATGTACGGGGCGGACACCATCTGAGTGACGTGCAGGGTGAGCCCGGTCCGGGTGAGCGGTCCGGCCAGCAGCAGCGCCGTCAGATACTGGCTGGAGACACTTGCGTCGACGACCAGCCGACCGCCCTCAAGACCGGTGGCACGCAGCGTGTACGGAAGAGCGTCGCGGTCGATGTCTGCCCCGAGGGTCCGCAGGGCCTTGAGGAGCGGGGCGATGGGACGGCGGCGCATCTGCTCGGAAGCGGTGAAATGGAAAGTGCCGTGGCCGGCAGCGGCCAGCCCGGGCAGGAACCGTGCGCCGGTGGCCCCGTCCCTGGTATCGATCGACGCCTGCACAGCCGCCGGGCCCTCGGGGCGACCGGTGACCGCCCACGCGTCACCGCTGGTGATGTCGATGTCGTAGCCGAGGGCGGCCAGGGCCTGGGCGCAGGCCTCGGTATCGTCCGCCACCAGTGGCCGGCGCAGCACCGTACGGCCGTTGGCAGCCGCAGCAAGAACCAGTAGCCGGTTCGTCTCGGACTTCGAACCGGGAATCACAACGTCAGTCATGCCATATCTCCTGCTAGTTCGGGTGATCCGCCCCGGGCGGTACGAGGTAGGGCGGATTGTGCCGCCCCGGGCGGGGCCTGCGCCGCCGGATTTGGGCGGTCAGATCGGCAAGCAGGAAGGTCAGATGCGCGGGCTGCTCGACGATCCGCCACGACCGGTACGCGGCCAGTACCTCGCATCGGCCAGAACCCCAAAGCACCGCGACCGTGAGCGCCCCGGCCGCCTGCCCGGCCTGCATGTCGGCGACCGAGTCCCCGACCAGCACCGTACGGCGCGCATCAACACCGAACCGGTCGCACAGCCACAGCACTCCGGTGACGGCTTCGGAGCGGGCGGATCGTCCGGGGTCACCACCGCCCCGACCAGATCGGCGACGCCGAGCTGCTTGAGCAGCACACTGGTACGCGCACGCTCCTTGCCCGTAATCACCCCCACGGGTACATGCCGTGTGCACAGCATGGACAGCCACTTCCGCGCCCCGTTGAACAGGCGCACCTGGTCGGACAGCGCGGCGGCCTCCTGCCGGTAGAGCTCCGCAAACCGCTCCGGCCCTCCGGGTTCGTCCAATGCAATGCTGCTGCCGCATAGACCAGTTCATACCGTTCGCCCGATCGCAAGTCCTCGAACGCCGCTTGCACCGTTCTCACGTTCGTCGGCACGTGCTTGCGCAGCTCGGCGAGCATGGACCCGTCAGGATCGATCGCGGTGACCATGACCCCTCGCCGAGCGAACAGGCGGGTTGCCTTGCCCGTCCCAGCGCCGATCTCGAGGGCGGTCCGAACCCGGCGGCCCGCATAGGCCATCACCATGTCGAACAGCTCCACGGGATACCCCTGGCCGGAACCGTCCGTATGCTTCCGCCACCCCTCCGAAACTCAGCGCGCGACCAGACACACACAGCATCCTGACGCGAGCAGCCCCGGCAATGCTTGATCTTTTCTGGGGCCCAGACGCGGCAACAGTGCGAACATCGTTCTGCACTAAGACGTTGTCTCATTTGGAGAGTCTGCGGTAGCAGATGAGGCTGCAAGCGATGGCGGTGAAGGCCAGGAAGTGTTCGGCCTTGCGTTCGTAGCGGCGATGGAGGCGACGGCAGCCGGCCAGCCAGGACATCGTGCGCTCGATCGTCCAGCGGTGGCGGCCCAGCCGGGTGGAGGACTCGATGCCCTTGCGGGCGATGCGGTGCCGGATGCCGCGCTGGCGGAGCCATCGGCGCAGGTGGTCGTAGTCGTAGCCCTTGTCCGCGTGCAGCTTGGCGGGCCGTCGTCTGCGCGGGCCGCGGCGGGATCGGATTGGCGGGATGCCGCGCACGAGCGGCTCGAGTGCCTGGCTGTCGTGGAGGTTCGCGCCGGAGATCCCGATGGACAGGGGTAAACCGGTCCGCTCGGTGATCAAGTGGATCTTCGACCCCTTCTTGCCCCGGTCTACAGGATTCGGACCTGTCAGGTCCTCCCTTTGAGGGCCCGCATGTTCACCGAGTCGATTGCGCAGCGCGACCAGTCCAGGCCTCCGCGCGAGCCCAGTTCGTCGAGGATGAGGCGGTGCAGTTTTGCCCAGACCCGGGCGGCGGTCCACTCGGTGAAGCGCCGGTGCGCGGTCGGCCCCGAGGGGCCGAAGACCGGCGGCAGCTGCCGCCAAGTGCAGCCCGTCGTGGCCACGAAGATGATCGCCGCGAGGACCTCGCGGTCCCCGTACCGGCGCCGACCTCCGCCCTGGGGCCGAGTTGGGGCAGGCGGGACCGCCCGCTGGAACAGTTCCCATAGCTCGTCCGGCACCAGGCGCTCAACCATCACCACATGGTGCAGACTACCCAGCACGCCAAATGAGACGACGTCTAATACTGCAACGACACTCCGTGACGCGGTTCGCAGGCCAGTTCGGGCGGGTGGAGCCGAGGCGGCGCATGGTGTCCTACCTGCGGGGGCTGCTGAGCGAGGCGGAACGCAAGAACGGCTGGACCCTGGCGGAGTTCGCCGATGATGCAGGCCCCCAGGGGATGCAGCGGCTGCTGAACCACTACCTGTGGGACGCGGACTCTGTGCGTGACGGCGTCCGCGACGCGGTGGTGGAACACATCGGAGATCCCGTGGCGGGAATTCTCATTCTTGACGAGACGGGATTCCTCAAGAAGGGGGTGCGGTCGGCAGGTGTGGCGCGCCAGTACTCCGGAACGGCCGGCCGGATCGAGAATTATCAGGTTGCGGTCTTCCTGGCCTACGGGTCTGCGAAGGGCCGAGCGTTGATCGACCGGGAGTTGTATCTGCCGAAGGACTGGACGTCGGACCGTGAACGCTGCCGGTCGGCCGGTATCAGTGACGATGTCTAGTTCGCCACCAAGCCGGACATGGGCCTGCGTATGCTTCAGCGTGCCGTGGAATCAGGGATCCCTTTCGGGTGGGTGACCGCCGATGAGCTCTACGGCCAGACGAGCCGGATCCGGGTGTGGCTGGAAGAACACGACATCCCCCATGTTCTCGCCGTCCCAAAATCCCAGATGGTAATGACCATGGAATTCTTCGGACAGGCTCGCGCGCACAAACTGGTCAGTGAACTTCCCGACGACGCATGGGCGCGTCTGAGCTGCGGTGACGGTGCCCACGGGCCACGCGAGTACGACTGGGCGGCGGCCCCGATCCGGCCCTGGCGTCGGGAGGGCTGGGACCACTGGTTACTGGCACGGCGCAGCCTCACAGATCCCACGGACATCGCCTACTACATCTGCTTCTGCCCGTCCGGGACCTCACTGGAAGAACTTGCGCGGATCGCGGGATCGAGGTGGATGGTCGAGGAGTGCTTCCAGACCGCAAAGAACGAAACCGGGCTCGATCACTACCAAGTCCGTGGATACACCGCGTGGTACCGGCATATAACCCTCTCCATGGCCGCCCTCGCCTTCCTCGCCATCCTGCGAGCAGAGGCAAAAAAGGGGATCCACAAGTAGGCTCCGATCGAACTGTCATACCCGTGACCATGAACGAGGCCAGGCGGCTCTTCAACCGCATCTCCTCTCCCATCCGCCACCGCATCCAGCACGCACTTGCATGGTCACTATGGCGACGAAGAAGCCAAGCACGAGCCCGCATCAGTCATGACCAACGCAGAGGGCGTCACGGAGTGTCGTTGCAGTA
>NZ_JBEZND010000064.1:0-31662 GCF_040706415.1 Streptomyces sp. NPDC048106 | reverse complement strand
TACGGCTCCCGGTACTCGTACGGCCGGTGAGCCCGGACACGGGAGACGGCGGGGGCGCCGGCCCCCGCCCTCCCCCCGGGCTACCCGCCCCCCCGGCCCCCCGGGGGGGGCGGCACGACCCGTCCCGTCCCGCCGTCTTGGCGGTTCTCCGCGCGCCCCCGCCCCTGGCGTGCGCCCTCCCGCCCGCCGAACCGGCGGGAATGTCTGGCATGAACGGGTCAAATCTGTCACTCTTTCGGCAGCCGGCGCCCCGGCCCCAGCGGGACGCGGCCGGCTTCTCAGCACAGCGCTCGCGCAACCCCGAACCGCGGCCGCCCCGGCGCACCCCAGCCGGCCGGGCGGCCGTCGAGCAGGCCGGAATCCCGGCCGCCGCAAAGGAGTAGTGTGTGAGACCGACCCCCCACAAGGCCGCCGGCGTCGCCGCGCTCACCGCCGCCGCCCTGGCCGCCTTCTTCCTCCCCGCCGTGCCCGCCGCCGCGCGCACCGCCCCCGCCTCCGCGGCCGCCGACTGCACCCCCGCCCAGGTGGTGACCGACGGCGGCTTCGAGAACGGGAGTCCGGCGTGGACCCCGTCCACGTCCACCGTGATCACCAGCCGCACCGGGCAGAGCCCGCACAGCGGCAGCTCCTACGCCTGGCTGGACGGCACCGGCAAGAGCCGCACCGACAGCCTCGGCCAGAGCGTCACCATCCCCGGCGGGTGCTCCACCGCCACCCTCACCTTTTACCTGCACATCGACACCGCCGAGACGACCTCCGCCACCGCCTACGACAAGCTGACCGCCAAGATCGGCGGCACCACCCTGGCAAGCTGGTCCAATCTCGACAAGAACACCGGCTACACGCAGAAGTCGTTCGACGTGTCGTCCTTCGCCGGGCAGACGGTGAACCTCTCCTTCACCGGCACCGAGGACTCCAGCCTCCAGACCAGCTTCGTCCTGGACGACATCGCCCTCGACACCTCGGGCGGCACCATGCCCCCGGCCACCGACGCCACGCGCACCCCGGCCGCGCCCTCCTACACCGTGGACCTGAGCAGCGACACGAGCGGCACCGCCTGGACCGGGCACGAGAGCGTGACCTTCACCAACGCCTCCGCCACCGCGCTCGACCAGGTCTATCTGCGGCTGTGGGACAACTACCACGGCACCTGCGCCGCGATGCCGGTCAAGGTCGGCAACGTCACCGGCGGCACCGCGGGCGACCTCTCCGTGGCCTGCACCGCGCTGGACATCACCCTGCCGACCCCGCTCGCCCAGGGGCAGAGCGCCACCATCGGCTTCGACCTCGCCATCACCGTGCCCAGCGGCGCCGACCGCTTCGGACACGACGGCGCGTACAGCTTCATCGGCAACGCCCTGCCGGTCCTCGCGATCCGCGACGGCGCGGGCTGGCACCTGGACCCGTACACGAACAACGGCGAGGCCTTCTACTCCCTGGCCGCCGACTTCAAGGTCACCCTCGACCACCCGAGCACCCTGCTGGTCCCGGCCACCGGCACCTCCACCGACACCCCCGGCACGAGCGGTCGTACCGTCACCACGGCCACCGCCTCCCAGGTCCGCGACTTCGCCTGGGCCGCCGGGCCCTTCACCAAGGTCTCCGGCACCTCACCGGCCGGCGTCGCGGTGAACGTGTACTCCGTCTCCGGAATCAGCTCCACCAGCGCCCGCTCGATGCTCAGCACCGCCGAGTCCGCCGTCGACGCCCACGCCGCCCGCTTCGGCGCCTACCCGTACGGGGAACTCGACGCGGTCCTCGACAACAACTACTGGTTCGGCGGGATGGAGTACCCCGGCTTCGTCCTCGACCTGGTCAGCAGCACCGCGCTCACCCACGAGATCGCCCACCAGTGGTGGTACGGCATCGTCGGCGACGACGAGTACAACAACCCCTGGCTGGACGAGTCGTTCGCCGACTACTCGACCGACCTCGCGCAGGGCAACACCGGCACCAACTGCTGGAGCAGCGTCTCCTGGGCCTCCAGCACGGAGAAGATCACCAACTCGATGGCGTACTGGGACGCGCACTCCTCCCGCTACTCCACCGTGGTCTACGGCTACGGCAAGTGCGCCCTGCACGACCTCCAGCGCGTCCTCGGCGACACCGCCATGGCCAAGCTGCTGAAGGACTACGCGACCGCGCACTGGTACGGCGTCTCCACCACGGCCGACTTCAAGGCCGCCGCCCAGGCCGCCACCAGCACGGACCTGACCTCCTTCTGGACCCAGCACCGCATCGACGGCTGACGGGCGCCGGCCGGCCGCGGGACGCCCGCAAGGGGCACCGGCGGCCGGCCTGCGGGGCACTCGGATGGCCCAAAACCGCGAGTATCCGCCTTCGTTGGGCGGAACCCGGAGTGCGGTGCGGTCCGATGCCGGGTCAGATGGAAGCCGTGCGAAGCTCAATAACCCTTTCCCGCGGCCGCTCACGCCTGACCGTCACCGGCGTGCTGACCGGCCTCCTGCTCACCCTGTCCGTCCCGGCGGCCGTGCCCGAAAGCGGCGCCGTGACCCCCGAGCGGGGCAGCGCCTACATGGGCGTGGGCGTCCTCGCCCACGACGGTGCCGCCACCGACACCACCACCGACTCCCGCACCGGCCAGACCGAGGGCGTGGACGTCTCCAGCCACCAGCGCAACGTCGCCTGGTCCACCCTGTACGGCAGCGGGGTGCGCTGGGCGTACACCAAGGCCACGGAAGGAACGTCGTACAAGAACGCCTACTTCACCCAGCAGTACACCGGCTCCTACGACGTCGGCATCGTGCGCGGCGCCTACCACTTCGCCACCCCGGACGCCTCCGGGGGCGCCGCCCAGGCGGACTACTTCGTGAACCACGGCGGCGGCTGGTCGGCGGACGGCAAGACGCTCCCCGGGGTCCTCGACATCGAGTGGAACCCGTACGGCGGCGACTGCTACGGCAAGTCGAAGAGCCAGATGGTCGGCTGGATCCGTGACTTCCTCAACCGCTACAAGGCCCGCACCGGGCGCGCCGCCGTGATCTACACCGCCACCACCTGGTGGACCAAGTGCACCGGGAACTACGGCGGTTTCAGCGCGAACCCGCTGTGGATCGCCCGCTACGCCTCGACGGCCGGCACCCTGCCGGCGGGCTGGTCGTACTACACCATGTGGCAGTACACCTCGACCGGCAAGACCGTGGGCGACCACGACCGCTTCAACGGCGGCAAGGAACAGCTCAAGACCTTCGCCTCCCGCTGACCCCGCCGGGCGACGGCCCGCGCGGGGGTCACGCGGTCGACGTCAGGAGGTGGTCGGTCAGGCGGTTGGCCTGGGCGAGGAGGGTGCCGTAGGTGGCGAGGTCGTCGGGGTCGTCCGTGGTGGAGCGGGCCAGGTCGTGGCGCAGGGTGTCGAGCGTGGCGCGCAGGGCGGTCACCTCGGTGCGCAGTTCGTCCTCGGCGGCGGCGTCGAAGCGGCTGCGGCTGTAGAGGCGCAGCACGCGGGCGGTACGGCACAGGAACCGGGCGTAGCTGAGGGCGAGTTCGGGATGCGGGCGGGGCGCCGCGCGGTCCTCGGCGGCGACCTCCAGCACCGTGCGGGTCACCCCGGCCGTGTGCACGGCGGCGTAGTCCAGCACCGCGAGGGCGTCGTCGTACCCCTTGCCGGGCAGCGGTACGGCCCCGCGGCGGCGCATGTTGACGCGGAGGCTCTCACGGCTCCACTCGACCGCCGAGCGGGCCTCGTCGACGAGGCGGTGCAGCCGCAGCGCCCGTTCGTGCCAGGCGTCCGCCTCCTCGGCGTCCCAGCGTCCGCGGGCCAGCCCGTCGGCCACCGCGCGCAGGATGTCGTGGGCCTCCTCGGTCGCGTCCCGCAGCACCGCCCGGGTGTCGCGCAGATACAGCGGCGGGCGGACCAGCGCGTTCACGGCGATGCCCACCCCCGCGCCGAACAGCGCCGCCGCGATCCTGGCCGCGGAGGTCGTGACGGTGACGCTGCCGTCGGTGAGGACGAACAGGGCGCCCGTGGCCGCGTAGACGCCCTGGCTGCCCAGGCGCCGCCAGTGTCCGAGCAGCAGCGCGAGCGGCAGCACCACCGCCATCGCCACCGCCGTGCTGTGCAGCACCAGGCCGACCGCGGTGGCCGTGACCGTGCCCGCGGTGATCGCCCCGAGCTGCTGGAGCCCGTGCGCGATCGACCGGTAGACCGTGGACTCCACCAGGACCACCGCGACCCAGGGAGCGACGAACGCCACCGGCGCGTGCAGCCACCAGCCCGCGATCAGCCAGGTCAGCCACGCGGCCAGCGCCGCCTTCAGGGCCTGCGCGGCCAGATCCCGCTCCCGGCCGGGCCCGGCGCAGGCCCGGCGCAGACCGCCCGCCGCCGCCGACAGGTCGTGCCGTACCGCGCGTGCCGCTCCCCGTACGACGTCCCAAGGCCCATATCGCATACGTTCCGGGTGACCAGCGGGCCCGCGCCTACGCCCCCGTCGTCGGCGTCACGACTGGCGGTCTCGCGCCGGGACCGCCGGCGGCGTCCGGTCGGCGTGCCGCAGGATCGCCCGCAGGGCCACCCCGGACGGCACGAGCCGCATCGCGGTGTTGCGCAGTCCGACGGCGAGCGGCCCGGACAACTGCTGGCCCATCCGGCCCGCCTGCCGGGCGGCGCGGGCCACCGCCTGGGCCCGGGGGCGGCGCTCGGCGTCGTACCGGGCCAGCGCCTTTTCGACGGACGGCGCCTCGGCGAGGGCGGCGGCCAGGCACGCGGCGTCCTCCAGGGCCTGGCAGGCGCCCTGGTCGATGTCGTGGTGCAGCACGTCCTCGGGCCGGGTGGCCGCCAGGAGGGTGCCGACCGGCTCGTGCCAGCCGGCGAAGCGGCGGCGCAGCATGCCGAGCGGGTCGGAGTGCCGTACGCCGGGCGGCGAGCCGAGCACCGCGTGCCACTCGGCGTGGCCGTCCGCGAAGCGGATGTGCCCGAATTCCGCGCCCTCGCCCCAGGTCAGCTCGAAGTCGGTGGACAGGTCCAACGGGTGCCGGGTGACGGCCCGCAGCACGGTGGAGCCGCTGTAGGAGGCGCCGGGATGGTCCGGGAACAGCAGACCGCGCAGCCGGCTGTGCGCCCCGTCCGCCGCGACCACCAGGTCCGCCGCCAGGATGCCGTCCGGGAGCGGCACGCCCACCTCGGCGGGGTCGGAGAGAAGGAGCGAGGGCACGGTCGCGCCGGTGCGCAGGCACTCGTCCGGCAGTTCCGCGCGCAGCAGGCGGTGCAGGACCGAGCGCCGGACACCGGCGATCGGCGTGCCCAGCGCGCGCTCCAGCGCGGTCCCGTCCATGCGCGAGAGCCACCGGCCCGACGGGGTGCGGGTGCCCCCGGTGTACTGCGGGTGCGCCGCCGCGCGTACGGCCGCCCCGACGCCGAGGGCGTCCAGCGCCCGCAGCCCGTTGGCGTGCAGCGAGATGCCCGCGCCCGCGTCGTCCAGGACCGCGGCCCGCTCCACCACCCGCACCCGGAAACCGATCCGGTGCAGCCCGATGGCCGCCGCCAGCCCGCCGATACCGCCCCCGACCACCACCGCCGTGCCGCCCATGCCGGGCCCTCTTCGCCTTGGTGCTTCTACAGCCGTAGAAGACCCCGGTGTACAAAGAGGGGGTGTCCACAGACCGACGTACTCTCCTCGCCGACGCGGCCATCGCGGTGCTCGCCGACACCGGCATCCGGGGGCTGACGCACCGCGCCGTCGACCGGGCGGCGGACCTGCCCGCCGGCACCACCTCCGCCTACTACCGCACCCGTCAGGCGCTGCTGACCGCGCTGGTACGGCGTCTGGTGGCCCTCGACCAGGCGGAGCTGGAACGGATGGGCAATCAGGTGCCGGTGCCCCGGTCGGCCGCCGAACTGACCGCCGGCATCGGCGAGTTGATCCGCGTACGCCTCACCGGGGAAGGGCGCCGGCGCACCCTCGCGCGCTACGCCTGCGCCGTCGAGAGCGCCCGTGACCCGGTCCTGCGCGAGATCCTCGTGCCGCGCGAGAACCGGGCGCGGCAGTCCGTGTGCGACTTCCTCGCCGCGCACGGGGTGGCGGACGCCCGGGAGCGGACGGTCTGGCTGCTGCACTGCGTCGACGGGCTGGTCTTCGACCGGCTGGTGAACGGCGGCGGCGTCCCGGAGGAGGAGATCGCGGCGCTCGTGGCCGCGGCGCTGCGCTGAGACGGCACGGGGACACGGCGGCGCCGCCCTCCCCGGCTCACGGCGGCACGGCCCGCAGGGCCCGCAGCACCGCCCACACCACCGAGACCAGCGGAACCGCGACGATCGCGCCGATCACCCCCGCCACGATGCTGCCCGCGATCACGGACACGGCGACGACCAGCGGGTGCAGCCGTACCGCCCAGCTCATCACCACGGGGTGCAGCACATGCCCCTCCAGCTGCCCGATCACCACGATCAGCGCCAGCACCGCCAGGGCGGTGAGCGGCCCCCGGCCGGCCAGCGCGACCACCGTGGCGACCGCGAGCGCCACCGGCGAGCCCACCAGCGGCACGAACGCGGCGAAGAACTCCAGCAGGGTCAGCGGCAGCGCCAGCGGCACCCGCAGCGCCAGCAGCGCCACGCCCACCAGGACGGCGTTGGTGGCGGCCACGATGATGATGCCGCGCGTGTACCCGGCGAAGGTCCGCCAGGCCGCCCGCCCCGCCCGGTCCCAGGCCGGACGCGCCCCGGCCGGCAGCAGCTCCTCGCGCGCCCATCCCCACAGCCGCTCCCCGGAGTGGATGAAGAACACCGAGGCGAACAGCGCCAGCGCCCCGCCCGTCACCAGCTCCACCACCCGGCCGAGCCCGCTGACGGCGCTGCTGAGCAGGCTGGATCGGTGCGCGGCGAGGTAGTCGGTCACCTGGCGTTCGAGTGCGGAGAGCCGGCCGGGGCTGAGCCGGAAGGGCGGCCGCTGCAACCACTCCTCGATCCGGTGCACACCACCGCGGAACTCCCCAGCCAGCCTGGGCGATTCGCCCGCCACCGCGTTGCCCACCAGCGCGAGCAGCGTGAGGAGCAGCAGCAGGCTGCCCACCAGCGCGACGGCGACGGCCGGCGGTCGCGGCAGGACCCGGTTCAGCAGGTCGGTGAGCGGGCGCAGCACCGAGGTGATGACCAGCGCCAGGAACAGGGCGACGGCGATCAGCTGGAAGCTGCCGAGGATGCTGAAGACGCCGTAGACGACGATGCCGACGAGGATGAGCCGCCAGGCGTAGGACGCGACGACGCGCAGCCAGGGCACGGTGCGTTCGGCCGTCGGCTCCGGGGGCTCCGGGGGCGCGGGACGCGGGGCGGCGGCGGGCCGCACGGAGTACGCGGGCCGGCTGCCGAGCACCGCCCGCCCCGCCCGGCGCCCGCCTCCCTCCGGCCCGGCCGGCCGCCGGCGCGCTCCGCCCACCATCGCTCCCGTCCGACGCTCCTGGAAGCACCGTAGGCACAGCCCCGGCCGCCCGGCCCGTCCAGCGCCCGCGCCCGGGTCACGCTCCGTCCCCGCGCCGCCGTGACGCGCGGCGGTCAGGAGATGTGCGGGGGGCCCGGTGATGTGACAGTGGACGTGGGCCACGCGGCCCTGGTGCGGGTGGTGGTCACAGGACCTTCACAACCCTTCCGGGTGGGTCGGCCCGCGCCGGGGCACTCGCGGGGTGTCGTCGGCCAGGAGGGAGTACCTCCATTGATCACCGTCGCGGTTCTGCTGCTCCCCGTTCTCAGCCTGCTGCTGTTCGGTCTCGACCAGGTCGAGGACCGATGGGTGACCCGCCCCTCCAAACCCCGTGCCGCGCGCGTGCGCAGGCACCGCCGGATCAGGCCGGGGCGTCACTGACCGGCTCCGGGGCCTTGCCGGGCGCCCCGCACGCGCGGTAGCGGGCGATGGCGGCGGCGAGTTCGACGCGTACCGCCTCGGGGAGGGTGCCGCCCTGGGCGTAGTCGAGGATGTGCGCGGCGACCGTGCGCATCTTGGTGTTGGTGCGCTGGGAGACGTCCCGCAGCGCCCGCCACGCCTCCTCCGGCGCCAGCCGGCCGAGGACGACGACGGCTCCGATGGCCTGGTCGATCACCGCGTGCGAGGTGACCGCCTGCTCCAGCTGCCGGTTCCGCTCCAGCAACCGGTCGTACGCCGTGACCAGATCGGTGGTGGAGAGCAGGGCCAGGGGCTGCTGCCGGGAGAGAGCGAAGAAGGCCATCGAGCACCTTTTCCGGGCGGGGCGGGGGCGTTCGCTGCTACGCCTGCCCCCAGTGGGCGCGTGCACTCGGATTGAATCAGCAACCCCGCGCGAGGTCACGCGTGCGACGACCGGCGTCGTGCGCGTCGCCCTGCTCAGCGGCCCGGCTCCGCGCCCTCGCTCGCCCGCTCCACCGGCAGCAGCTCCCGGATGTCCGCCGGCAGCGCGCCCGCCATCCGCTCGGTCAGTTCCGGGGCCAGCGCGGCGTCCAGGACCTCCAGTACGGCGGCGGCGTCCCGCAGCGCGGTGTCCTCGTCGGTGCCCGCCCGGTCGGCGATGCGACCGGCGAAGACGGTCAGCCCGAACCGCTCGCCCGACGTGCCCGAGCCGTGCGCGCCGGACACCGCACCGGCGTTGGCGGCCTGCCGCATCGCGTCGGCCATGTCGGGCGGCAACTGGGCGGCCACATGCCGGGCCAGCCCGGACGGCAGCCGTTCCGACAGCGTCGCCACGACCGCGTGCGCGGCCCGCTCGGCCGAGCCCCGGTCGGGCAGCTGGGCGAGCGCCTGCACCTTTCCGATCATCTCGTCGTGCCGCATGAGCCGCTCCCCTTCCCCGCGAAACCTCGTCGGAATGCGCATGCCGGTGCCGAGTACCCCCGTCACGGCGGATGCCGACGCGCGCGGCACCGGCCGTCCCGGTAGCGTCGGGGGACCACCTCGGGGGTAGACGCCGTCGGCAGGACCTGACGACGGCGGAACGACGTGCGAGGTGTGCATGGCGGGAGTGTGGCCGGCGGCCCCGTTGTGGGACATACACAACGGCCAGGGGCCCAGACAACTGGCCGAGCTGGGGCTCGCGCTGCTGCTGTCGAGCCTGATCGGCTGGGAGCGCGCGGCCCAGCAGAAGAGCGCGGGCCTGCGCACCCACACGCTGGTCGGCATCGCGAGCGCCCTGATGATGGAGGTCTCCCAGCACGGCTTCACGGCGGTGCTCGGCCTTGAGCACGTCTCCTTCGACCCCTCCCGGGTCGCGGCCCAGATCGTCTCCGGAGCACCGGGCTCGGCTTCCGCATCGTGCAGGTCAGGGTCGGACGGCTGCCGGGCCGCACGGACGACGCCGCCCGCGTCCTGCTCGAACTGGAGGGCGCCGCGGACCCGGCCCGGCTGACGGCGGAACTGTTCCAGGACGAGGGCGTGCTCGACATCGAGCTGATCCCGGCCGCGGACGAGGAGTGAGGAGCGGGGAAGGGGACTTCACGGCTCCACTCCGCTTCACTCCGCCGTCTGCTGGGTCCACGTCCACGCGTACTGGAGCCAGTCCGCCACGGTCAGCGCGCCGAAGCCGCCGCAGACCAGCCGGGTGAGCCGGGGCGCGGCCGTGTAGGAGCACACCAGCGCGCCGGCGGTCCAGGCGGAGGCGCAGAACGGGCAGGACAGCAGGTCGCCGACGGCCCGCCGCGGCCCGCGGCCGCGCGGCTCGTCGACGACCTCGTTCGCCTCGCCCTCGCCCGTCCGCCGGGTGAACGGCGCCCGCACGAAACTGGTGACCTTGTCCCTGGTCAGCAGCCGGGACGCCTTGTAGGCCGCGGTGCCGAGCAGGACGACGTCCCACGGCGGCACCCGCTCGGGCAGCCGTACCCCCCGGCGCCGGGCCACCAGCGCGAAGGCGCCGGTGCCCGCCGCGAAGGCGCAGGCGAGGGCGGCGTAGCCGGCGAGCGGCACCTCGCCCCGGTCGTCGTAACGCGCGGTGTCGTCGTCGCGTGCGGCGTCCGTCGTCATGGGACCTCCAGCCGGTCGGTTCCGCCGAGGGCACGCACCGGGTTCCCGGCGGGTGCGGGGCGACACGGGGCGGATCCGGGCGCGCCGGTCCCGCACACCCCGGCGCCCCGTCCGCGCGGTCCGGATGGCGGAAGCGCACCGGCCGACGGGGGCGAAACGCCGTGCCGGTCCTTCGCGGGGCGGGGCGCGGGGGCGAGCATGCCGCGTCATGGACATCCTGCTCGTGGCCAGCGCGTTCAACAGTCTCTCCCAGCGTGTGTACGCCGAACTGTCCGACCGCGGACACCGCGTGGACGTCGTCCTGGCCTCCCACGGCGACGGCCCGGTGCGGGCCGCCGTACGGGAGTCGTGCCCGGACCTCGTCATCGCCCCGATGCTCACGACCGCCCTGCCGGAGGAGGTGTGGCGGGAGCACACCTGTCTGATCGTGCATCCCGGACCGCCCGGCGACCGGGGCCCCTCCGCCCTGGACTGGGCCATCGCGGAACAGGCCCCCGAGTGGGGCGTGACCGTGCTCCAGGCCGAGGCGGGCATGGACGCGGGCCCCGTCTGGGCGGCCGAGCCGTTCCGGGTGGCGTCCGTCGGCAAGAGCGACCTGTACCGCAACGAGGTCTCCGACGCCGCCGTCACCGCCGTGCTCACGGCCGTGCGCCGCCACGCGGAGGGCGCGTACAAGCCCCGCCCGCAGAGCGACCCCTCGATCGCCGTCGTCTGGCGGGACCCCTTCCGCCAGGAGCGGCGGCGCATCGGCTGGGAGCACGACGACACCGCCACGGTGCTGCGCAAGCTGCGCGGCGCCGACTCGCGGCCCGGCGTCCGCGACGAACTCCTCGGCCGGGAACTGTTCCTGCACGGCGGCCACCCCGAGGACGAACTGCGCGGCCGGCCCGGCGAACTGCTGGCCCAGCGGGCCGGAGCGGTCTGCCGGGCCACCCGGGACGGCGCCGTCTGGATCCCGGAACTGCGCCCGCGCAAGAACTCCGGCGACCCGGCGCCCTTCCGCCGCCCGGCCGCCGCGGTCCTCGCCGCCCTCGATCCCTCGCTCCGGCTCCCGGAAGTCGCCGCCCCGCTGGAGCTGCCCCCGCGGCGGCACACCTACGCCGACATCCGCTACCGCCAGCGCGGGGACGTCGGCCTGCTGAGCTTCTCCTTCCCGGGCGGCGCGATGAGCACCGACCAGTGCCGCCGCCTGCTGGCCGCCTACGAGCACGCGCTCACCCACCCCACCCGGGTCCTGGTGCTCGGCGGGGCGCGGGACTTCTTCTCCAACGGCATCCACCTGAACGTCATCGAGGCGGCCCCGGATCCGGCCCAGGAGTCCTGGGACAACCTCGACGCCATGGACGACCTGGTGGAGGCGGTGCTGTGCACCACCGACCGGCTGGTGGTGGCCGCGCTCGCCGGCAACGCGGCCGCGGGCGGCGCCATGCTCGCCCTCGCCGCCGACCAGGTCTGGTGCCGCACCGGCGCGGTCCTCAACCCGCACTACCGGCGCATGGGCCTGTACGGCTCCGAGTTCTGGACGTACTCCCTGCCGCGCCGCGTCGGCCCCGGCCAGGCCCGTCGGCTGACCGAGCAGGCGCTGCCGGTGAGCGCGGCGACCGCCGCACGGCTCGGGCTGGCGGACCGGCTCGTACCGGCCGCGCCGGGGGAGTTCGCCGCAGAGACGGAGCGGCTCGCGGCCGCCCTCGCCGCCGCCCCCGGCCTGGACCGCCGGATCGCCGAGAAGGCGGCCGCCCGCGCCGCCGACGAACGGCAGCGGCCGCTCGCGGAGTACCGGCGGTCCGAACTGGCCCGCATGCACGCCCTGTTCTTCGACCCGGCAGCCCCGTACCACGCCCTGCGCGCGGCCTTCGTCCGCAAGACGCCGTCGGGCTCCCCCCGGCCGCTGGCCGCGCCGTCCGACCCCACCGGTCGGACCGGTCCCGCCGGAACCCCCCGATGACCGCCCGCCTCCTCGTCGCCGGCGTCGGCAACATCTTCCTCGCCGACGACGCCTTCGGGCCCGAGGTGATCCGCGCCCTCGACCGGCGCCCCCTCCCGCCGGAGGTCCAGGTGAGGGACTACGGCATCCGCGGCCTGGACCTCGCCTACGACCTGCTCGGCGGGTGCGAGACCGCCGTTCTCGTGGACGCGGCGCGGGGCGGGCACCGGCCCGGCACGCTGTCGCTGATCGAGGCCGAACCCCCCGACGGCACCGTCCCGCCGGAGGCGCACGGCATGGATCCGGCGAAGGTGCTGGCCCTGGCCGCGCACCTGGGCGAGGAGCCGCTGCCCCGGGTGCTGGTGCTGGCCTGCGAGCCGGAGGTGCTGCCGCCCGCCGACGAGGACATCCTGCCGGGGCTCGGCGCCGCCGTGCGCGCCGCCGTCGAGCCCGCCGTCACCGCGCTGCACGCGCTCGTCCCGCTGCTGCTGGCCGATCCGCGCGCACCGGCCGCCGCGTTGGGCCGCTCGATGGAATCCGGTCCGGCCCACTCGGCTGCGCTGCCCGCCGGGGCGGCCGCGACGGCCGAAGATCGGTGACACCCGGGCCGCGCGGGACGCGGCCCGGGGCCCAGCCGCCGACCCGAGGAGCAGCGCCCATGTGCCGGTCCGACGTCCGACAGGCCGTCCTGGCGAAGAACGACGGCCTCGCCGCGAGCCTGCGCGAGGAACTGGCGGCGCGGGGGGTGGCCGTGGTCAACCTGCTGTCCAGCCCGGGGAGCGGCAAGACCGAACTCCTCGGCCGGATGCTCGCCGACGCGGTGGCGCGGGGCGTGCCCGTGGCCGCGCTGACCGCCGACCTGGCCACCGAGAACGACGCCATCCGGCTCGCCCGCTCCGGCGCCCCCGTCCAGCAGGTCCTCACCGACGGGCTCTGCCATCTGGAGGCCCGCCAGGTACGTGAACGGCTCGCGGGCTGGCTGCCCGAGGACACCTCCGTGCTCTTCGTGGAGAACGTCGGCAACCTGGTCTGCCCGGCCGCCTACGACCTCGGCGAGAGCCTCCGGATCGTGCTGATGGCGGTCACCGAGGGCGAGGACAAGCCCCTGAAGTACCCGACGGCGTTCGGCTCCGCCCATCTCGTCGTCATCACCAAGGTTGACCTCGCCGAGGCCGCCGGCTTCGACGAGACCGCGTTCCGCGCCAACGTGCGGCGGGTCAACCCGGGCGTGGAGGTCGTACGGTCCTGCGCCCGCACCGGCGACGGCGTCGGCATCGTGCTCGACCGCGCCCTCGCCGCCCGCGACGGCGCCCCCGCGCACCGGCCGCCGCTCGCCCCGCATCCGCACGGACACCACCACCACGACGAGTCCGCGCCCGTCGCATGACCGCTCCCGCGACCGGCCCGGTCCGCCGCCGGCTCACCGTGCACGGCACCGTCCAGGGGGTCGGCTTCCGGCCGTACGTGCACCGCCTGGCCGCGCAGTCGGGCCTGGCCGGGTTCGTCGGCAACACCGGCGACGGCGTGCTCATCGAGGTCGAGGGACCGGCGGAGGAGGTGGACCGGTTCTGCGACCTGCTGGCCCACCGCCCCCCGCCGCTGGCCGCGGTGACCCGCGTCGCCCACGAGGACCTGCCCGCCACGGGCACCGGCGGCCCCTTCGCGATCCGCTCCACCGAGCGGGCCGGCGGCCGCACCCAGCTCCCGCCCGACACCGCCACCTGCGCCGACTGCCTGCGCGAACTCGCCGACCCGGACGACCGCAGGCACCGGCACCCGTTCCTCACCTGCACCCACTGCGGCCCCCGCTTCACCATCGCCACCGGCATGCCCTACGACCGGGTGGCGACCACCATGGCCGGCTTCCCGATGTGCCCCGACTGCGCTCGGGAGTACGGCGATCCGGCCGACCGGCGCTTCCACGCCCAGCCCGTCGCCTGCCCCGGCTGCGGCCCCCGCCTCACCCTGTCGGGCCCCGGCGTGCGCCCGGCGCGCGACGCGGACGCCCTCGCGGCGGCCCGGGCACTGCTCGCCGCCGGGCGGATCGTCGCCGTCAAGGGACTCGGCGGCTACCACCTGGCCTGCGACGCCACCGATCCGGGAGCCGTCGCCACGCTGCGCGACCGCAAGGAGCGCGGCGGCAAGGCGTTCGCGGTGATGTGCGCCGATCTCGCGGTCGTCGAGAGCCTCGCGGTCCTCACCGACGCCGAGCGCGCCGCCCTGACCGGACCCCGCCGCCCCATCGTGCTGGTGCGCCGCCGCGCCACCTCCGCCGACGGTCCCCGGCCGGCCGACCAGGTCTGTCCCGGCAGCCCGCACCTCGGGGTCATGCTGCCCTACACCCCCGTGCACACCCTGCTGTTCGGGCTGCCCGGCGATCCGCCCGGCCCCCGGGCGCTGGTCATGACCAGCGGCAACCGCTCCGGCGAGCCCATCGTCACCGACGACGCCGAGGCCCTGACCCGGCTGGCCGGGCTCGCCGACGCCTGGCTCGCCCACGACCGGCCCATCGCGGTGCCCTGCGACGACTCGCTGCTGCGGGTGCGCCCCGACGGCAGCGAGCAGGTGCTGCGCCGCTCGCGCGGCTACGTGCCCCGCCCCCTGCGCCTGCCGGTCGCGGTGCGGTCCGCGCTCGCGGTCGGCGGCGACCTGAAGAACGCGCCCTGCCTCGGCGAGGGCGACCTCGCCTGGTTCGGCCCGCACATCGGCGACATGGGCGACCTGGCCACCCTGGACGCGGCCGGGCGGGCCGCGGACCACCTGAGCCGGCTGACCAACGTCACCCCCCGGCTCGTCGCCGCGGACCGCCACCCCGGTTACCACTCCGGCGGCTGGGCCCGCCGGCGCGCGGGCACCCGGCTCCCGCTGCGGCTCGTCCAGCACCACCACGCCCACATCGCCTCCGCCATGGCCGAACACGGCCTCGACGGCACCACCCCGGTCATCGGCGTCGCCTTCGACGGCACCGGATACGGCGACGACGGCACGGTGTGGGGCGGCGAGATCCTGCTGGCCGACTACACCGGCTACCGCCGCTTCGCCCACCTCACCCCCGCCCCGCTGCCCGGCGGCGACGCGGGCGTGGCCAACCCCTGCCGGCTGGCCCTGGCCCGGCTGTGGGCCGCGGGTCTGCCCTGGACGGCGGACCTGCCCAGCGTCACCGCCTGCACCCAGCCCGAACTCGACCTGCTGAAACGGCAGTTGGATCGGCAGGTGGCCTGCGTGCCCACCTCCAGCATGGGGCGGCTCTTCGACGCCGTGGCCTCGCTCACCGGCGTCTGCCACCGCGCCGGATACGAGGCACAGGCCGCGCTGGAGCTGGAGGCCGCGGCGCTGGAGGCACGGGACGCGGACGCGGTGGCGTACCCCTTCGGGCTCGCCGGGGGCGCCACCCTCGCCTGCGATCCCGCGCCGATGCTGCGGGCGCTGCTCGCCGACCGGCGCCGCCGCACCCCGGCCCCGGTGCTCGCGGCCCGCTTCCACCGGGGCGTGGCCCGTGCCGTCACCGAGATCTGCCGCCGGGCCCGCGGCGCGACCGGCCTGGGCACGGTCGCCCTCACCGGCGGGGTGTTCGCCAACGCCCTGCTGGAGGAGAGCTGCTCCGCGCTGCTGTGGGCCGACGGCTTCACGGTCCTGCGGCACGGCGAAGTCCCCCCGAACGACGGGGGGTTGGCGCTCGGCCAGCTCATGGTCGCGGCCACCGCACCCCACCACGAGACGGAGTGAGACATGTGTCTGGCAGTGCCCGGCAAGGTCGTGTCCATCGACCACCAGGCCGACCCCCTCACCGGCCTGATCGACTTCGGCGGCGTCCGAAAACAGGCATGCCTGGAGTACCTGCCCGATGTGCGGGTCGGCGAGTACGTGATCGTGCACGTCGGCTTCGCACTCCAGCGCCTGGACGAGGAGTCGGCCCGCGCCTCCCTGGAGCTGTTCGACCAACTCGGACTGCTGGAAGAGGAGTTCGGCGACGCGTGGGAACAGGCGGCCCGCCAGGAGAAAGAGAGTGAGGTCCGGTGAAGTACATCGAGGAGTTCAACGACCCCGAGCGGGCGCGCCGGCTGCTGGACGAGATCCGCGCCACGGTCACCCGCCCCTGGGCCCTGATGGAGGTCTGCGGCGGCCAGACCCACTCCATCATCCGGCACGGCATCGACCAACTCCTCCCCGAGGAGGTCGAGTTGATCCACGGACCCGGCTGCCCGGTGTGCGTCACCCCGCTGGAGGTCATCGACAAGGCCCTGGAGATCGCCGCCCGCCCCGAGGTGATCTTCTGCTCCTTCGGGGACATGCTGCGGGTGCCCGGCACCGACCGGGACCTGTTCCGCGTCAAGGGCGAGGGCGGTGACGTCCGCGTGGTGTACTCGCCGCTGGACGCGCTCGACCTCGCCCGCAGGAACCCCGACCGGCAGGTGGTGTTCTTCGCCATCGGCTTCGAGACCACCGCCCCCGCCAACGCCATGGCCGTCCACCAGGCCCGACGCCAGGGCATCGGCAACTTCAGCCTGCTGGTCTCCCACGTCCGGGTCCCCCCGGCCATCGAGGCGATCATGACCGCCCCCCGCTGCCGGGTGCAGGGCTTCCTCGCCGCCGGACACGTGTGCAGCGTGATGGGCACCGCCGAGTACCCGGACCTCGCCGAGAAGCACCGCGTCCCCGTCGTCGTCACCGGCTTCGAACCCCTCGACATCCTGGAGGGCATCCGGCGCGCCGTCCATCAGCTGGAGCGCGGCGAGCACCGGGTGGAGAACGCCTACCCGCGGGCCGTGCGCGAGCAGGGCAACCCGGCCGCCCTCGGCATGATCGAGGAGGTCTTCGAGGTCGCCGACCGCAACTGGCGCGGCATCGGCCGCATCCCGGCCAGCGGCTGGCGGCTGACCGACGCCTTCCGTCTCTACGACGCCGAGCACCGCTTCGACGTCTCGGGCATCCGCACCGAGGAGCCCGCCGTGTGCCGGGCCGGCGAGGTCCTCCAGGGACTGATCAAGCCGACCGAGTGCGAGGCGTTCGGCACGGCCTGCACCCCGCGCACCCCGCTCGGCGCCACCATGGTCTCCAACGAGGGCGCCTGCGCCGCCTACTACCTCTACCGCCGCCTGAACGCCCCGGCACCGCAGGGATCGCGCGTCCCGCGGGAGGAGATGAACCCCGTTGGCTGACCTCGCCACCCCCGGCACCGCCGTCGACCCGGCGAACTGGACCTGCCCCGCCCCGCTGCGCGACCAGCCGGTCGTCGTCATGGGCCACGGCGGCGGCGGTGCCCTCTCCGCCGAGCTGATCGAGCAGGTCTTCGCCCCGGCCTACGGCAACCCCACCCTCGCCGCCCTCACCGACTCCGCCGTCCTCGACCTCGGCGGCGCCCGGCTCGCCTTCTCCACCGACTCCTACGTCGTACGGCCGCTGTTCTTCCCCGGCGGCAGCCTCGGCGACCTCGCCGTCAACGGCACCGTCAACGACCTCGCGATGAGCGGTGCCCGGCCCGCCTACCTCTCCACCGCCTTCGTCCTGGAGGAGGGTGTGGAACTGGCCGTGGTCGAGCGGATCGCCCACGCCATCGGCGCCGCCGCGCGGGCCGCGGACGTCATCGTGGCCACCGGCGACACCAAGGTGGTCGAGTCCGGGCACGGCGACGGCGTCTACGTCACCACGGCGGGCGTCGGGCTGGTCCCCGACGGCGTCGACATCCGTCCCCAGCGCGCCCGGCCCGGCGACGCGGTCATCGTCAGCGGCCCGATCGGGCAGCACGGCGTGGCCGTCATGAGCGTGCGCGAGGGCCTGGAGTTCGGCGTCGAGATCACCTCCGACACCGCCCCGCTGGCCGGTCTGGTCGCGGCCATGCTGGACGTCACCCCGGACATCCACGCGCTGCGCGACCCCACCCGGGGCGGGCTCGGCGCCTCCCTGAACGAGATCGCCCGCGCCTCCGGCACCGGGGTACGGCTGCGCGAGCGGGCCCTCCCGGTCCCCGACGAGGTCGCGAACGCCTGCGGTTTCCTGGGCCTCGACCCGCTGTACGTCGCCAACGAGGGCAGGCTCGTCGCCTTCGTGCCCCCGCGGCACGCCGAGGCGGTGCTCGCCGCGATGCGCGCCCACCCGCACGGCGGCGGCGCGGCGCTGATCGGGGAGTGCGTGGCGGACCACCCGGGCATGGTCGTCGTCGCCACCGGCCTCGGCGGCACCCGGGTCGTGGACCTGCCGCTGGGCGAGCAGCTGCCCCGCATCTGCTGACCCGGCCGCGGCAAGATCCTCGCCGGCCCCCGCCCGCCACGGCGGGGGCCGGCACCGTCATGCCTCGACGCCCGTGATCTCCAGCTCCCGGCCGCTGCGCAGCTCCTGGGAGGGACGGTCGCAGCGCGGGCACCAGAAGAACGGCGGCATGCCCACCGCGAACTCCTCGGCGCACCCGCCGCACCAGGCCAGCGCGGGCACCGGCTCCACCACGAGCCGGGCACCCGCGAGCGCCGTACCGTCGCGCGCCACCTCGAAGGCGAAGTCCAGCGCCCCCGGCACCACCCCGGACAGCTCGCCGACCCGGACGGTCACCGCGGACACCCGGTCCGTGCCGTCCGCGCGGGCGATCTCCTCGGCCTGCTCCACGATTGCCGTTGCGATCGACAGTTCGTGCACGGCCGCCTCAGGGGTAGCGACGGTTCGCGCCCGGACCGCCGGTCATCCGGAAGATCCGCAACTCCCGCATGATGCCCGGGAGTTCCTTGACGACGAGCACGGTGATCGCGCCGCCGAGCAGCGCGGCCTGGAGCAGCAGCAACTGCCGTCCGGACATCCTCGCTCGCGCGCGCTTTCTGCCTCTGCAATCGCTCATGGCGGTCCCTTTCCGTCCTCTCATCCGGGCGAGATGTTCGGCATGCTCTCGCCCAGGGCGTCATGCCGCTTCCAGTGGATACCGGTGGAACGGCGCGCGTCGGAGCTGCCGTCCCGGTGGTGTCCGGGCTGCTCCTGGTACGGGCCCTTGTTGCCCTGGTGCAGCCCGGGTACATGACTCGGTGTGTCGGGCTTCGCCTGGGGGCGGCCCACTCGGATGGTGCCCATGTCCGCTCTCCTTCCCGGTCCTACGACCGTTCGGTGAGGTCCCTGAAGAACCGTTCTACGGCCGGCCAGACCCGCCCGCCACCGGAGAGGCCCCGCCACTCGCGGCGGACCAGCGCCGTCATCCGGAAACAGTCGTCGACCGGCACGACCCAGTGCTCCGAAAGGCCCCGCACGGTGTTCACCAGCAGCGCCTCCACATCCGGGGCCATGGACGCCAGCAGCGGAACCCCGGCGGCCAGCCGCCGCCAGGCCGCCGCGTCCACCTCCCAGCGCATCGCCCCGGCCGGGCTCGGGCCCTGCGCGGTGACCGTGCCGTCGGAGCGCGGCACGAAGAACACCAGCCCGACCGGGACCCCCAGCACCGCCGTGTCGACCGGTGGGAGCCGCACCCGGCGCCGGGGCACCAGCCGGTAGCGGCCCTCGCCCGCCGAGCCGTCCGCGAACAGCACCGAGCAGGGGCCGCACACACAGCGCACCTCGGCGGCCCCGGTGTCGTACAGATGCGGGTGCTCGTCCGCGACCCGGGCCGCGCACAGCTCGCAGGTCTCCGCCCCGGCCGCGGCCGCGCGGTCGGCGGCGGAGCGGATGACCCGGGCGAGCGCTCCGTCCGCGCTCACCCCGCCTCCTGCGGCACGGGCCGGCGCCTGACCGTGTCCAGCGGCACGAAAGCGGGGGCCGGCCCGCGCTCCTCGCCGCCCGGCACGATCTCCACGTCGGTCAGCTCGGGTGCGACGGCCAGCACCGCGTCCCGGACCGCCGCGGCGATGTCCGCGGAGCCGCCCCCGCAGCCGCCGCCGCAGCCGCCCCCCGAGCCGCCGGAGTCGAGACGCACCCGCGCGACCTCGCCCTCGACCCCGGCCCACTCCAGGTCGCCGCCGCGCTCGCGCACCGCGGGCCGCAGCAGCTCCACCGCGCGGGCGGCCCGGTCGGCCAGGGGCAGCGGGTGGATCCCGTGCAGCACCATGAGATGCCCGACCAGCTCGTCACCGGCCAGCCGCGCCCCCAGCCGCTCGTCCGCGCCGTCCAGGACCCGGGCGAGGCCCTCGCCGTAGACCTCGGTCAGCAGCCGCACCGCCTCCAGGGCCGGGCCGGGTGTGCTCTCCAGGCCGGCCAGCACCTCGTCCAGCCGCGCGAGCCGGGCCTCCACCGCCGGATCCGAAAGGCGCCCGGCCGGATCAGCCATGGCCGGCCCCGTACGTCGGCGAGTGCACGGTGGTCAGGGTCTTGCCCTTGCCCATGTACATGTGCACCCCGCACGGCAGGCAGGGGTCGAAGCTGCGCACCGTGCGCATGATGTCGACGCCCTTGAAGTCGTCGGGGCCGTTCTCCTCGAAGACCGGCTGGCCCTGCACCGCGTCCTCGTACGGGCCCGGCGTGCCGTAGATGTCGCGGGGGCTGGCGTTCCACGGGGTCGGCGGGTACGGGTGGTAGTTGGCGATCTTCTTGTCGCGGATCACCAGGTGGTGGGAGAGGACCCCGCGCACCGCCTCGTGGAAGCCGCAGCCGATCGACTCGTCGGGCACCTCGAAGTTCTCGAAGACCTTGGTGTCGCCGCTGCGCAGCATTCCCATGGCCTCCTCCAGGAACTGGAGGGCCATCGCGGCGGCGTAGGCGATGAAGTACGGCCGGGCGCGGTCGCGTTCGAGGGTGTTGCTCCACTTCGGGATGCGCCACTCCAGGGTGGTCTCCGGCAGCTTCTCGCCCTTGGGCAGGGTGATCCGGATGCTGCCCCCGGTGGCCTTGACGTACGGCGTGTCGACCAGGCCGCTCAGCGCGGTCGACCACAGCCGGGCGAGCGGGCCGCCGCCGGTGTCCAGGGCGAGGTGTTCGCCGGTGTCCGGGTGGTACCAGCGCGGGCTCATCACCCAGCTGTAGTTGCCCTCGAAGTCCCGCTTCTGCGGTACCGGCACCGTGGTCTGGTTCCACGGGTGGCGCATGTCGACGGGGTTGCCCAGCGGGTCGTGGGTGACGAACGGCTCCTCGTTCACCCAGTCCTCGTAGTAGGAGCTGCCCAGCATGACGCGCAGCCCGAGGTTGATGTCGATCAGGTTGTTGGTGACCAGTTTGCCGTCCACGATGACGCCCGGGGTGACGTACATCGCCCGGCCCCACTCGTTCATCGTGGCGTAGCGGTAGTCGACCACGTCCGGGTTCTGGAAGGCGCCCCAACAGCCCAGCAGGACACGGCGTTTGCCGACCTCCTCGTAGCCGGGCAGCGCCTCGTAGAAGAAGTCGAAGACGTCGTCGTTCATCGCCACCGCCTTCTTGACGAAGTCGATGACGCGCATGAGCCGGCTGAGGTAGTCCGTGAAGACGCTCGGCTGCGGCATCGTGCCGACGCCGCCCGGGTAGAGCGTGGAGGGGTGCACATGGCGCCCCTCCATCAGGCAGAACATCTCCCGGGTGATCCGGCTGACCTTCAGCGCCTCCTTGTAGACCTCGCCCTCGAAGGGGTTGAAGGCCTTCATGATCTCGGCGATGGTGCGGTAGCCGTGCACGTCCCCGCGGGGCGCGTCGGTGCGCTCGGCGCGGGCCAGCACCCCGGGGTTGGTGGCCTTGACCATCGCCTCGCAGAAGTCCACGAAGACCAGGTTGTCCTGGAAGATCGTGTGGTCGAAGATGTACTCCGCCGCCTCGCCCAGGTTGGTGATGTGCTCGGCCAGCTTCGGCGGTTTGACGCCGTAGGCCATCTGCTGGGCGTAGTTGGAGCAGGTGGTGTGGTTGTCGCCGCAGATGCCGCAGATCCGTGAGGTGATGAACCCGGCGTCGCGCGGGTCCTTGCCCTTCATGAACACCGAGTAGCCGCGGAACAGCGACGAGGTGCTGTGGCACTCCACGACCTCACGGTTGGCGAAGTCGATCTTCGTGTAGATACCCAGGTTGCCGATGATCCGGGTGATCGGGTCCCAGGACATGTCCACGAGCTGGGCGGGTTTGCGTCCTGACGCCCGCGAGTCGGTGGTGGTCATCTGCGGTGATTTCCCTCGCTGTTCGGGTCGGGTGGAGCGGATGGGGGAGTGCGGGAGTACGGCGTCACGCGCGCCAGTGCGGGTCGTAACCGCTGGTCAGTTTCTGCTTGTTGTGCCGCCAGCGGGGCTCGTGGTTCACCATGTCGTTGGTCAGCCCGCGCAGCCGGCGGATGACCGCCCCGTACGGCTTGATCGCCAGCGACGACAGCGTGCCGCCCGGGGGCTCGTCCATGAACGGCATGAAGGCGTCGGGGAAGCTGGGCATGGTGCAGCCGATGCAGATGCCGCCGACGTTCGGGCAGCCGCCGATGCCGGCCATCCAGCCCCGCTTCGGCACGTTGCAGTTGACGACCGGGCCCCAGCAGCCGACCTTCACCTGGCACTTGGGGGAGTTGTAGTCCTTGGCGAAGTCGGCCTGCTCGTAGTACGCGGCCCGGTCGCAGCCCTCGTGCACGGTCTTCCCGAACAGCCACTGGGGACGCAGCATGTGGTCCAGCGGCGGCGGCGGCGCGTTCCCGGCGGCGTGCTGGAGCACCCACACCAGGGTCTCCATGAAGTTCTCCGGCTGGATGGGACAGCCGGGCACGTTGACCACCGGCAGCCCGGAGCGGGCCTTGAACTCCCAGCCCAGGTAGTCCGCGAGGCCCATGCAGCCGGTCGGGTTGCCGGCCATGGCGTGGATGCCGCCGAACGTGGCGCAGGTGCCGGCCGCGACCACCGCCCAGGCCTTGGGCGCGAGTTGGTCGATCCACCAGTTCAGGGTGTGCGGCTGGCCGGTCGCCGGGTCGTTGCCGAACGACGTCCAGTAGCCGTCGCCCTCGATGATGTTCTGGTTCGGGATCGAGCCCTCGATGACCAGGATGAACGGCTCCAGTTCGCCGCGGGCCGCCTTGCGGTAGGGCGCCAGGAAGTCCTCGCCGCCCAGGCTCGGGGAGAGGACCTTGTTGACGAGGTTCACCTTCGGCAGGCCCGGGATGAGGCCGAGCACCACGTCCTCGATGGACGGCTGTCCGGCGGCGGTCAGCGAGACGGTGTCGCCGTCGCAGCTCATGCCCTCGGAGATCCACAGGATGGTGATCTCCTCGAAGCCCTCGCGGGCGCCGGCGTGGGCCTCGGTGGTACCGCTCTGTGTGGTCATCTCTGCGGCCTCCGTCGCAGTCGGTCGTGGTCCCGGCCGGGGGCGGCCGGGGTGCCCGTGGTTGCGAGGGGTTCGACCTCGTCGGGCCGGAAGTAGTGGAATCGGCCGTACCAGTCGTGCAGTTCGGCGGCGGGATCGTCGTCCACGGTCACGGCCAGCCGGGTGCCGCCGTCCACGTCGTGGAAGATCCCGGAGACGGTGGCGGACCGGCCGGCCAGGAACATGTCCTGGGCGTCGGCACCGCGCGGGCGCGGCCGCAGCCGCACCGCACTGCCGGCGCCGACGGGCACTCCGGCCACGAGCACGGTGTCGGTCGCCGGCGCGGACCCCTCGCCGCCGCCCTCCCGCCACCAGGCGGGACGCCGGGGCACCGGGCCGCCCGGGGACGGAGCCGGAGCCGGGGCGGGGGCCTTGGCGGCGGTCGGGGCGGACGGGTTCGGTGCCGGTGCCGGGGAGCCCGTCGGGTGCGCGGGAGTCAGCGAGCGGATCGCGCCGTGCAGGCGTTCGAAGACCTCGCGGGGCATGGTGTCGACCCGGTCGAGGATCCGCGCGGCCCGTGGGTCGGTGGCCCGTGCCTCCGCCTTCTCCTCGTCGGTCAGCAGCATGGTGCGCAGCGTCAGGATCTCGTCGATCTCCGCCGCGTCGTGCAGATCGCCCGGACTCTCCGGGGCCACCTGCGGATGGTCCGGGAGGATGATCGGCGCGGACAGCAGCACCGGGCCGCTCTCGCCGTCACCGCCGGCCGGCTCGGGGAGCTCGCCGCCGAGGACGGGGAAGGTGAACGCGTTCTGGCAACCGCGCGCCTGCGCGGCCAGTGCCGCGGGCGGATCGATCAGCGAGGCGAACTCCAGCCCCTCGCCGCCGATGACCGTGTGCGTGGCGATCAGCGCGTCCCGCAGGGCCTCGTTCCGGCAGGCCCCCGGGTCGGCCGGCTCGCCCGTGTTCTCGGTGCGCACCCGCAGCCGGTACAGCCCCGGCGCGAGCGGCTCGGCGGCGACCGTGGTCGCGGCCCGCAGCTCCCGGTGCCGCCGTACGATCCGTCCGGCCTCCGCGGGCAGCGGCTCGTACTCGGTTCCGGCGGGCGCGCCGACGTCGAGGGTACGAGCGCCGTCCACCAGTTCGGCGAGCGGCACCGTCACCTCGGTCTCGCGCGCGATCGCCTCGTCGAAGGACAGGTGCGTGGCGCCGTCGTGCGTGCGCAGGGACTCCACCGGGGTTCCGTCCGCGGCCTCCACCTGCTTGTGCAGCATCTGGAGGTACCGCACCCGCAGCCGCAGGACCGCGTCGTCCCGCAGGACGCGCACCAGGCACTCGGTCCGCTGGTACCAGGAGTCCGCGGAGCCGGAGACGCCGGGCGTCACCGGACCGTAGCGCTCCACCCACTCACGGGGCAGCAGCACCCCGAACTGCCAGCGGACGCGGTTCTTGGCGGAGGACCGGCGGTACGGGTAGAGCAGATAGCCCTCGTACAGCACGGCGTCCGCGACGGCGCCCAGCCGCTCGAAGGCCCCGACGTGCCCCGCGTCGGCATCGTCCGTGCGCAGCGGCCCGCTCGCGCCGACCTCGTCCGGCATCCCGCCTCCTCGTCACTGGCCATCCGGGGATTCCTCCCACCACGGTCACACCGCTCCCCGCTCCCCGCCCCTCCGACGCACCCGCATTGGGCCGGTCAGGCGATACGGGCCGGCCGGAACGGGGTCCGGCGGGCGCGGGGTCCGGCGGGTGACGGGTCCCGGCGGCCCGGACCGGCGGGTGAAGGGGGCATGCAGCGGGGCCAAGTTCCCTTGATGAGGCCGCAGTTGAGGTCTCCGAAGGGTGAGAGGACCGTTAGAATCGGTGTCCGCTCATATGTGGGATTGTCGGATGCGGGGGGAGTCGTCATGTCCGGAGGTTTCGGGGGCCCTGAAGGCCCCGGCAGACCCGGCGAATTCGGAGGACCCGGAGGACCCGGAGGACCGGGTCAATTCGGGGGATCCGGGGAGTCCGGGGGGCCTGGACAGTTCGGGGGATCCGGGGAATCCGGGGGGCCTGGGCAGTTCGGTGGGCCGGGGGAACCCGGGGGACCCGGGCAGTTCGGGGGACCGGGCGGGCCCGGGGGGCCGTGGCCGTACGGTCCGGGTCAGGGATTCGGTGTGCCGCCCATGCCCGCGAGTCCGCCGCCCGCGCCCCCGGACGCCGGGCGGGCCGTCGCCGTCGCCCTGCTCAACCTCAGCGGACTCGGCCTCGGCTACGCGCTCCTGCGCCGCCGGCTCCTCACGGTCGCCTGCTGGGTGGCGACCGCGATCCTGCTGGTCATCGTCCTGCCCGCGGACGCCGACGGCGCTCCGGGCGCCCTGCTGGCCGGCTACGCCGCCCTCCTGCTGCTGGCGGCCGCCCACGGCGCCCGCACCGCACTGCACACCCGCCTCGTCTGGCCCGGCCGCACGCCCCTCGCGCTGCTGCTGGGCCTGGTCCTGCTCGCCGTACCGGCCGGCGGCGCGCTCTGGTACCAGGACGCGCGCGACGAGGCCGTCCAGCAGGCCCTCCTGGACCGCCTGACGAGCGCCGACCACCTGGTGACGGCGGACGCGGGCAAGTCCTTCGGCACCGCCGAGCCGGACTACCGTCGGGTCCTCGGGGTCTACCGCGACCTCGTCGTCCACCACCCCGGCTCCCGCGCCGCCCGCAAGGTCCCCGCCAGCCTGCGCACCTACTACACCAAGGTCGCCGCCCCTTACGACAGCCGGGACTACTGCACCGCCGTGGCCCCGCTGACCTATCTGCGCACGGTGCCCGGTGACCTGCCCGGGGCCACCGTCGGCACGCTGGCCGACTGGCCCGACGACCGGCTCGCGACCTCGCTGTACGAGTGCGGCTCACAGGGCCTGACCTCGGGCGACGAGGGCTGGGTCAGCCGCTTCGGCGACCTGATGAAAACCTTCCCGCACTCCCCGCAGACGACCAAGGTGGTCCCCGCCGTCGACGCGGCCGTGCGGAAGGCGCAGAAGGACGTCGGCGGCTCCGGGGCCTGCGCGGCGGTCGAGGAGCTGCGGCAGCTCGACACCAGGATCGGCGACCTGAAGAAGTCCGCGGGCGACATCGACGGCGGGCTCGCGTCCGCCGCGTCCCGGGCCGGGCGGAGCGGCGACGACGGCGCGTACGACTGCGGCCTCCAGGAGTACAAGAGCGGCGACTTCGCCGGCGCCCAGCAGACCATGGACACGTTCGTCGCCGGGCACCCGCACCACAAGAACCGGGCGCGCGCCCAGAAGATCGCCATCGCCGCCGAGGTCGCCCAGACCATCCCCGCGGCCGGCAAGAAACTGCCCACCACCGCCTCCGGCGGCAGCATCTCCGTCACGGTGAAGAACGACAGCCCGGACGAGGTCACCGTCCTGTACACCGGCCCGGTCACCGGCAGCTTCACCCTGAAGGGCTGCGGTAGCTGCCGGTCGTACCTGCTCGCCGACACGCTGATGTCCACCTTCAAGCCCTGCCATGGCGGCAAGGACTATCCGCAGCGCACCCTCCGGCTCCCCGTCGGCACCACGTACTTCGTGCACAAGTCGGACGGCGGCCGGGCGACGACCGCGGGCTCCGACACCGCCAAGCTGCGCCCGGGGTACATCTACACCGAGTGCGCGTACACGACGCAGAGCTTCGGCTCGGGGACCTGACCGGCGTCGCCGCCGGTCAGGCCGAGCGGAGGTGTCAGTCCTCGCGGCTGCCCCGGCGGCGCACCGCCACCAGCACGCCCGTGCCGGCGAGCACGGCCGCGCCCGCGGCGCCCGCGAGGGGCAGCGCCGGTCCCGCGCCGGTGCTCGCGAGGCTTCCGCCGGTGGTGCCGGATCCGCCGGTGGAGAGGTCGCCGGTGGTGCCGGAGGTGGTGCCGGTGCCGGTCGTGGTGCCGGTGGTGCCGCCCGTCGTGGTGGAACCGCCGGTCGTGCCCTTGCCGGTGCCGCCCGTGGACGTCGAGTCGGTGCCGCCGGTCGAGTCGCCGCCGTCCTTCGAGCCGCCGTCTCCGGTCGAGCCGCCGCCCGTGGTGCCGGTGCCGTCGGTGACGTCGAGCGTGATACGGGCGGTGTCGTTCGCCTTGTCGTGGTCGAACGGCCGGGGATCCGAGCCGAGTTCCACATAGCCCCGGGCGCCGGGCACCGCCTTGTCTATCCTCACCTTGAAGGTGTACGTCTTCGCGCCGTGCTCGTTCACCCAGGGCGCGCCGGTGCCGCACGCGTACGACTCGGCCCCGGTGTTCGTGCACAGGGCGTCGGGCGTGGCCGCCGAGGTGCCCTCGGGCAGTGTGACCAGGACGTGGGCCGCGCGCTGACCCGGCTGCGGCAGCACCCAGGCGGGCCCGGCGTTGGCGAACTTCACCCGCAGCGTGACCGTGTCCCCGGTCCTTCCCCGCAACTGGGCGCCGCTCACCTGGAAGTCGGCCGTGTTGTCGGCGGTCACCGCGATGTCCGCGCTCCCCGTGGCGCCGGCCGGCGCGGGCTCGTCGGGCCGCTCGGCCAGCTTCAGCACGGCGGCCGTGCCGCGCACCGGGGCGGAGGCGCCGTCGGCCGGGGCCGGGGCCGAGGAATCGACCGTCACCTCGATCCGGTCGTACAGGGCGCGGTCCAGGGCCTTCAGGGTCAGCGGCCGCTCCGGGGCGTAGACGGCACCCGGCCGCACCGGCTGGTCGAACTCGCACACCACCTGCGTGCGGGCCGGCTCCTCGTCGGTCGAACCGACCGTGGAACGCAGGCAGTTGGACGGGACCTTGGTCTGGTTCAGCCCGCGGGTGACGGAGTACGACAGCCAGACCTTGTCGAGCGCCGCGGTGCCCGTGTTGGTGAAGGTGGGCGACAGTTGCAGCTCGCTGCCCGGCTTCACCTGGTCGAACGGCGCGATGGTGCCCAGCGCCAGGCCGGTGGCGGGGTCGTCGGCGGCTGCGGCCGGCGCGGCGCACAGCGCGATCAGGGCAACGGCGCCGAACGCGCCCGCGGTCTGGCGCACGGTACGGGGGCCGGGAGGGCTGAAGGGCATGGAATCCTCTGACTGGAGCGACGGTGGCGGACGAACTGCCGGGAAGAGAACGTGAGTTCCCCACTCCGTGAGACGTTCGTACCATCGGAACGGTTGTACGAGAGATCGCTCCGGATCCGCCGCGCACCCGCACCCCGCCCTTGTCCGCGCCCTCCCGGGAGTCTCAGCCGGCCGGGTTGTCCGTGCGCAGGCGCACCTGCTCCTCCAGGCGGCGCAGGCTGCCCTCCAGGGCCTCTTCGGCCGCGCGTTCGCCCGGGTCGTGGCGGTCGTCGAAGAAGGACAGGTGGACGGTCACCTCGCTGGCGCCGCTGCCGATGCCCGCCACCTGGAGCCAGCCCGCGTACTCGCCCTGCTCGCGGGTGCCCCACTCCAGGCGCATCTGGTCGGGCCGGGCCCGCAACAGGGCGGGGGTGTCCTGGTCGGAACCGGCCTCGTGCACGGTGACGGCGGGCGGCTCCTCGGGGGCCACGTGCAGGGCGTTGGGGAGCCAGGTGTCCAGTTGGGTGACGTTGGCCGCCTGGTCGAAGACCTGCTCGGGCTGGGCGGGCATCGTGCGGGAACGCTCGTACTCGGACATGATCGCGTCGCCCCTCCGGTCGGGATTCGTACCCCCGCCGCGTGCCCGTTTGGCGGCGGACGAAAAGCGCCCCGTCCCGTCCCGCCCGAGCGTCAGGCCACGGCCGTTCGGGCGGTGTGCTCCACCAGGGAGACCCCGTCGTCCATGGAGGCGCTGCCGTCGGAGAGGACGGCGACGAGGCAGCGGTGCCCGCCGAGGGTGACCTCGCCGATGCTGTTGACGTCCCACAGACCCGTGGTGCTGCGCTGGAGCCAGCCGTTCTTCAGCTCGGTGCCGGCGGCGTTCACCGCGGAGACGCCCCAGGACTGCTCGGGGAGCACCTCGCTCATCAAGGTGCGGACGTAGGCGCGGGACCCGGAGGTGAGGGGGGACGCGGCGCTGTCGTCGAAGACCGCGCGCAGCAGCCGTATCTGATCGCTCGCGGTCGTCCTGGTCAGCCCCCACCTGCCGTCCGGGCCGCCCGTGGTCGAGGTCAGCCCGAGGCGCTTGTTGGCCGCGGCGAGACCGGGGGCCCGGCCGATCTCCTTCCACAGGGCGTCCGCCGAGGCGTTGTCGCTGCGCCGGATCATCGGTTCGGCGTGGCCGCGCTCCTCGTCGGTCAGGCCGCGGTGCTCGTCCTGGGCCTTGAGCAGCAGCGCGGCGAGGATGTCGACCTTGACGATGCTCGCGGTGTCGTAGGCGCGGTCCTCGCCCTGGACGACGGGGGCGGTGCCGCCCGCGTCGAGGTCGAGGACGGCCACGGTGGCGTGCGGATCGGGAGCCGGGGCGGGGGCCTTCGGAGCCGGGGCCTTCGAGGCCGGGGCCTTCGAGGTGGAGGGCTTCGGGGCCGAGGGCTTCGGGGTGGGCGTGGCGGCGGACGCCGCCGGTATGCCGGCGGCGAGCAGGGCGGTCACCGACGCCAGAAGGACGCCGGCCGTGCGGCGCGGGTACGAGGACATGACTACCGAACGTAGACAAAACCCGCCCCGAGCGAAGTGGCTGCCGTCACTTCGACCCCCGTTTCGCCCGAATTGTGAGAAGAGCCACCGAGGGGCCGTCGAGGGGCTGCGGAGGGAGGCCATGCGGTGCACGGCCGTCGCCGCGGCGGCGTGTATCCGCGGCCCGGCCCCGGCCCTCGCATATCGTCGGCCGGACACCGACATCCGGAGTGACCATGGAAAAAACGGATGAACTGGTTGCCGCGGGGGAGAGCGTGGCGGTCGCCCCCGCCCCTCCGTATCCGCCCGTGCGCCGCGCCCGGCCCTGGCCGCTCGGCGCGGCCGCCCTGCTCGCGGCGGGCGCGGGCGCCGTACTCCTCCTCGGCGGCACGCGGTGGCTGGACCAGCCCGCCGTGGGCGCCTGGCGCACCGTCTGTCTGGCCATCACCGTCCAGGCGCTCCCGTTCCTCGTGCTCGGCACCGTGCTGTCCGGCGCGATCAACGCCTTCGTGCCCGCCGACCTGTTCGCCCGGGTGCTGCCGAAGCGGGCCGCGCTCGCCGTGCCGGTCGCGGGCGTCGCCGGAGCGGTGCTGCCGGGCTGCGAGTGCGCCTCCGTCCCGGTCGCCGGCAGCCTGATCCGCCGGGGCGTCACCCCGGCCGCCGCCTTCGCCTTTCTGCTGTCCGCGCCCGCCATCAACCCGGTGGTGCTCACCGCCACCGCCGTCGCCTTCCCGGGCGACCCCGCGATGGTCGCCGCCCGCCTGCTCGCCTCCCTCGGCACGGCGGCGGTGATGGGCTGGCTGTGGCTCTGGCGGGGCGACGAGAAGTGGCTGCGCCCCGCCCTGCGCGGCCGGTCCACCGGACACGCGCCCGGCCACAGCCGCTGGCAGGAGTTCCGGGCCGGCTTCCAGCACGACTTCCTCCAGGCCGGCGGCTTCCTGGTGCTCGGGGCCATGGCCGCCGCGACCTTCAACGCCGTCGTGCCGCGCGCCGTCCTCGACGTCTTCTCCGGCACGCCCTGGCTCTCGGTGTTCTTCCTGGCCGGCCTCGCGGTCCTGCTGGCGGTCTGCTCGGAGGCCGACGCGTTCGTCGCCGCCTCGCTGACCGGGTTCTCGCCGACCGCCCGGCTCGCGTTCATGGTGGTCGGGCCCATGGTCGACCTGAAGCTGATCGCCCTCCAGGCGGGCACGTTCGGCCGCGCCTTCGCCTGGCGGTTCTGCGCGGCGACCACGGTCGTGGCCGTCGCCGCCAGTGCCCTGGTCGGAGGGGTCCTGCTGTGAGACGCCTCCTACCGAGCCTGCTGCTGAAGCTGACCGGCCTCGGCCTGCTGCACATCACCCTGTTCACCGACACGTACCTGCGCTACGTCAAGCCCGGACTGCGCCCCGTCCTCATCGCCTCCGGCGTCGCCCTCCTCCTGCTGGGGATCACGGCGGCCTTCTCCCGGACCGGGAGCAAGGGACACGCGCACGACGGCCACGACAGCCGCGACGGGCACGCGCACGGGGGCCAGGAAGGGCACGCGCACGACGGCCACGACCACTCCCGCACCCCGGGGATCGCCTGGCTGCTCCTCCTCCCCGCGCTGAGCCTCCTGTTCTTCGCCCCGCCGGCCCTCGGCGCCTACACCGCCGCCCGCGCCGGCACCGGACCGCTCGCCACGCAGAAGAAGACCTTCGGTCCCCTGCCCGCCACCTCCCCGCTGCCGCTGACCCTCACGGACTTCACCCGGCGCGTCCAGCAGGACCGCAGCCGCGCCATCCAGGGCCGCACCGTCCGCCTGACCGGCTTCGTCACGCCGGACGCGGCGGGCGACGGCTGGTACCTGACCCGCATCGTCTTCACCTGCTGCGCCGCCGACTCGCAGACCGTCAAGGTGCGCGTCCGCGGCTCCGAGGCACCCCCCGCCGACACCTGGCTCGCGGTCACGGGCACCTGGCACCCGGCCGGCACCCTCGGCACGAGATCAGCGCCGGCCGCGCTCGACGCCCAGCGGACCACACCGATCGCCCGGCCGGTCAACGCCTACACCGACGACCTCCCGCTCACCCCGGGCTAGGGGGTGTCCGGCGGATCTTGGTGGAGGGAAGTCACGGCACGGTTTTGACCCAGGTGAGCGGGGTCTGGTGCGTCGAGATGCAAGGCGGA
>NZ_JBEZND010000063.1:0-33060 GCF_040706415.1 Streptomyces sp. NPDC048106 | reverse complement strand
AGGGAGTCGACGCGGGCGTCGGCGACCGACGACAACGCCGCAGATCGGCGTGCCGGACCCCGCGTCTGCGCCAAGATCCGCCGGACACCCCCTAGCCCTCTAAGGTGCCGGTATGAGCGATCAGCCGGTGCTGCATGTGAAGGGCAGGGTCCTCGTCGGACCGCAGGAGGTACGCGACGAGCTGTGGGTGGTCGGCGGCCGGGTGTCGTACGACCGTCCGGCCGGGGCCCGGGACGTCCGCACCGTCGAGGGCTGGGCGCTGCCCGGCCTGGTCGATGCCCACTGCCATGTGGGCCTGGACGCGCACGGTCCGGTCGACGCGGACACCGCGGAGAAGCAGGCGCTCACCGACCGGGAGGCCGGCACCCTGCTGATGCGGGACGCCGGCTCACCCTCCGACACCCGCTGGATCGACGACCGCGCCGACCTGCCGAAGATCGTCCGGGCCGGCCGGCACATCGCCCGCACCCGCCGCTACATCCGCAACTACGCCTGGGAGATCGAACCCGGCGAGCTCGTCGCCTACGTCGCCCAGGAGGCGCGGCGCGGGGACGGCTGGGTCAAGCTGGTCGGCGACTGGATCGACCGCGACCTCGGCGATCTCTCCCCCTGCTGGCCCCGCGAGCCGGTCGAGGCGGCGATCGCCGAGGCCCACCGGCTGGGCGCCCGGGTCACCGCGCACTGCTTCGCCGAGAACTCCCTGCGCGACCTGGTCGAGGCGGGCATCGACTGCGTGGAGCACGCCACGGGCCTCACCGAGGAACTGATCCCGCTGTTCGCCGAGCGGGGCGTCGCCATCGTGCCCACCCTCGTCAACATCGCCACCTTCCCGCGGCTCGCGGCGGGCGGCGACAGCAAGTTCCCGCGCTGGTCGGCCCATATGCGACGGCTGCACGAGCGGCGCTACGACACCGTGCGCTCCGCCTACGACGCCGGGATCCCGGTGTTCGTCGGCACGGACGCCGGCGGCTCGCTGCCGCACGGCCTGGTCGCGGCGGAGGTCGCCGAACTGGTCACGGCGGGCATCCCGCCGGTCGAGGCCCTCGCGGCGACGAGCTGGTCCGCGCGCGCGTGGCTCGGCCGGCCCGGCCTGGAGGAGGGGGCACCGGCGGACCTCGTGGTCTACGACGGCGACCCCCGGGCGGATGTGGGGGTGCTGGCGGCGCCGCGCAGGGTGGTGCTGAACGGGGCCGTCGTGGAGTAGGGGGAGTCGGGGCCCCCGGAGCGCGTGCTCGTGTGAGGAACGCCTGTGCCCGGTGATTCGAAGAGGCGTGCGGAATTTCCACGTTTGAGTGAAGTGACCCAGGTTTGCTGACCATTCACCCACACTGACGACAAGGTTGACGGGTCCCAAGCAGTTCCTTCTGGGGGGTCCCACCGCCTTGAACAGCACCAGCTTCCGCATGCCCGTACGCCGTCTCGCCGCCGCGGCGACGGTCGCCGCCCTGGCCACCGCGCCCGCCGTCCTGGGCGCGGGCGCCGCGCACGCGACCGGGAACACCGGCCGCGCCACCGCCGCCGTCCTGCACACCGGGCTCGACGTGTCCCTGCTCGACAAATCCGTCGACGTCCCGCTCGCCGTCTCCCTCAACGAGGTCAAGGCACCGCGGAGCGCCGACCGCACCGCCCTGTCCGCCCACCTCGACGGGGTGGCGGACGGCGACCCGTTCACGGTCCTCAGCGCGGACGTGGCCCGGTCCAAGGCCACCGTCACCGACCGGCGCGCCGAGGGCTCCGTCCGCCTCGTGCACGCCAAGCTGCACGTCCCCGGGCTGCCCCTGCTGTCCCTGATCGAGGTGGACACCGTCACCGCGCGGGCCACCTGCGAGGCGGGCCGGGCGCCGGTCGCCGACGCGCGGGTCGTCGGCACGGTCACCGTCCTCGGCCGCCGCGTCACGCTCACCGCCGAGGGCCCCACCGACGTCAAGGTCCCCGGCGTCGGCGAGGTCCGCCTCGACCTGGCCCGGCACACCACCACCTCGCGCACGGCGGCCGCCACCGCGCTCCGGCTCAAGGTGTCCGTCAACCCCCTGAAGCTGAACGTCGCGGACGTCGAGGGCACGGTCACGCTGGCCGAGGCGACCTGCGCGTCCCCGACGGCCCCGCCCGCGCGGCACCCGGCGCAGAGCCACGCGCCGGCCTCCGGCACGAAGTCCGAGGCCGCCCCGGCCGCCGATGTGAAGCCGCAGGGCGGCGCTTCGGGCACCGACCTCGCGGAGACCGGAGGCAGCCCGGCGACGCCGTACATCGCGGGTGGCGCGGTGGCGTTGCTGGCGGTGGGCGGGGGCACGGTGATGGTGGCGCGCCGCCGGAAGAGCTGAGGGCCGGGCAGGGGCGGGAGGGGCGCCGTCGTCCCGGTCCGGGACCGGGTCCGACCGACGGGCTCGTCACCCCGGATACGGCGCCGCCTCCCGCCCCGCCCGCAGGGTGTCCGACCACCAGCTCAGCTGGTCCAGCACGGTCTTGGCGTACAGGGGGGCCGCCTCGTCGAGGGGACGGCCGTCCCGCCAGGCGGTGAAGTAGTTCGGGAAGGACAGCCCGTCCCGGACGGTCACCGCGTGCAGTTCGGTCAGCACGTTCTCCAGATGCAGCACCGCGTGCCGCCCGCCCGCCGCACCGCCGTAGCTGACGAAGGCGACCGGCTTGGCCGTCCACTGGGTGAAGTGCCAGTCGATGGCCGCCTTCAGCGAAGCGGGGTAGCTGTGGTTGTACTCGGGCGTGACGACGACGAACGCGTCCGCCTCCGCGAGGGCCGAGGTGAGCCGCGCCATCCCGGCCGGCCGGGGGTAGTCGTCCCCGGCGTGCTTCGGGGACGCCGCCGGCAGGCTCAACGGCACGTCGACGTCCGCCAGATCGACCACGTCCACCTCGAACCCGCCGTGGGCCCGCGCCTGTTCGGCCACCCAGGAACCGACGACGGGACCGAACCGGCCCTCCCGGACGCTTCCGACGATGATCAGCAACTTGTTCGTGTTCTTCGCCATGGCCACCACGATGGGCCGCCCGGCGGCGCCCAGCCAGGCCGGGCCCAGGCTGGCCCCCACAGGGCCACCCTGAGCCCGCCCGTGCGCGCGCACCCCCAACTACCCTCGGATCCATGGGGACACCGCTGGGAGACTTCATCCGCGCCAAGCGCGACAGCATCCAGCCGCGGACGCTGGGCCTGCCCGACCGCGACCGCCGCCGCTCGCCCGGCCTGCGCCGCCTCGACCTCGCCACCCGGGCCGGGATCAGCGTCGAGTACCTCACCCGCATCGAACAGGGCCGCGACCGCAACCCCTCGGTGTCCATCGTGAACGCCCTCGCCGACGCGCTGAGCCTCGACGCGGCCGAACGCGACCATGTGCGCTACCTCGCGAAGATCACCGGCGGCGAGTGCAGCGCCCACACCCGGCCGTCCCCGGCCCGCCGCGACGTGCGGCCCGAGGTCCTGCGCACCCTCGCCCTGCTGGAGCCGGGCATCGCCGTGGTGACCAACCGGGTCGGCGACCTCCTCGCGCACACCAGCGGCTTCGCGGCGCTGACCGGCGGCACCGGACTGCTCGACGGCGACGCGCCGAACCTGACGCGGTACGTCTTCACGGACCCCCGGGCGCGCGCCTTCTTCGCCGACTGGCCCGCGGTCGCCGACGAGCAGGCCTTCGACCTGTGGCGCGGCCCGCGCATCGAGAACGTCGAGTGGCTCGTCGCGGAACTCGCCCCCCAGGCCGGCCCCGAGTTCACCCGCCGCCTCGACCTCCACACGCTTCCGGCCCGTGGCGTGCTCCGCCTCCGTCACCCCTCCGGTCCCGAACTGCGCCTGCAGCGCGAGTCGTTGGGCGTCCCGGCGGACGACCAGCAGCTCGTGGTGTTCCTGGCGGCGGACGAGGAGACGGCGGCGGAGACCGACCGGCTCACGCGGCCCGAGCAGGCCTCCCGTCAGCCGAGCGCGACCGACAGCGCGGCCAGGAAACCGGTCGTCGTGGCCCGGTCGCGGACCGCGAGGCGTATCCAGTCGGTGCCGAGCCCCGGGAAGGTGTCCCCCCGGCGCACGGCGTAGCCGAGGCCGCGCAACCGCCGCCGTACGGCCGCCGCCTCCGGGACGGTGACCAGCACGAAGGGCCCCTCGGCCGGTTCCGCCACCCGCACCCCGCGCGGCGCGAGCGCGGACAGGCCCGCGACCAGGTGCGCCCGGTCCGCGGCGATGCGGTGCGCCGCGTGTCCCGCCTCCGCCAGGGCGCGCGCCGACATGCACGCCTCGGCGGCGGCGAGCGCCGGCGTGGACACCGGCCACAGCGGCTGGGCCCGCTCCAGCTCCGCGATGATCCCGGGTTCGGCCAGCACATAGCCGATGCGCAGACCCGCCAGCCCCCAGGTCTTGGTCAGGCTGCGCAGCACCACGAGTCCGGGCACGTCCGTCCGCCCCGCCAGCGCCTCCCGCTCGCCCGGCACCGCGTCCATGAACGCCTCGTCGACCACCAGCACCCGCCCGGGCCGGGCCAGCCGGGTGATCGCCCCGGCCGGGTGCAGGACCGACGTCGGGTTCGTCGGGTTGCCGATCACCACCAGATCGGCGTCCTCGGGCACCGGCGCGGCATCCAGCCGGAAGCCGTCCTCGGGCCGCAGCAGCACCCGCTCCACCGTGTGACCGGCGTCCCGCAGCGCCGCCTCCGGCTCGGTGAACTGCGGGTGCACGACGACCGGCCGGCGGACCCCGAGCGCGCGGGCGAGCAGCACGAATGCCTCCGCCGAGCCCGCCGTCACCAGCACCCGCGACCGCGGCAGCCCGTGCCGCGCCGCCACCGCCGCCCGCGCGGCCCGCCCGTCCGGGTAGGTGGCGAGGGAGGCCAGGGACGCGGCGATCCGGTCGCGCAGCCACCGCGGGGGCGTGTCCGCGCGCACGTTGACGGCGAGATCGACCAGCGACGAGCCGTCGTCCCGTACCTCGGCGTCCCCGTGATGCCGCAGGTCGAGCCCGGGGGAGTCCTCAGCGCGCATGGCTGTGCGGATGCCCGCCGTGGTGGTGCCCGTGTCCGTGGCCCTCGTCGTCCGGGTGGAAGTGCGGCTGCTGCGGCAGCCCCACCTTGTCCGCGAAGCCCGGCAGCGCGATCCGGTACACGCACGAGTCGCAGTTCATCCGCAGATCGCCCCGGACGGCCTCCTCGTACCGTTCGAGCACCAGGTCCAGCAACTCCGGTTCGGGCCCGATGACCTCGGCCGAGGACACGACGGTCTCCGGGTGCGCGGCCGCCCACTCACCGGTCTGCCGCCGCACCCGCTCCGGCAGGATCCCGGTGAACAGGAAGTAGGGGAGCACGACGATCTTCCGCGCGCCCAGCGCCGCGCAGCGGTCGAGACCGCTCGCCACGTCCGGCGCCGCGAGGGACACGAACGCCGTCTCCACACCGGCGTACCCCCGGCCCTCCCACAGCAGCCGAGCCGCCTTGAACACCTCGGCGTTGGCGTCCGGGTCGGTGGAGCCGCGGCCGACCAGCAGCACGGTCACCCCGGCGCGGTCCTGGTCGCCGACCGCCTCGGCCAGGCGCCGCTCCAGGACGTCCAGCAGCGCCGGGTGCGGGCCGAGCGGACGGCCGTAGGTATACGAGATGCCCGGGTGCCGTTCCTTCTCGCGGGCCAGCGCGGCCGGGATGTCGCCCTTGGCGTGCCCGGCGGACACCAGCATCAGCGGCACGGCGGCGAACCGGCGTACGCCCCGCTCCACCAGCTCGGCCACGGCGTCGCCCAGCGGCGGCGGGGACAGCTCGATGAAGCCGCCCGCGACGGGCAGCTCCGGGCGGCGGCGCGCCAGCTCCCGCACGAAGGCGCGGAACGCCTCGGCTCCGGCGTCGTCACGGGTGCCGTGGCCGGCGATCAGCAGGGCGGGCGGGGTGGTCACGGGTTCTCCTCGGGCGAGATCGGGTGGTACAGCAGGGCGTTGAGCGCGGCGGCGGCGACCGCCGAGCCGCCCTTCTCGGACACGTTGCTCACGGCGGGCAGCCCGCTCGCGCGCAGCGCGGCCTTGGACTCGGCCGCGCCGACGAAGCCGACGGGCAGGCCGATGACGAGCGCGGGGGCGGCGTCCAGGGCCAGCAGCTCCTCCAGGGCGGTCGGCGCGCAGCCGATCACCCACAGGGCGCCGGGCCCGACCTCCTCGTGGGCGAGCCGGACCGCGTGCGCCGAGCGGGTGAGGCCCGGGCCGGACCGGGCGTCCTTGAGCCGGCACACGGTCCGCCGCCGGGTGATGCCGGCCGCGACCATCTCCACGTCCACGACGACCGGCGCCCCGGCGTGCAGTGCGGCATGCGCCGGCACCAGGTCGGCCTCCGCCATGACGAGGTCGCCCGCGTAGTCCAGGTCGGCGGCGGAGTGGATGACCCGCTCCGTCACCGCCCGGGTCAGCGGCGGCAGGTGCGAGGTGTCCAGGCGGGCGCGCAGCCGCCGGAAGGACTCCTGCTCGATGGGGTGCACGATCCGGTTCACCGGTCGCCCTCCCGCCCGGCGGCGCAGCCGCCGACCGACGGGTCCTGCCAGCGGTAGCCGCGCGGGGTCACCATGCGCCCGGCGACGGTCCGGGTCGCGGTGTTGCCCACGGTGACGACCGTCATCATGTCGACCGTCGCCGGGTCGAGCCCGGCGAGCGTGGTGACCCGGCTCGACCCGTCCGGCCGCGAGGCGTTGCGGACGACACCCACGGGCGTCGTCGGCGCGCGGTGCCCGGCGAGGATGCCGAGCGCCTCGGGAAGCTGCCAGTCGCGGCCCCGGGAGCGGGGGTTGTAGAAGGTGACCACGAGGTCCGCCTCGGCCGCCGCCCGCACCCGCCGCTCGATGACCTCCCACGGGGTGTGCAGGTCGGAGAGGCTGATGGAGACATGGTCGTGGCCCAGCGGCGCGCCCAGGATCGCGGCGGCGGCCAGCGCGGCCGTCACCCCGGGCACCCCGACCACGTCGATGTCGTCGGACGCCTCGGCGAGCGCGGGCGAGGCCATGGCGTACACGCCCGCGTCACCGCTGCCGATCAGCGCCACCGCGTGCCCGCGCCGGGCCTCCTCGACCGCCGTGCGGGCCCGCTCCTCCTCGGCGCCGAGCCCCGACTCCAGCACCCGGGTGCCGGGCCGCAGCAGATCGCGGATCTGGTCCACGTACTGGTCGAGCCCGACCAGTACCGAGGCCCGCCGCAGCTCGGCCGTCGCGCGCGGGGTGAGCAGGTCCCGGGCGCCGGGCCCGAGTCCGACCACCGCGAGCCGCCCGCGCGCCGGGCGCCGTGCGACGGCGCAGGTCGCCATCGCCGGGGAGCCGTCCGACTTCCGCTTGGGGACGAGGAGTTCACCGCCCCGGCGCAGCGCGGCCGCCTCGGCGACCGACGGGGTGCCGACGGCCGCGAGGGGTGCGGCGGAGGGGTTGGGCACCTCCACCGCGGCCAGCTCCGGCGCGGAGTACGTCACCACGGGCACGCCCAGGCGCGCGGCGGCGCCGAGGATGCCCGGCTCGGCCGACTTTGCGTCCACGGTGGCGAGTTCGGCGACGGACCGCGGGGACAGCCCCGCCTCCCGCAGCGCCTTCTCGATCAGGCCGAGCACCTCGTCCTCCGGCGCGCCCCTGGCCGCCCCGACCCCGACCACCAGGGACGGCGGCCGTAGCAGCACCTCCCGCGGGCCGGGCCGGACGTCCCGGTCGGTGAGCCGGATCGTGTACGACCCGCGAGGCGACACCGGCAGCGGCGGCAGCGGCCACGCCGACTCCGCCCGCAGTGCGACCGGTTCGCCGTCCAGCAGGGCCCGGGACACGGCGGCGACCGCGCCCTCGCAGGGCAGGCCGAGCGTGTCCAGGCCGGCCAGTCCGACGGCGTCCGTGGCGGTGGTCACCACCGGCTCGGCACCGAGCAACTCGCCTACCTCACGGGCGAGTTCGTTGGCGCCGCCGCCGTGGCCGCCGAGCAGTGACACCGCGAACCGGCCGGCCTCGTCCACGCAGACCACACCGGGGTCGGCCGTCTTGCCGGCCAGCAGCGGCGCGAGCAGTCGTACCGTCGCGCCCGTCGCCAGGAAGCAGACCAGCCGCTCGCACTCGGCGAACGCGGCCCGTACCGCCTCCCCGGCCGGGCCCTCGTACACCCGCGTGCGGTCCGGCCAGGCCGCGGCCAGCCGGTCCCGTGCCGCGGCCCCCGCCGCGGTGGCGGAAATCAGGCCGATCACTGGTCAACTCCTTCGATGGGTACGGGGGTTCTGACGCCCCACAGCAGAAACACCGGGTTGGTGGCCGCGAGCCGGGTCACGTTCCCCGGCAGCGGGGCGAGTCGCGAGGACTGGAGCAGCACGCCGTCGCAGGCGAACCCGGCGCCGGTCAGTGCCTCCCGGGCCGCGGGCACCCGGTCCAGGGCGGCCATGGCCACGACCACGGAGCGCCGCGCGCGCAGCGCGCACGCCCGGATCACGGCGGGCAGTTCGCGCCCTCCGCCGCCGACGAACACGGCGTCCGGGTCGTCGGCGAGCCCGGACAGCGCCTCGGGCGCGGTGCCGTGCACGACGTCCACCTCGACGCCGTGGGCACGAGCGTTCGCCCGGATCCGGGCCACGTCGTCCGCGGCCTTCTCGACGGCGACGACAGCCGCGCCGAACCGCGCGCACTCCACCGCGACCGAGCCGGACCCGGCGCCGACGTCCCACACCAGCTCCCCGAGCCGGGGCCCGAGCCGGGCCAGGGCGAGAGCGCGCACCTCGAACTTGGTGATCATGGAGTCGCGGTGCGCGAACCCGTCCTCCTCCAGGGCCCACCGACGGGGCCCGGCCACCGCCCCGGCGATGGTGCGCGGGGGCCCGACCACGAGCCGGGGACGGGGGCTCCCCGCCGGACCGGCTGCCTGCTCCGGGCCGGGCGGCTGCCCCGGATCGGTCGCCTGCACCGGACCGGGCGTGTGCGCCGGGTCGGCCGCCGCCTGCTCCGGATCGGGCGTGGGCGTCGGATCGGTCGCCTGCTCCGGGCCGGGTGTGGGTGCCGGGTTGGCCGCCTGCTCCTGGTTAGCCGCCTGCCCCGGGCCGGGCGGCTGCCGCGGATCGGTCGCCTGCCCCGGACCGGGCGTGTGCGCCGGGTCGGCCGCCGCCTGCTCCGGATCGGGCGTGGGCGTCGGATCGGTCGCTTGCACCGGGCCGGGTGTGGGTGCCGGGTTGGCCGCCTGCTCCTGGTTAGCCGCCTGCCCCGGGCCGGGCGGCTGCCGCGGATCGGTCGCCTGCACCGGACCGGGCGTGTGCGCCGGGTCGGCCGCCGCCTGCTCCGGATCGGGCGTGGGCGTCGGATCGGTCGCCTGCTCCGGGCCGGGTGTGGGTGCCGGGTTGGCCGCCTGCTCCTGGTTAGCCGCCTGCCCCGGACCGGGCGTGTGCGCCGGGCCGGGCGTGTGCGCCGGATCGGCTGCCTGCCCCTGTCCCTGCCCCTGTGGTGCAGGTGTGGCCAGGCTCAGGACCACGCTCACCGTCGTGCCCCAGTCGCGGGACGCCGCCTGCGCGGGTGTCAGCCACTCCACCCGCTCCCGCTCCGGGTCGCCCAGCGCCGTCGCCACGACGAGCACCCGGTCGCGGCCACCGAGCGCGGCGCCCAGTTCGGCCGGGCCCGCGCCCGGGCCCGTGAGCACGGCGACCTTCGGGTGGGCCCGGCAGACGTTCACGGCGGTGCGCAGGGCCCTGCCGTGCGCGCTGACCACGAGCGCGTCGTCCCAGGGCAGCCCGAGCCGGGCGAACGCGGTGGCCACCGAGGAGACCCCGGGGCGCACCGACAGCCGCTCCGTGCCGAACCGCTCGGCCAGCGCCCGTACGATCCCGAGGAAGCCGGGGTCCCCGGAGGCCAGCACCAGCACCGGCAGCTCCCTGCCGACGTACTCGGCGATGGTCTCCAGCGCGGGCGCCAGCGGGCCGAGCACGAGCCGCTCGGCCCCCGCGGGCAGCCGTACCGAGTCCAGGTGCCGCCGCCCGCCGACGACGAGTGCGGCGCCCGCCGTGACGTCCTCGGGAAGCGGCGCCCCCGTCCCCGTGCCGACGACGGTGATCACCTGCCCGCCCCCCGCTCGCGCAGCTCCCGCCGGGCGTGCGGGTCGGCCTTGCGGAAGCCGTGGAAGTGGCCGGGGTGGTAGAGGTGCGAGCGGGTGCCGTGCGCGTCCAGCGCGGGCCCGACCAGGAACAGCGTGTGCTTCCAGAGCTTGTGCTCCTTGACCGTCTCCTCCAGCGTGCCGACCGTGCACCGCACCACCAGCTCCTCCGGCCACGTCGCCTGGTGGGCGACGATCACCGGCGTGGACGTCGGATAGCCGCCCTCCAGCAGCTCCCGCACCAGCTGGCCGCTGCGCGCCGCCGACAGGAAGACCGCCATCGTCGTGCCGTGCCGGGCGAACTCGCGCACCTCCTCGCCGGGCGGCATCGGCGTCTTGCCGCCGCCGAGCCGGGTGAGGACGACGGACTGCGCGACCTCCGGGATGGTCAGCTCGCGCCGCGCGAGCGCGGCCACGGCCGAGAACGACGAGACACCGGGGACGACCTCGGTCGCGATCCCCAGCTCCGCGCACCGGTCAAGCTGCTCCTGCGTGCCGCCCCACAGCGCCGGGTCACCGGAGTGGATCCGCGCCACCTCCAGGCCCTCGGCACGCGCGCGCCGGTAGACGGCCACGACCTCCTCCAGGGACATCGTCGCCGAGTCCAGGATCTCCGCGTCCGCGCGCGCGTGCTCCAGCACCTCCGCCTGGACCAGGCTGGCCGCCCAGATCACCACGTCCGCCGCCGCGATCGCGCGCGCGGCCCGGAACGTCAGCAGGTCGGCGGCGCCGGGTCCCGCCCCGACGAAGGTCACCTTGCCGAGGGGTGCCCCGGCGGGCACGTCTGTGGGGGCGTCGGCCATCGAAAAAGGTCCTCTCGTACGGAAAGCACACGGCAGTAGCGGGGTGAAATGTCAGGATGCGAGGCGATATGCGAGGTGCCCGATGTGCGCGAAGGCGCCTTCATCGGATAGCAAGTGCCTATGGCGGTCTTCGTCGCGCTCGGCGCGTTCCTGATGACGCTGGCCGGCGGCTGGACGGCTCAGCGGGTGACCGACCGTCGGCATCTCGTCCTGGGACTCGCCGGCGGTCTGATGCTGGGCGTGGTCGGCCTGGACCTGCTGCCGGAGGCGCTGCGCGCCGCCGACCGCGAGATCTTCGGCGTACCCGCGGCGCTGCTCCTGTTCGTGACCGGCTTCCTGATCGCCCACCTCGTGGAACGCACCCTCGCCGCGCGCCAGGCCGCCCACGGCGGGGACGAGCATGACCATCACCGGGCGCCCGAGGTGGGCCTCACGGCGGCCGGTGCGATGGTGGGCCACAGCGCCATGGACGGCGTCGCGATCGGCGCCGCCTTCCAGGTCGGCGGCGGCATGGGCACGGCCGTCGCGCTCGCCGTGATCGCCCACGACTTCGCCGACGGCTTCAACACCTTCACCATCACCAGCCTGTACGGCAACGCCCGCCGCCGCGCCATCGGGATGCTGCTCGCCGACGCCTGCGCACCCCTGGTGGGCGCGCTGTCGACCGTCTTCGTGCACATCCCCGAACCGCTGCTCGGCGGCTATCTCGGCCTCTTCGGCGGCGTGCTGCTCTACCTCGCCGCCGCCGAGATCCTGCCCGAGGCCCACCACGAGCACCCGGCCCGCTCCACCCTGTTGTGCACGGTGGCCGGGGCCGCGTTCATCTGGCTGGTGGTCGGCATCTCCGGCTGACCGCGCCGGCGGCCCGGCAGCGCTCACAGCTTCCCGCCCCGCCTGCCGTCCCGCCGCGGCGGCGCGATCAGCGTCGAGAGATACGGCAACGGCGCACCGTCCAGCTCCGCGGCCGGCCGCACCGACTCCTCCGGCAGCCCCAGCGCCGACCCCCACACCGCGTCCGCCAGCCGCCCGGCCCGCGCCAGCGCCCCGGCGACCTCGGCGGCCTGCCGCCCGAACTTGTACGCCACCACCGTCCCCGGCCCGGCCAGCGCCTCCTCCAGGACCGCCGCCCCCGCCGTCACCGGCACCAGCGTCAGCGGCTCGGTCCCCTCGGTGAGCACGGCACCGGAGCGCGCCGCGAGCTCCTGCATGGCGGTGATCCCCGGCACGCTCTCCACCACGACCCCGGGCACCAGCTCCACGATGGTCTGCGCGAGATAGGTGAACGTCGAGTACACGTTCGGGTCCCCGATGGTGGCGAACGCGACCGACCCGTGCCGCCCCAGCAGCCGCGCGACCCGCTCGCCCGCCGCGTCCCAGGCGGCCTCCCGGCGCGCCCGGTCGCTCCGCTCGTTCAGCGCGAACACCACGCGCACGATCTTCTCCGCGGGCACGTAGTGCGCCACGGTCGCCTCGGCGCGCCCGGGCTCCCCGCCGTCCGCCCCGTCGGAGGCGGCCATCACCGGTACGACGACCACCTCGGCCGCCCGCAGCGCGTTGACCCCCTTCACGGTCACCAGCTCCGGGTCCCCGGGACCGACCCCGACACCGATCAGCCTGCTGCTCATGACGTCCGGCACCTCTCCACGAACCGACGGGCGACACCGGGCTCGGACGCCCAGTGCGTGTGCAGATAACTCGCGTGCACGCCCCGCTGTACAAATCCCTCGACCCGCCGCTCCGGGCCCCGGACACCCCAGGCGGGCGCGGCACCGGCGCCCGGTTCGACCACGGTGCGATGGAACTCGTGCCCCCGCATCCGCGTCCCCGCGCCGGCCAGCACGCTGTCCCCGACGGCCACGGCGTCCCGGTACCCGAGCGTGAGCCGCTCCGTCATCCGTGCCCCGGCGTCCAGCACGCCGCACATCGGCTGTCCGTCCAACTCCCGGCAGAGATAGAGGAGTCCGGCGCATTCGGCGGCCACCGGGGCGCCGGACGCGGCGAGCCGGGCGACGGCCTCGCGCAGCGGCTCGTTGGCGGACAGCTCGGCGGCGTACACCTCGGGGAAACCGCCGCCGACGACCAGCCCGGCGGTGCCGTCGGGCAGCCGCCCGTCCCGGAGCGGGTCGAAGGTGACGATCTCGGCGCCCGCGGCGGCGAGCAGTTCGGTGTGCTCGGCGTAGGAGAAGGTGAAGGCGGGGCCGCCGGCGACGGCGACGCGTGGCCCCGGCCGCCCGGGCGACCGGGAGGGGCGGTCGTGGGCGGGCGGCTCCGGGGACCAGGGCGCGGACCCCGCGGGGAGGGGGCCGGCGGCGCGGGCCAGCCGCTCCAGCGCGGGCAGGTCACAGCCGCGGGCCACCAGCGCCGCCATCTCCGCGACGGCGTCGAGGGCGGCGGCCCGCCGTTCGGCGGCCGGCACCAGCCCGAGGTGCCGGGCCGGCGTCGACACCGACGGAGCCCGCCGCAGCACCCCGAGGACCGGCACCCCCACCGAGTCGAGTGCTTCCCGCAGCAGCTCCTCGTGCCGTTCGGAACCGACCTTGTTCAGGATCACGCCCCCGACCCGCACCAGCGGATCCCACGACACGAACCCGTGCACCAGCGCCGCCACCGACCGCGACTGCGCCGACGCGTCCACCACCAGCACCACCGGAGCCCGCAGCAGCTTGGCCACCTGCGCGGTGGACGCCAGCTCACCCTCCCCGGCGGCACCGTCGTACAGCCCCATCACGCCCTCGACCACGGCGAGGTCGCACCCTCGCGCCCCGTGCAGGAACAGCGGGGCGATCAGATCGGGGCCGCACAGATACGCGTCCAGGTTCCGTCCCGGCCGCCCGGTCGCGAGCGAGTGGTACCCGGGATCGATGTAGTCCGGCCCGACCTTGTGCGCGGACACGGCGAGCCCCCGCGCGGCGAACGCGGCCATCAGCCCCGTGGCCACGGTGGTCTTGCCGCTGCCCGACGAGGGCGCCGCGACGACCAGCCGAGGCGTCGACGGCGTCACCACTCGATGCCCTTCTGGCCCTTCTGCCCCACGTCCATGGGGTGCTTGACCTTGGACATGTCGGTCACGAGGTCGGCGAAGTCCACGAGCCGGCCCGGCGCGTTCCGCCCGGTGATCACCACATGCTGGGTGCCCGGCCGGTTCCGCAGCACCTCCACGACCTCGTCGGTGTCCACCCACCCCCAGTGCATCGGGTACGCGAACTCGTCGAGCACGTAGAGCCGGTACGTCTGGGCCGCAAGGTCCCGCTTGACCTGCGCCCAGCCCTCCCGCGCCTTCTCCTCGTTGTCCATCTGCGCGTCCCGCTGCACCCAGGACCAGCCCTCGCCCATCTTGTGCCAGTCGACGCTCCCGCCCTCGCCGGAGGCACCGAGCACGCGCAGCGCGTTCTCCTCGCCGACCTTCCACTTCGCCGACTTGACGAACTGGAACACCCCGATGGGCCACCCCTGGTTCCAGGCCCGCAGGGCGAGCCCGAACGCGGCGGTGGACTTCCCCTTGCCGACGCCCGTGTGCACCACGACCAACGGCCGGTTACGGCGCTGACGGGTCGTCAGCCCGTCGTCCGGTACGACACTCGGCTGCCCCTGCGGCACTACGCGGCCCTCCTCGACGTCCCCTGCACATCCCGCACCAGCCCGGCGATCGAATCCGCCCGCAGTTCGTCCAACGTGACGGACTCCCCGCCCAGTTCACCCGCGAGCCGCCCGGCGAGCCCGAGCCGCACCGGCCCCGACTCGCAGTCCACGACCACCGAGGCGACCCCCTCGGCCGCGAACAGCCGCGCCGCGCGCCCGGCGAGGGCGACCGGCTCCGCCCCGCCCGCCGCGCCGCCGGCCGTCGCCCGACCGTCGGTCACCACGACCAGCAGCGCCCGCCGCGCCGGATCCCGCAGCCGTTCCACCCGCAGCACCTCGTGGGCCCTGAGCAGCCCGGCCGCCAGCGGGGTACGTCCGCCCGTCGGCAGCGACTCCAGCCGCACGGCCGCCGCGTCGACCGAGGACGTCGGCGGCAGTGCCACCTCGGCGCCGGAACCCCGGAAGGTCACCAGACCCACCTTGTCCCGCCGCTGATAGGCGTCGAGCAGCAGCGACAGCACCGCGCCCTTCACGGCGCCCATCCGCTGCCGGGCCGCCATGGAGCCGGAGGCGTCCACGACGAACAGCACGAGATTGCCCTCGCGCCCCTCCCGGCTCGCCTGCCGCAGATCGTCCCGGCGGATCACCAGCCCGGGCCCGGAGCGGCCGCGCGCCCGCTGGTACGGCGCCGCCGCCAGCACGGTCGCCGCCAGGTGCAGCCTGGTGAGGGCCCCCTGCGGGCGCCGCGCCCCGGTCGTCCGCCCGTGCTCGGTCCGCGCCCGTGACCGCCGTCCGGCGGCACCCTCCCCGATCCCGGGCACGCTGAGCACCCTGGCCCGGAAGGGCTCGGCCGCCCGCACCGGGGACTGCTCGGCCGGACCGGCGCCCGCGGCCCGCGGTTCCCCGCCCTCACCGGCCTCCGGGCGCGCGGCGGTGTCCCCGCCGCCCTCCGGCCCGGAGCCGGGCGCCGGCTGCCCGCCCCCGCCGCCCCCGCCGGGACCGTCCGGATCGTCGTCGCCGTCCCCGTCGTCCGTGCCCTTACCGGCGGACCGCTCCAGCGTCTCGTCCAGCTTGTCCTCGTCGAGCCCCGGCGCGTCGAAGGGGTTGCGCCGCCTGCGGTGCGGCAGCGCCAGCAGCGCGGCCTGCCGCACGTCCTCGGCGAGTACTTCGGTCCGCCCCGCCCACGCGGCCAGCGCGGTCGCCGTACGGGCCATCACGATGTCGGCGCGCATGCCGTCCACCTCGAAGGCCGCGCAGGTCGCCGCGATCTGCCGCAGCGCCGCGTCACCCAGCCGTACCCGAGGCAACAACTCCCGTGCCGCCGCGATCCGTTGCCGCAGGGCGGCCTCTTCGCCGGCCCACCGCGCGGCGAACCCGGCGGGATCGTCGTCGTAGGCGAGCCGCCGCCGGACGACCTCCACCCGCTGATCGGGCTCCCGCGAGGCCGCGACCTCCACGGTCAGTCCGAAGCGGTCCAGCAGTTGCGGCCGCAGCTCGCCCTCCTCCGGGTTCATGGTCCCGACGAGCAGGAACCTGGAGGCGTGCCGCACGGAGACGCCCTCGCGCTCCACGTACGAGGCACCCATCGCCGCAGCGTCCAGCAGCAGGTCGACCAGGTGGTCGTGCAGGAGGTTGACCTCGTCCACGTACAGGATCCCGCGGTGCGCGTCGGCCAGCAGCCCCGGCTCGAACGCCTTCACGCCCTCCGCGAGCGCCCGCTCGATGTCCAGCGCGCCGACCAGCCGGTCCTCCGAGGCGCCGACCGGCAACTCGACCATCCGGGCGGGCCGTTCGGTCCCCGGCCCCGCCTCGTGCGGACCGTCCGGACACGCCGCGTCCGGCGCCCCCGGAGCACAGGAGAACCGGCACCCGGGCACCACGGCCACCGCCGGCAGCAGCGCCGAGAGGGCCCGCACGGCCGTGCTCTTCGCGGTGCCCTTCTCGCCGCGCACCAGCACCCCGCCGACCGCCGGGGACACGGCGTTCAGCAGCAGCGCGAGCCGCAGATCGTCCTGGCCGACAACGGCCGTGAAAGGAAAGGGAGTCGTCACTGGTCGTCGCCCTCCAAGTCGCCTTCCAGCTCCAGATAGGTGGCGCGCAGCCGCTCCAGCGTGTCCGCGTCCGGCTCGGCCCACAGGCCCCGGTCCGCCGCTTCGAGGAGCCGTTCGGTGATGCCGCGCAGCGCCCACGGGTTGGACTTCTTCATGAAGGCGCGGTTCTCCGGATCGAAGACGTACTCCGCGCCGAGCCGCTCGTACATCCAGTCGTCCACCACACCCGCCGTGGCGTCGTACCCGAACAGGTAGTCCACGGTCGCGGCCATCTCGAAGGCGCCCTTGTAGCCGTGTCTGCGCATGGCCGCCATCCAGCGCGGGTTGACCACCCGCGCCCGGAACACCCGGTGCGTCTCCTCGCCCAGCGTGCGCGTCCTCACCTGGTCCGGCACGGCCGAATCGCCCACGTACGCCTCGGGGTTGGCGCCGGTCAGATGCCGCACCATGGCCACCATGCCGCCGTGGTACTGGAAGTAGTCGTCGGCGTCGACCAGGTCGTGCTCGCGGGTGTCGACGTTCTTCGCCGCCACCGCGATCCGCCGGAACGCCGTCTCCATGTCCCCGCGCGCCGCCCGGCCGTCCAGACCCCGCCCGTACGCGTAACCGCCCCACACGGCGTACACCTCGGCGAGATCGGCGTCCGAACGCCAGTTGCGCGCGTCGATCAGCGGCAGCAGGCCCGCGCCGTACGCGCCCGGCTTGGAGCCGAAGATCCGGGCCGTGGCGCGCCGCCGGTCACCGTGCTCGGCGACGTCCTCCTCCACGTGCGCCCGCACATGGTTGGCCGACGCCGGTTCCGCCAGCTCGGCCACCGCCCGCACCGCGTCGTCGATCAGCCCGACCACGTGCGGGAACGCGTCCCGGAAGAAGCCGGAGATGCGGACCGTGACGTCGATGCGCGGGCGCCCCAGCTCCGCCGGCGGGATCACCTCGAAGCCCGTCACCCGGCGCGAGGCGTCGTCCCACACCGGACGGCAGCCGAGCAGCGCCAGGATCTCGGCGATGTCGTCGCCCTGGGTACGCATCGCGGACGTGCCCCAGACCGTCAGGCCGACGGACTGGGGGTACTCGCCGGTGTCGGCCAGGTACCGCCGCACCAGCGAGTCGGCGAGCGACTGCCCGACCTCCCAGCTCAGCCGGGACGGGATCGCCTTGGGGTCGACGGAGTAGAAGTTGCGGCCGGTCGGCAGGACGTTCACGAGGCCGCGCGTCGGGGAACCCGACGGACCCGCCGGGACGTAACCGCCGTCCAGCGCCCGCAGGATGTGCCCGATCTCGTCCGTGGTCCGCGCGAGGCGCGGCACGACCTCGTCGCACGCGAACTCCAGCACGGCCACCGCCTCCGGCAGCCGCACGCCCCCGAGCGCCGCCCGCACGACGTCCCCCACGGCCTCGCGCGCCCAGCCCCGGGCCTCCAGGTCCTCCGCGATCCGCCGGCACAGCCGCTCCAGCAGATCGATCGCGTCGGCGGCCGTCCGCGCCGGACCGTCCACCAGGTCCGTCAGCTCCGCCGGCACCTTCGCGGGCGCGCCCGGCTCGGCCAGCAGCTCCTTCTCCACCAGCCCGAACCGGTCCGCCAGACAGGCCCTGAGCCCCGGCAGGGCGTTCGCCCGGCCGCCCCACACCTGGGAGGCGCGCAGCACGGCGAGGACGAGGTTGACGCGGGGCTCGCCGACCGGGCCGCCGCCCAGGACGTGCAGGCCGTCGCGGATCTGTACGTCCTTGATCTCGCACAGGTAGCCGTCGATGTGCATGACGAACTCGTCGAACGCGTCGTCGTCCGGCTGCTCGGCCACGTGCAGGTCGTGGTGCAGCTCGGCGGCCTTGACCAGGGTCCAGATCTGGGCGCGCACGGCCGGGGCCTTCGCCGGGTCGAGGTCGGAGACGAGCGCGTACTCGTCCAGGAGCTGCTCCAGCTTGGCGAGGTCGCCGTAGGTGTCGGCGCGGGCCATCGGCGGCACCAGGTGGTCCACCACCGTGGCGTGCCCGCGCCGCTTGGCCTGGGTGCCCTCGCCGGGGTCGTTGACGATGAACGGGTAGATCAGCGGCAGTTCGCCGAGCACCGCGTCCGGTGCGCAGCCGCGCGACAGGCCGAGGCCCTTGCCCGGCAGCCACTCCATCGTGCCGTGCTTGCCCATGTGCACCACCGCGTCCGCGCCGAAGCCGTGCTCCAGCCAGCGGTAGGCCGCCATGTAGTGGTGGGAGGGCGGCATGTCGGGGTCGTGGTAGATCGCGATCGGGTTCTCGCCGAAGCCGCGCGGCGGCTGGATCAGCACGACCACGTTGCCGAACCGCAGGCACGCCAGCACGATGTCGTCGCCGTCCACGTACAGGCTGCCCGGCGGCTCGCCCCACGTCTGACGCATCGCCTCCCGCAGCCGCGGGTCCAGCTCCTCGAACCAGGCCCGGTAGTCGGCCAGCGGCACCCGCGCGGGCGCGGCGGCGAGCTGCTCTTCCGTCAGCCACTCCACGTCGTGGCCGCCCGCCTCGATCAGCCGGTGGATCAACTCGTCGCCGCCGGAGGGGTATTCGGTGAGCCCGTATCCGGCGTCGCGCAGCGCGTCCAGCACCCGGACCGCCGACGCGGGCGTGTCCAGTCCGACCGCGTTGCCGACGCGGGAGTGCTTGGTCGGGTACGCGGTGAAGACCAGCGCGACGCGCTTTTCCGCGTTCGGCTTGTGCCGCAGCCGTGCGTGCCGCTCGGCGATCCCGGCCACCCGCGCGGCCCGCTCGGGGTCGGCGGCGTACACCGGGACCCCGTCGGGGCCCTGCTCCTTGAAGGAGAACGGCACGGTGACCAGCCGGCCGTCGAACTCCGGGATCGCCACCTGCATCGCCGCGTCCATGGGGGACAGGGCCGCGTCGGACTCCTCCCACGCCGCGCGCGAGGAGGTGAGGCAGAGCCCTTGCAGGACCGGGATGCCGAGGTCGGCCAGCGCCCCGACGTCCCAGGACTCCTCCTCCCCGCCCGCCGACGCCTGCGCGGCGTGCGTGCCGCCCGCCGCGAGCACGGTGGCCACCAGCGCGTCGGCCCGGCCCAGCAGCTCGTACAGGCCCGGGTCCGCGCCGCGCAGCGAACCGCAGTAGACGGGATGGGCGTTGGCGCCCCGTGCCTCGATCGCCGCGCACAGGGTGTCCACGAAGGCGGTGTTGCCGCTGAGTTCATGGGCCCGGTAGAAGAGCACGCCCACCGTCGGGCGGCCGTCCTGGACTTCGTGCGCGCCGTGGACGCCGTACTCCGGCATCCGGCGCGGTTCCTCGAAGCCCTCGCCGGTCAGCAGCACGGTGTCGGACAGGAACCGGGACAGCTCCCGCAGGTTGCCGGGGCCGCCCTCCACCAGGTAGCGCAGCGCCTGGGCCACCACACCGGCGGGCACCGTCGACGCGGCCATCAGCTCCGCGTCCGGCACCGTCTCGCCGCCCAGCAGCACCGCCGGGACGCCGGAGGCCGCCAGCGCGGCCAGTCCCTCCTCCCAGGCGCGCCTGCCGCCGAGCAGCCGTACGACGGCGAGGTCGGCGCCCGCCAGCAGCCGCGGCAGTTCCTCCGCGACGTCGACCCGGGTCGGATTGCCGATCAGGTACCCGGCGCCGGAGGCCCGGGCCGCCAGCAGGTCCGTGTCGGCGGTCGACAACAACAACACTGTGCTCATGCGGGCGCTCCCGGTGGGATGAAGGGCAGTCCTCGCGGCGCGCCGGACTCGATGAGCCGCCACAGCGCGTCGGTGTCCGCGTGCTGTTCGATCAGGTCGCCGAGCCGGTCGAGCTGCTCCTCGCGCAGCGCGGCGAAGGACGTGTCCGGCGCGGGGGTGAAGCGGCGGCCCGCGGCGGCGGCCACCTCGCGCAGGAAGGCGCGGCGGAAGCCGTCCGACTCCAGCGAGCCGTGCCAGTGGGTGCCCCAGGTCGCGCCCACCCGGCAGCCGTCCAGGAAGGCCTCCCCGCCGGTGACGCGGGCCACGCCGTGATGGATCTCGTACCCCTCGACCGGCTCGCCGAGGGCCCGGCCGCGGGGCCGGGCGAGGGTCTTCTCGCGGGCGAACCGCACCCGCACGGGCAGCAGCCCGAGCCCGGGGACGGCGCCGGCGCGTGACTCCACCTCGTCCTCGATGTGCTCGCCGAGGATCTGGAAGCCGCCGCAGATGCCGAGCACGGGCCGGCCGGCGGCGGCCCGCTCGGCCAGGGCGCCGGCGAGACCCCGCTCGCGCAGCCACGACAGCGCCCGGACCGTGCCCCGGGTGCCGGGGACGACGGCCAGGTCGGCGTCGGCCAGTTCCTCCGGGCGGTCCACGAACCGCACCACGACGCCCGGTTCGGCGGCCAGCGCGTCCAGGTCGGTGAAGTTCGACATCAGCGGGATCGCGCACACGGCGACCCGCAGCACGTCCTCGCCGGCCGGGGCGGCGACGGCCGGCTCGCGCACCGACCCGCGCAGGGAGAGGCGGAGTCCGTCCTCCTCGTCGATGCCGAGTCCGTGCCGGAACGGCAGCACGCCGTACGTCCGCCGCCCGGTGAGCCCCCGCAGCATGTCCAGGCCGGGCTCCAGCAGCGAGACGTCGCCGCGGAACTTGTTCACGAGGAACCCGGCGACCAGTTCCTGGTCCTCGGGCGACAGCAGCGCGAGGGTGCCGAAGAAGGAGGCGAAGACGCCCCCGCGGTCGATGTCGCCGACGACCAGCACGGGCAGCCCGGCACCGCGCGCGATCCCCATGTTGACGATGTCGGTCCGGCGCAGGTTGATCTCGGCCGGGCTGCCCGCCCCCTCGCAGATCACCGCGTCGTACCGGCCCCGCAGTTCGGCCAGGCAGTCCAGCACCGTGCCGAGCAGCCGCTGCTGGCGCCCGCCGTGGTAGCCGCGCGCGCTGAGTTCGCCCACCGGCCTGCCCAGCAGCACCACCTGGCTGCTCTGTTCGCCGCCCGGCTTGAGCAGCACGGGGTTCATCAGCGCGGTCGGCTCGATCCGGCATGCCTGGGCCTGCATGGCCTGGGCCCGCCCGATCTCGGCGCCCTCACGGGTGACGAAGGAGTTGAGGGACATGTTCTGCGCCTTGAACGGCGCGACCTTCACGCCCTGGCGCGCCAGCCACCGGCAGATCCCGGCCGTCACGACGCTCTTGCCGGCGTCGGAGGTGGTGCCGGCGACGAGGAGACCACCGTTCACTTCGCGTGTCCTTTCCGCCCGCTGACGCCGCTGACGCCACGGACGCCGCTGACGCCGCTGATCAGGAGCCGCGCGGCGACGGTGGTGCCGAGCGCGAGCAGGCCGACGCGGCGGGAGAGCCGTACCGCGCGGCCGATGTCGGTGACCCGTACGGCCCGTCCGGTGGCGCCGTTGAGCACCGGGCGGTGCTCGACACGGCCGCCGTAGGAGAGGGTGCCGCCGAGGCGCACGCCGAGGGCACCCGCGAAGGACGCCTCCACGGGACCGGCGTTGGGGCTCGGATGCCTGCGGGCGTCCGCGCGCCAGGCCCGCACCGCGCCGCGCGGGTCGGGTCCGGCGACGGCGGCGAGTACGGCGGTCAGCCGGGCCCCCGGCCAGCCGGCCACGTCGTCCAGGCGCGCGGCCGCCCAGCCGAAGCGGCGGTAGCGGGGAGACCGGTGACCCACCATCGCGTCCAGGGTGTTGGCGGCCCGGAAGCCGAGCAGCCCCGGCACCCCGGCGGCCGCGCCCCAGACCAGGGCGCCCACGACCGCGTCGGAGGTGTTCTCGGCGACGGACTCGACCACGGCCCGCGCGATGCCGTCGGCGTCCAGCGCCTGCGGATCCCGGCCGCACAGGTGCGGCAGCCGGGCGCGGGCCGCCTCGACATCCCCGGCCGCCAGGGCGTCCCCGATCGCCCGGGCCTCGCGGGCGAGGGAGGTGCCGCCGACGACGGCCCAGGCGGCCGCGGCGGTCAGGGCGACGGAGGCGGTGGGGGAGGGGCGTACGGCACGGGCGGCCAGCGCTCCGAGCGCGACGGCGCCCCCGGCGCACACGGTGGTGTGCAGGGCGCCCCAGCCTCGGTGGTCGTGCCACAACGCGCCCTCGGCAGCGGCGGCCGCCCGTCCGAACGCGGCGACCGGGTGCCCGCGGCGGGGATCGCCGAGGAGCAGGTCGCCGAGGAGTCCGGCGGCGGCGCCGTACGCATATCTGCGATCGGCGGCCATCGGCTCAGCCGGCCGTGGGCACCGCGACAGTGGTCCGGGTACTGGTCCTTCGGCAGCCGAGCATGGCGATGTGTCCTCACTCAGGGTGTCCGCGCCCTGGTTCGACGTGATCCGGCGGCGAGAGTTCCTGGCTTCCGGGGGGTTCTTCCCCGGTGACAGTGGCGGGACCGCGCCGGATTCGCACCGGCTTCCTCTCCTGCTGCCGTATATGGCCCAGGCAGTCCACCACGCTCCCGGAAGAACCGTCAACTTGCCGTTGACCTGCGGGAGTGTGCAGATTCCCACATCAGGGGGGTGGCCGGACATGCCGAAGGCTCCCCTGCCGCGGGTGGCGGCGGGGAGCCTTCGGGGGTCTCGGGGGACCTGAGGGGGCCTCGCGGGCCCCGGGCTCAGGACTTGGCGAGGATCAGGACGATGCCGTACGCCACCGCCGCGGCGCAGGCCGCGAAGCAGACGTAGGCGCCGGTGACGGCGAGCGTGGCGGAGCCGCCCTCGGCCGCGGCCTTCTCGCGCCGGGCCAGGCCGTTGACGCCGAGGGTGAACAGGACCACCAGGCCCACGGTGAACGCGAGGCTGACGCCGAAGACGGAGCCGATGGCCGCCCAGTCGATCTTCATGGGAACGCTTCCTTGGTGAACGGGGCTCGGTGAGCGGGGCTCGGGATCAGACGGTGGCGGCCGGCGGGACCGCGGAGGCGGCGGGGGCCGTCGGGTCGGTGGCCGGGGCCGGGATGGTGGCCGTCAGGCCGTCGGTGAGCGCGCCCGCCGGGGGCGGGGTCACCGCGGCGATGGCGGTGGTCACCACACCGGACGGCTCCGGGCTCCCCTCGGCGACCACGTTGGTGTGGTCGATGACCTCGCGCCGGGACAGCCTGTAGATCCAGGCGCTCGCGGCGACCAGGAAGACGGCGACCACGGCGGTGCCCCAGTCCCCGAGTTCGGTGACGGCCTCGGCGCCCGCGCCGACCAGCGCGGCGGCCGGCAGGGTGAGCACCCAGGCGACGGCCATCCGGGTCGCGGTGGACCAGCGGACCACACCGCCCTTGCGGCCCAGACCCGAACCCATCACCGCGCCGGAGACGACGTGGGTGGTGGAGAGGGAGAAGCCGAGGTGCGAGGAGGCCAGGATGGCGGTCGCGGCGCTGGTCTGCGCGGCGAAGCCCTGACGGGGCTCCAGGTCGGTCAGGCCGGTGCCCATGGTGCGGATGATGCGCCAGCCGCCGATGTAGGTGCCGAGCGCGATGGCCAGGCCCGCGCAGAGGATCACCCAGGTGGGAGGGTTGGAGCCGGGGGCGATGGCGCCGCCCGCGATCAGCGCGAGGGTGATGACGCCCATCGTCTTCTGCGCGTCGTTGGTGCCGTGCGCGAGGGAGACCAGCGCGGCGGAGGCGACCTGGCCGGCGCGGTAACCCTTGCGGGTGGCCTCGCCCTCGGCCTTGCCGCCGATGCCGTAGGAGCACCGGGTCGCCACCAGTGCCGCGATGCCCGCCACGACCGGCGCGGCGACCGCGGGCAGCAGCACCTTGGTGACCAGCACCCCGCCGTGCACCGCGTCGAACCCGGCGGAGGCGATGGCGGCGCCGATCAGACCACCCATCAGGGCGTGCGAGGAACTGGAGGGCAGGCCCACCAGCCAGGTCAGCAGGTTCCAGAGGATCGCGCCGACCAGGGCGGCGAAGATGACCTCGGGACGGATGCCGCTTTCGTCGACGAGACCCTTGGAGATCGTGTTGGCGACCTCCACGGAGAGGAAGGCCCCCACCAGGTTGAGGGTGGCGGACATGGCTACCGCGAGCTTCGGCTTCATGGCGCCTGTGGAGATGGTGGTGGCCATCGCGTTCGCGGTGTCGTGGAAACCGTTCGTGAAATCAAACGCGAGTGCGGTGACCACCACAATCGCGAGGATCAGCGAGAAGCTTTCCATTTACCCAGGCAATCGTTCGAGGTCGGTGTCCGGATGAACGTAGGCAACCTGGGTGAACGGAAGATGAACTGAGGCGGGCACGAGGGTGTCCGCATCGGGGGTGCGGGACTCCGCTTGTCCCTCCCGGAGCGGACGTGCCCAGAGCCCCCTTGGGCTACCAGCCCGCCGCGAACGCCCGCAGCCTGCCGAAGGTGCCGCGGAAGAGATTCTGGTCACCCGGCAGCCGGCCGGAGGTGGCGTACTGCCAGAAGGTCCAGTGCCGCCAGCCGCCCGGCAGCGAGCCCGGCTCCGAGGCGTCGTGGCGGGCGACCCACAGCGGGTGGCGGGAGGCGAAGGCGTGGCTGTCGCCGGTGCACAGCCTCCACCACTGGTCCGTGGTGTAGATCACAGGGCGGCGGCCGGTCTCGCGCAAAACCTCGTCGCTGAAGGACCAGATCCAGGCCGTCATGCGCCTCTCGCTCAGGCCGTAGCACTTGTCCCTCGCGCGGTACGGGTCGTATTCGATGTCCAGCGCGGGCGGCAGCGTCCAGCCGTCGGCCCGCCAGTCCCCGCCGTGCTCCACGAAGTACCTGGCCTGCCTGGCGCCGGAGGACTCGTCCGGCAGCGCGAAGTGGTAGGCGCCGCGGATCAGGCCGGCGTCGCGGGCGCCGTCGTACTGCTGGTGGAAATAGGGGTTGTGGTAGTGCGTGGACTCGGTCGCCTTGACGTAGACGAAGCGCGCCCCGCCGGCCTGGGCGGCCGGCCAGTTCACGCGCCTCTGGTGGGAGGAGACGTCGTGGCCCCCGGGCCGGCTCGCGGGCCGGCCCGGGGGACCCGCCGAGGCGCCGGCGGCGCAGGTGAGGACGAGCGCCGCGGCGGCCGCCGCGAGGGCGCCGGCGCGGCGGCGGAGGTGAGTGCGGTCACGGGCCATGTGCCAACTCCCCGGGGTGACGGACGACCAGGTCGCCCGGCGGGCAAGGAGGGCTCATTCAAGGGCGGACGCTCGGCGAATTGGCGCAGATTCATGGTGTCTGGTGCGATATGAACCCTTTTGGGGGTTCCGAGACTCGGACAGAAGTGCGGCGACCGCGCCCTATGGGGTAGGGGCGGCTGGCAGGATCGCGGACATGACCTCGAAGCTGCGGGAGACGGGCGGAGAAGTGCGCGAGGAAGCGGCGCAGCGGTGGGCGGCACTGGTCGCGACGGCGCGGCGGAGCGTCGCCGACGGGCTGGTCGTCGGCACCTCGGGCAATGTCTCCGCACGCGTCGGGGACGTGGTGCTCGTCACCCCGTCGGGCGTGCCCTACGACCGGCTCACCCCGGACGACATCACCGGCGTGGACCTCACCGGCCGTCAGGTGCTCGGCTCGCTGGTGCCGACGAGCGAGCTGCCCATGCACCTCGCCGTCTACCGCACCACCGACGCCCGCGCGATCGTCCACACCCACGCCGTGCACGCCACCGCGGTCTCCATGCTGGTCTCCGAGCTGCCGCTGGTCCACTACATGGCCGCCGCCCTCGGCGGACCCGTGCGCGTCGCGCCGTACGCCACCTACGGCACCGACGAGCTGGCCGCGCACATGCTCCGCGCCCTCGACGGCCGCTCCGGCTGCCTCCTGCGCAACCACGGCACCCTCACCTACGGCGCCACCCTCGACCAGGCCTACGACCGCACCGCCCAGCTGGAGTGGATGTGCCGCCTGTGGCTGACCGCCTCCTCCGTCCCGGGCCTGACCCCGTCTCTGCTGACGGAGGCACAACTCGCCGAGGCCGGGGAACGCTTGAAGGGATACGGCCAACGGAGGTGACCCGTGCCCCGCAGCTTCCCGAACCGCGGCCCGGCCGCGATCCCGCACCCCTCGTTCCTTTCATTCCTTTCGTCCTCTTCATTCCCTTCGTCTCCTTCACCCCGGTCCGCCTCTCCACTGGCCGGGCGCCGCACCCCCCGTGACACTGGTCCCGTGCGCCCCCTCAAAGCGACCGCCGCCGCGGTCACCGCCGCCGTGGCCGCCGGCCTGGCATCCGTGGCCGCCGGCCGGCTCGCCAGCGATGTCGCGCTGAAGGCGACCGGCAGCGGGCCGCTGCCCACCGAGCCGCGGCTCACCGTGCACGACGCGGCGGCCGGGCAGCTCACCCTCACCCGGGACCTGGCCTCGCTGCGCCCCGGCACCTACGGCCTCGCGGGCGACGGCTCGCACGCGGTCGTGGGGCCCGTGCTGGAGACGGCACGGCACACCGCCGACACCGTCGTACGCCGCCTGGAGCGCGTGACGCACGGCACCCTCGCGCCCGGCGACCCCGTCTGGTTCACCCCCAACCTGTACGTCGGCAACCCGAGCACCGCGCTCGGCCTCGACCACGCCGACGTGGACGTGCCCGGCGAACTCGGCTCGCTGCCCGCCTGGTTCCTGCCCGGCGACCGGGACACCTGGGTGATCGCCGTGCACGGCCTCGGCACCACCCGCGAGCACGTCATGAACCTCATGGGCTTCCTGCGCGCCCGCCGCCTTCCGGTTCTGGCCCTCGCCCACCGGGGCGACCTCGGCGCCCCCCGCCCCGCGGACGGCCTGAACCACTTCGGCGAGACCGAGTGGCGCGACGTGGACGCGGCGATCCGCTACGCCGTCCGCTACGGCGCCCGCCGCGTCCTCCTGCTCGGCTGGTCCACCGGCGCCACCATGGCGCTGCGCGCCGCGGAGCACTCCGCCGTGCGCGACCGCGTCGCCGGGCTGGTCCTCGACTCGCCGGTGCTGAGCTGGGAGGCGACGCTGCGCGCCCTCGCCCGCGCCCGGCGCACCCCCTCGCCGCTGCTGCCGCTCGCGGTGCGGGCCGCCCAGGGCCGCGCCGGCCTGCACGCCGACCGGGTCGCCGAGATCACCGACCCCGAGCGGCTCGCCGCCCCGACCCTGATCATCCACGGCCCCGGCGACCTGGTCGCCCCCTGGGAGTTCTCCCGGCTGCTCGCCGCGCGCCGCCCCGACCGCGTCGCCCTGCACACCGTGCCGAACGCCCCGCACGCGGCGATGTGGAACCCGGACCCCGCGGCGTACGAGGAGCGGCTACGGCGCTTCCTGACCCCGCTGGTGTGACGGCGCACGCCGGGGCGCACCGGACGCGTCCCGAGCGGTCACCGCCGTTCCGGTTGCGGTCGTGCGGTTGGCCGAAAGTCGTCTACGCACCCCCTGTGGAACCCGGTGCGTTGGCCAGCCCCGTCGCCCGCCGTGACATTCCGTTTGGGTTTTCGGACCGTCAACCGGAAGACTGCCCCTGTGACGTCCCGTATCCCGCGCGACTCCAGGCTCCGACTCGTCCGACCTCGACCCCTGGCCGCCGCCCCCAGAGCTGTGAACCAGCGGCGCCCGCGCCGCCCCGCACCCCGGCCGCCGGAGGGCACCCCCGCCGCCGCCGAGCTGGCCAGAATGGCCCGCACCGGGCTGGCCGGCGCGGTCCGCGTCGCCCGCTGGGCGGACAACGCCCTGGGCCCCGGCCGTGACGCCGCCACCGCCGACGGCAAGGCCACCCTCTCCGCCGCCACCGCCGACCGCGCCGCCGCCGACCTCGGGCTCACTTCCGGCCAGGTCCGCGCCGACTGGGACACCGCACGCCTGGCCGGACTGGTCGAGGTGCACGGGGACAGCGCGCGCCCCGGCTGGCGGCTGCGCGCCTGGGACCGCGACGACAGCGCCGTGCTGCGCGGCTGGGTCGCCCTCTTCGACGCCTGGTCGCTCGCCCTCCCCGAACCGGAGGGACACGAGCCGGCCGCCGTCGCGGAGACCGTCTCCGCCATGCCGCAGGTGCTCTCCTTCCTCCAGTTGTCCGCCGGCCCCGTCCCGGTCGAACAGTTGCTCGACCTGCTCCAGCAGCGGGTCACCGAGCTGCGCACCGAACGCTGCGAGGTCCCCTACGAGTCCGGCGCGGAGCCCCCCGCCGAGCCCGCCGGGAGCCCGGACGCCCCGCCCGCCTCCCTCGCCCCGCTCCTCGACTGGGCGCTGGCGGCCCTCGCCCACGTCGGCGCCCTCACCTGCGACGCCGGCCAGGCCACCCTCACCCCGCTGGGCAGCTGGGCGGTGTGGGTCAAGCTGGAGCAGATCTGCGTGGCCGCCCAGAGCCCGGCCGGCAACATCGAGCAGTCCGCCGAGGACATGCTGCGCGGCTGCGCCCAGCTCCGCCCCAACGCGGCCCGCGCCGAGTACCGGGCCTGGCTGGCCGCCCGCACCGTCGGCAGCGCCGTCTCCGAGCTGATCGACGCCGCGCGCGGCGAGGACGCCCTGCTGCGCGGGCTGGCCTTCGAGGCGCTGCGCGTGGTCGGCGCGCCCGCCGAGCCCGACGTACGCGCCGTGGTCGACGAGCCGACGCTGCGGCCGTACGCCCTGCTGTGGCTCGCCGAGCACGACGGCCTCGACCCGGAGGACGCCCACGAGGTCCTCACCCGCGAGGAGGCCACCTGGCTGTGGGTGGACACCGCCGCGGCCGTCGCCGACCACGGCGAGGCGCCGATGCTGGTCCGGCACCTGGAGTCCGCGGTCCAGCCCACCGTGCCCCGGCTGCTCGACGAGGTCCGCGCCGTCGGCCACCCCCGCACCGTGCAGGTCCTGGTCGCCCTCGCCGCCGCCCACCCCGACCCGGCCCTCGCCAAGGCCGTGCGCCGGGCCGCGTTCCAGGTGCACACCGGCGGGTGAGGGACCCGCGCCCGCCGGCGCCTCAGACCCCGATCTCCGGCGCGTACGTCCCGAAGCTCCACAGGTTGCCCTCGACGTCCCGGGCCAGGTAGTCCCGCGAGCCGTAGTCCTGGTCCGTCGGGGGCACGAGGATCTCGACGCCGTGCGCCACGGCCCGCTGGTGGTGGGCGTCCACGTCGTCCACCACCACGTACACCCCGGCGGGCCCCGCGTGCCTCATCGCCGTGTCGAACGGGCCGCCGCGGCCCTTGGAGGCGATCATCACCGCGCCGTTGCCCTGGACCAGCTCGGCGTGCAGCACCTTGCCGCCCGCCGCCTCGTACACCGTCAGCTCGGTGAAGCCGAGGCCCTCCGTGAGCTGACGGATCGCCGCCTGCGCGTCCGCGTACAGCAGCGTCGGGCAGATGCCCGGCCGTCCCCCACCCATTCCCGCCATGCGGATCACTCCTCCCGTCCACGGAAGTTCTCCCCGGCCCGCCGCCCGGCGATGCGGACCCGGGAAAACAGCTTGCACGGCCCCGTTAGACTTCTCCCATGGCCATTCTCCTCGCGCATTAGACGGCGGGAACGTCCTCAGCCGCCCACCTGCCAACCTCTGTACGCCCAGGAGTCTGTCCGTGATCTCCGCCACCGGAATCGAGCTGCGCGCCGGCGCCCGCATCCTCATCGACAACGCCACCTTCCGCGTGACGAAGGGCGACCGCATCGGCCTCGTCGGCCGCAACGGCGCAGGCAAGACCACCCTCACCAAGTGCCTGGCCGGCGAGGGCGTCCCCGCGGCCGGCACCATCACCCGCTCCGGCGAGGTCGGCTACCTCCCGCAGGACCCCCGCACCGGCGACCTGGACGTCCTCGCCCGCGACCGCGTCCTGTCCGCGCGCGGCCTGGACGTCCTGCTGCGCAAGATGCGCGAGAACGAGGAGCGGATCGCCAACGGCAAGGGCGCGACCCGCGACAAGGCGATGAAGCAGTACGAGCGCCAGGAGACGGAGTTCCTCACCAAGGGCGGGTACGCCGCCGAGGCCGAGGCCGCCACCATCGCCGCCGCGCTGAACCTGCCCGACCGGGTGCTCGGCCAGCCGCTGCACACCCTCTCCGGCGGTCAGCGCCGCCGTATCGAGCTGGCCCGCATCCTGTTCTCGGACGCGGACACCCTGCTCCTGGACGAGCCGACCAACCACCTCGACGCCGACTCGATCATCTGGCTGCGGGACTACCTGAAGACCTACCGCGGCGGCTTCATCGTGATCTCCCACGACGTCGAACTGGTCGAGACGGTCGTCAACAAGGTGTTCTACCTGGACGCCAACCGCTCGGTGATCGACGTCTACAACATGGGCTGGAAGCTCTACCAGCAGCAGCGCGAGGCCGACGAGAAGCGCCGCAAGCGCGAGCGGGCCAACGCCGAGAAGAAGGCCGCGGCCCTGAACGCGCAGGCCGACAAGATGCGCGCCAAGGCCACCAAGACCGTCGCCGCGCAGAACATGGCCCGCCGCGCCGACAAGCTGCTCTCCGGCCTCGATGCGGTGCGCCAGTCCGACAAGGTCGCCAAGCTCCGCTTCCCGGAGCCCGCGCCCTGCGGCAAGACCCCGCTGATGGCCGAGGGCCTGTCGAAGTCGTACGGCTCGCTGGAGATCTTCACCGACGTCGACCTCGCCATCGACAAGGGCTCCCGCGTCGTCATCCTCGGCCTCAACGGCGCGGGCAAGACGACCCTGCTGCGCCTCCTCGGCGGCGTCGAGCAGCCCGACACCGGCCGGGTCGTCCCCGGCCACGGCCTCAAGCTCGGCTACTACGCGCAGGAGCACGAGACCCTCGACCCCGGGCGCACGGTCCTGGAGAACATGCGCTCGGCCGCCCCGGACATGGACCTGGTCGAGGTCCGCAAGGTGCTCGGCTCGTTCCTGTTCTCCGGCGACGACGTGGACAAGCCCGCGGGCGTCCTGTCCGGCGGCGAGAAGACCCGCCTCGCGCTCGCGACCCTGGTGGTCTCCTCCGCGAACGTGCTGCTGCTGGACGAGCCGACCAACAACCTCGACCCCGCCAGCCGCGAGGAGATCCTCGGCGCGCTGCGCACCTACAAGGGCGCGGTCGTCCTCGTCACCCACGACGAGGGCGCCGTGGAGGCGCTCCAGCCCGAGCGGATCATCCTGCTGCCCGACGGCGTCGAGGACCTGTGGGGCTCCGACTACGCGGACCTCGTCGCCCTGGCGTGATCGAAAGTCTGATCCACTGAGTATGGATCATTCGGCCGAGCCGTGATCCATCATCTGTGTGAGATCTCCTCATATCAGGGTGTGTCGTACACCGATTTCCCGGCCGATCCCTTGTCCAGCAAGGGGTCGGCCGTGGCGCGTCCCTGACCTGGCACTTCGCGGATCCACTCGTTCGGCCCCGACGGCGGAAGACCCTGGAATAGGGCGTTCCGCTTGTGGGGGTCCGCTCCTGTCGTCACAACGATGTCTCACCGACCTTGCCGAATGGGTGGCCATCACGCCCCGGAGGGGTGATCATGAGGAGACCAGAGCGCACTTCCCATGAGGAGGCACGGGTGGCCGAGACTCTGAAGAAGGGCAGCCGGGTGACCGGCGCCGCGCGCGACAAGCTCGCGGCAGACCTGAAGAAGAAGTACGACTCCGGTGCGAGTATCCGAGCACTGGCCGAAGAGACCGGCCGCTCGTATGGCTTCGTACACCGGATGCTCAGCGAGTCGGGCGTCACGCTGCGTGGGCGTGGCGGAGCGACCCGGGGCAAGAAGGCCGCTTCGTCCTGACTCCGGGCGGCCATCGGCTTCGATGGTGGCCACCCGGTCGGCGTACCGACCGGCCGGGTGGTTACTGTGCAGTCACTTAGCTCCGCTTCGCTGACCGCACCCATCGGAGGCGCCCCATGGCCACGCCCGACCAGGACCTCGCTCCTGTACTCGACAAGGACGGCGTACGGCTCACCGTCGACGACGCGCTCGCCACGGTGACGCTGACGAACCCCGCCAAGCGCAACGTCCAGAGCCCCGCTCTGTGGCGGGCGCTCGCCGAGGTCGGCCGGCTGCTGCCGGGCTCCGTCCGCGTCGTGGTGCTGCGCGGCGAGGGCAAGTCCTTCTCCGCCGGGCTGGACCGGCAGATGTTCACCCTGGAGGGGATCCCGGGCGAGCCGACCTTCACCGATCTCGCGCGTCGTGACGATGCCGGGCTCGACGCGACCATCGCGGAATTCCAGGAGGCGTTCACCTGGTGGCGGCGCAATGACCTCGTGTCCGTCGCCGCCGTCCAAGGACATGCCATCGGCGCCGGGTTCCAGCTGGCGCTCGCCTGCGACCTGCGGATCGTCGCCGACGATGTGCAGTTCGCCATGCGCGAGACCAGCCTCGGCATCGTCCCCGACCTGGCCGGCACGCATCCGCTGGTCGGCCTGGTCGGGTATGCCCGCGCGCTGGAGATCTGCGTGACCGGCCGCTTCGTCGGCGCGCAGGAGTCGGTGGCGTCGGGCCTCGCGAACCTGGCGGTGCCGGCAGCCGACCTCGACGGTGCCGTCAGGGACCTGACCGCCGCGCTCGTGGCCGCGCCGCGGGACGCCGTCGTCGAGACCAAGGCGCTGCTCAAGGGCGCGGCCGGCCGTTCGTACGACGACCAGCGGGCCGCCGAGCGGGCCGCCCAGGGCCGCCGACTGCGCGACCTGGCCGGCCTCGGCGAATGAGCCGGGCCGGGCGGGACCTTCGAAGCACGCCCCAGCCCAGCCCAGCCCTGGCCCAGCCCTAGCTGTATTGACCCGTGAGGTTGGGGACGCGGCTGGCGGGTGGTTGGCCTTTCAGCGCGGTGTGTCCGCGGTGGTGATTGTAGGTGTGCAGCCAGCCG